>JAPLNJ010000839.1 GCA_026692885.1 Planctomycetota bacterium | reverse complement strand
CCAAGGCTTGTTTCGCCCCTTCAGGGCTCGTGTTCTCAATCCTCTCATAACCCAGGGCGGCGCTACGCGGCGAACGCCGCTCCGCTCTGCCCTGGGCTGATTTGTGGCTGCCCCTATCGGGGCGAAAACCTGTGGATCACGATCAGGGCGTTGTCTCGAGCTGTCATGTGCGCCATTTCGGGGCAAACAGCGAAACAGGCTCTCGCCCTTGCCACCGAGCCAATTTCCCATGTCAACCCCAACTTTGCATCGCCTAGCGTCGCCCTCCCACTCCCCGTTCTGTTACGACCCGCAGCAGTTCTTCTGATTCTTGACCTGATTCCAGGGCATCCGGGCGATCACCATGGCCAAGGGGCACTTGTCCGTGATCCCGGCAAAGATCAAGCCTGCCCCGCAGAAAGCCGACAGGCCGATGAACCAGGGATGGACCAGCCAACCCAGCACGACCCCCGCCAGCACCAACATGCCGATGGCAATCCGCACTTGGCGATCCAGGGACAGCGTCTTCTGGCCGCGCACCAACGGCAAGCCTGCCGCCTCGCAGGCCAACGTGCCGCCTTCCACGTTGATCACCTGGCAGTAACCGGCCGCGATGAACTGCTCGCACGCCTGCTTTCCGCGGGCACCACTGCGGCAAATGACAAATAGCGGTTGGTCGCAAGAACTGCTGCGACTCTGCATGATCGACGGCGGGTCGAGTTTTTCCAACGGCCTGTTCACGGCGTAAGCCACATGTACTTCGCGGAATTCCGCCGGGGTTCGTACGTCGATCAATTCCAGCAGCTTACCGCTTTGACGCAGTTGCTCAAGTTGAGCAGGGCTAATCGTTTCCAGAGTCACGGCCACTTCAGAATCTCCTTTCGGCAGGCTATTCGGGATTGTCCATCGGTTGAGTAGGGTGGGTCGAGCAAGCCGTGTTCCTGGTGGGCCGCGGTCGCTGTGTCAAACGTGGTTATGTCGTCGCACCATGAACTACTGCGGGGTGGTTTGCGAAGGCCCACCGCGATGTGGCGTTCCCTTGGCCCACCCTACATGCATCACGGACTATTGGTGTTGTGGGAACGGCGGGATTCCGCTGGCCACGATCACGGTGTCCTGCTTGTCGGCACCGGCTTCCGCGAAGCCATGACGATTCAGGAACAGAAAGTCCCCGTCGGGCCCCTCGTAACAGCCGGTGACGAGTTCCACATGCCCGTCCTCGTACAGCACGTTCTGCCCACGTCCGCCGTGGTTGCTGCTTTGGTGGCCGGCGAGATGAAAACTCGGGGCATCTGCCAGCAGGCCGAAATGGGGCCGCCGCTCGTTGCGATGATTACGATAGCGACCATCTGCCAAGTAGCCCAGCGTGTAGCCGTAGCTACCACCCATCAGACTTTGCAAACGCACGAGCCGACGGCCCTCGGCTGCGTCCAGCTCGGCCAAGGTCGGCACGAACCATTCATCTCGCAGGAGAGCCAGGTTGGAGGCAGGACAGATCAGCACGCGTGGTTCCGTGAGAAACTCGTTGTAGACCAACGTCGGAGCGTACACGCCTGCCACGCCCCGTTTGCCGACCGTGGGCACCTGCGGAAACAGACCGCCACGATTCTCGCTGAAGCTGGTCAAGGCATCTCCGATGCGTTGGAGATTGTACTGGCAGGCCGTGACCTCGGAGTGAAAGCGGCTGTTGGCGATGGCGGGTAGGAACAGGAACGAGGCCGCGAGAAAAATGCCGGCCCCAACCACCAGATCGGCAAACGCGGTGGCCGAGCCGCCGCCCACCAACTCCCGGCGAGCGCGGGCCGATAAGCGGACCTCGGAGGAAGTCGCCTTGCGCCGTCCCGCACCCGTGGCGCGAGGCCGGTCATCCTCGTAGGCGGCGACCATCGCGCAGGTCTGCTCGGCCAGGCCGGGCGGCGGGGTAAGCGAGTCTTGCTCGCCGGAGAGCATTTGCAACTCGTCCTTGAGGTCCTCCAGTCGGCGCTGCAATTCGGGATCATTTCGCAGCAGCTGCTCCACGCGTTCACGTTCGGCTTCGTCGAGCGCTTCCAGCAGATACCCCAACAGGTCTTCGCGCATCGGATCGCTCAGTCTGATTCTGCGTGTTGTTGATTCCAGAACTCAGTCAGCTTGGCAATAGCCGCGTGCAACCGGCTCCTGATCGTGCCCACCGGCACGGCCATCACTTCCGCTGCCTCACGGTACATCAATCCTTGGTAGTACACCAGATGAATCACCAATCGCATCTGGTCGGACAGTTGACTCATGGCCCGCCGCAGCGACTCGTCGCGTTCCCCCTCGTCGGTCTTCGCGCCCGGACTCGGCTCGTGGCTGATCATCCAATTGGCCGGGCTGTCCTCCTCGCCATGCTCGTGGCCACTGTAGATGCCCTCCAAACTAACCATCCGCTGCCGCCGATGCCGGCGCTGCGCGTCGATCGCCTGGTTAGTGGCAATCGCATAGAGCCAGGGACGGAACCGGCGGTCAGACGCGAATTGTTCGGCCTTCAGATGGACTTGCAGGAAAGACGCCTGGAAGACATCCTCTGCCATCTCCGCGTCGCCCAGGTATCGCTTGAGGTAGCTGTACAACTCCCGCTCGTAGCGTGACACCAACTCCGCAAAGTGCTCGCGGTCGTCGGTCTCGCGATATCGCCTCAGCAACTCCTCGTCGGTCACCGCCGATTGCGAGTCCGCCGCCGTGTCCACCGTTTTCGCCGTGTCCACTGCTTTCATTGTGTGCATCATGGCGTTCATCTGTTCTACGCACCAAAGAAGAGAAGGTTCGAAGAGAGAAATCGCCGGAAGGCTCGTCTCCTTCAGGCGCCCATGCTAACATATCGCAGCCGGTGCTGCCAACAAGGCGTCGGTTTGCCAGCCGCAAGTCAGCCGTTTACACTCACGACTTTACCCGAAGAGCAAAATCCGTGCCTACCGAAACCGCCATGCCCACGTACGGCTACCGCTGGGCTGCACCGGGCGACATTAACGCCTTCTTCGGCCTGATGTTAGACAATATCGCCAACCTGCTCTTGACAGTCAGTCTGTTGGCGATCGCATTTGAATTTCCTACAAGCTATGCGATTCGCCACATGCTCCCAGGCACGTCCTTGGGCGTCTTGGTGGGCGATCTGCTGTATGTCTGGATGGCTTTTTCGCTTGCTCGGCGCACCGGACGCCAAGATGTCACGGCCATGCCGCTGGGTTTGGACACACCGAGCACGTTTGGCATGGTCCTGCTGGTGCTCGGCCCGGCTTTTGTAAAGGCCAAAGCGAATTTGCCGATCGAAGAGGCCGCCCAATACGCCTGGCACGTGGGAATCTGTTCGATCTTCATCAGTGGTCTGTTCAAATTCGCTTGTGCCCTGGGTTCGAACTGGATTCGTCGTCTGCTGCCGCGGGCCGGTTTGCTGGGTTCGCTGACGGCCATCGCGTTGGTGTTGATCAGCTTCCTACCTCTCCTAGAGATCCTGCGTTACCCAGTTGCCGGTTTTGTAGCTTTGGGGATTGTGTTGACCGCGTTGGTGGCGCGGGTGCGTCTGCCATTTCACATTCCAGGAGCCCTTGGCGGTCTGCTCGTCGGCGGCGGCGTCTACTACCTAATGCAATGGACGCAGACCCAGGGGCCGGTCATGGAGCCACCCCACATTCGTCCGGAAGACGCCCTGTTGCCGTACGAATGGCTGACGGTGTTCAGTTTCCAGTGGCGGTACGCGTTGGCGGACACCGTGCCCTACTTGCCGGTGGTCATCCCCTTCGCGCTGGGCACGGTGATCGGCGGGATCGACTGCACCGAAAGCGCCGCGGCGGCGGGCGACGAGTATGACACCCGACAGGTGATCGCAGTCGAAGCCTTCGCGACGCTGGTGGCCAGTTGTTGCGGTGGTGTCGTGCAAACCACGCCCTACATCGGACACCCCGCGTACAAGGCGATGGGCGGGCGGTCTGCCTACACGCTGGCGACGGCGTGCTTTGTAGGAGGGGCCGGCCTGCTGGGCTATTTCGGCTACCTGTACGTGATCATTCCCATGCCCACGGTGTTCCCGATCCTCATCTTCGTGGGCCTGGAAATCACCGCCCAGAGTTTTCACGCGACGCCGCAGCGTCATTACCCGGCCGTCGCGCTGGCCTGCGTTCCGGCGCTGGCGGCGTTGGTCTCGATGTACGTCGACAAGCTGTTCGGCGATCCCGCGCTGGTCGGTCAGCAATTGAGCGTAGCAGCTTTGGATGGCGTTCTGCGTCAGGAATTGCAGACCATCCGCATGCTGGGAAACGGATTCGTCGTCACCAGCCTGCTGTGGGCCTCGGCGCTGGCCTCGCTGATCGATCGGCGTCTCTGGCTGGCCGCGGTCTATTTTGTGATCGCCGCCGCCTGTGCGTCCTGTGGGGTGATCCACTCGCCCCTCCCGGGCAATCCGGTGTTCCTGCCCTGGCAACTGGATTGGGGACTGCTGCAGGCCACCACGCTGCAGTACGCTGGCGGCTACACGGCGATCGCGGTGACCCTGCTACTCTGGGGCTGGTGGCTCGGGCCGATTTCTCGACCGTCCTCACGGCCGATGTAGAAGTGCCTTCCGGCGTACCCCACCTTGCCGGATTCGCTGCCCGCGAGATAATATTGGGATCGTTCGTGTTCCCCTCTCCAGTTTCCGGTAGACAGCAATCGATAGGAGTTTAGCCCTCATGCCCTACGAAGTGACCCTCATCACTGGTGATGGAGTCGGACCTGAACTGGCCCAAGCCGCGCGGAAGTGCCTCGACGCGACCGGCGTGAAATTCATCTGGGACGTTCAGGAAGCGGGCACGGATGTGATGGAACGCATCGGGACCCCCATCCCGGACAGTACGCTGGCTAGCATCCGCCGCACCAAGTGTGCACTGAAGGCTCCTATCACGACGCCGGTGGGCACGGGGTTCCGCAGCATTAACGTCTATCTGCGGCAGGAATTGGAACTGTATGCTTGCATTCGTCCGTGCAAGTTATACCGAGGCGTCCGGACGCGCTTCAGCGACGTCAAAGTCGACATCCTGATCGTCCGCGAGAACACCGAGGATCTCTACGCGGGCGTCGAATTCGAATCCGGTAAACCGGACACCGCCAAATTGATTGACTTCATCAACAACCTGTCGGCCGACCGCAAGATCAAGTCCGGGGGACAAGAGACCGGCGTATCGATCAAGCCGCTGAGTGTGACGGGTACCGAGCGCATCGTGCGGTGCGCGTTCGATTACGCCCGGAAGAACGGTCGCAAACGTGTGACCGCGGTCCACAAGGCGAACATCATGAAGTACACCGACGGTCTGTTCCTGGCGACGGCGCAGCGTATTGCACGCGAGTACGCGGACATCGAGTTCGAGGATCGGATCGTGGATAACATGTGTATGCAATTGATCCAAAAGCCAGAATTGTACGACGTGCTCGTGTTGCCGAACCTGTACGGAGATATCGTTAGCGACTTGGCAGCTGGCTTGGTGGGCGGCCTGGGCATGGCGCCGGGTATGAACATGGGACCGAACGGTGCGGTCTTCGAAGCCACCCATGGCAGTGCGCCGAAGTACAAAGGCTTGAACAAAGTCAACCCGACAGCGCTGATCTTGTCCGGCATGTTGATGTTGCGGCATTTGGGGGAAATGGATGCTGCCGATCGACTGGAGAACGCAGTGGAGGCGGTGATTGAAGAGGGCCGGTACGTCACCTACGACATGAAGCCCCAACGCGACGACCCGACCGCCGTCGGCACCCAGGAGATGGCCGACGCCATCTGCGCTCGGCTGAGGGGTTGACGGCCTATCCGCGGATGTGGAAGCCATCCGAGTTTCGGGATCTCGTGAGCGGTCGTCAGCGCGGCCTGCGGGCGACGCTGTTGCGCGGCGTGTTGGCTGCCGCGGAGACTCCCTACCGGTGGGCGGTTCAACTGCGCAACGCTGCCTTCGACGGGGGACTCCGCCGCGTCACTCGGGTCCAGGTCCCGGTCGTCAGCGTGGGCAACTTGAGTCTCGGTGGAACCGGCAAGACACCGATGGTGGAATGGCTGGCGAATTGGTTCTGCCAGCACGGCGTCCACGTGGTCTTGATCAGCCGCGGCTACCGGGCCGGAGCGGGCACGCTGAACGACGAAGCACTGGAACTGGCCAAGCGACTCCCCCACGTACCACACCTGCAGGATCCGCATCGTGTGCGGGCAGCGCAGCAGGCGATCCGCGACTATGCTTGCGGACTGATCCTGTTGGACGATGCCTTTCAACACCGCCGCATTGCACGGGATTTGGACATCGTCTTGCTCGATGCCCTGGAGCCGTTTGGCTGGAGCCATGTGTTTCCCCGCGGCACGTTGCGCGAACCGTTAACAGGGCTGGCCCGCGCCCAGGTGGTTGCTTTGTCGAGGTCGGATGCTGTCGACGCGGCAACACGCGAGTCAATTCGCCGGAAAGTGGCACAACTGGCTCCTGACGCCGTCTGGCTGGAACTCGTGCATCAGCCACTCACCCTGGTCGCCGCGGACGGCCGACAGGCACCGCTCGACACGCTGGCGGGCCGCAAAGTCGCGGCCTTTTGCGGCGTGGGCAACCCGGCCGGATTCCGGCTGACGGTCCAAGCGTGCGGCTACCAGCTGACGGACTTTCGTGAATTCCCAGACCACTTCGCTTTCGCCGACCGGGACGTCGCCGCGCTGGAGCAGTGGACGGCAGGCTTGTCGGACATTTCCGGCGTGGTTTGCACGAACAAGGACTTGGCAAAAATCAACCGCCTCCGCCTGGGACCCCACCCGCTGTGGGCAGTTGGCATCGGCGTGGAGATCCGTCACGGACGAGACGGCCTCGAGGCCCGTCTGCGAGCGCTGCTGCCGGGTTGACCCCACGGATGGCAAGGCCGGCCCACGGATTTATGCTTGTCCCGTCTTCATCCGTGGGTCGGCTTTGCTATCCGTGGGCGAAACCGAACCTGGAAGAGCTGAACTGGGAGTCAGTCGGTCAGATAACCGTACACGGTGGACGAAGCTCGACCCAGTTGCTCAGCCACCTGCGACACACTGAGCCCCTGACGGAACAAGGAGAAGCAGCGAACCACCGCCAAACTGGGGCCGGCCTCGGCCGACGGCTCTGGAGCTATCGGCACGGACGCCCTGGGAGCGACACGTCCAGCGGCACTTGATTCGCTTGGCAGTAGGCGACCAGTCGCGCGACGAACGCTTGACCGTAATCGGCGAGTTTCTTGTCGCCGACGCCTTTGATCTGGCGAAAGCCGTCCAAGCTGGAAGGTCGGCGGCGCGCCACGTCTCGAAGCGTCGCATCGCTGAAGACAATATAGGCGGGGACGTTCTGCACCGCGGCGTGCTCCTGCCGCAATCGCCGCAGTTCATCGAACAGCCCGCGGTCGACGCCCTCCCACGAGTCGACCTCCGACGCGGCCGCCGCCTTTCCAGCCTTGGCCGGTTTAGCGGGTCGCAACAACCGGGGCGTGACTTGGCCTTTCAGCAGTCGGCGTCCTTCCGGCGTGACCTCCAAGACATTGAACTCGCCGGCCTTCACCAGGAAGTCTTGGCTGACAAGTTGCTCGATCCAGTCCCGGATGGTCCGCAATTGCTCGGCCGCCAGCAGTCCCCACGTGCTCAGTTGGTGGTGTCCCTGCTGGACGATACGCTGCTCTTCGGAACCGTTGAGCACTTTGGCGGTGTACTCGCCGCCGAACCGTTGCTGCAATCGCAGGACGCACGAGAGGATCTTCTGGCCGATGATCAGTGCGTCGTCGACCAGATCCAATTGTCCGAGACACACATCGCAAGCCTGGCAGGACTCGCCGTCCAGCCGCTGCCCAAAGTACTCGACGATAGCCCGGTGCCGACATTGGACCCCGGTACAGAAGTTCAGCATGGCAGAGAGTGATTGCAGGGCCCCCTCGCGGGCCGTCGGCTCGGATTCTTCGGTGATGCTTTTCCAGACCCCGTAGTCCTGGCCGGAGAAGAACAGGCAGCATTCCGCCTCCAGCCCGTCGCGTCCCGCCCGCCCGCTCTCCTGCTGGTAGTGCTCCAGCGACTTGGGCATGCCGGCGTGAATTACGTAGCGGACGTTCGACTTATCGATCCCCATGCCGAACGCGACTGTGGCCACGATCGTGTCGACTTGCTCTTGGATGAAGGCCTCCTGGTTGCGGCGGCGGTCGTCGTCGGTCAGCCCGGCGTGGTACGGCCGCACACGATAGCCCAGTTCCGTCAGCACCGCACTGGTCTGATCCACATCTTTACGCGTGATGCAGTAGATGATTCCGGACTCGCTCGGGTGCCGCTCCAGGACTTGGCGAATTTGCTTCAGGCGGTCATGGCGGCGCTGCACCTTGTAGATCAGATTGGGCCGGTCGAAGGAACCCACCAGAATCTCCGGATCGGTCAAGCGGAGTTGCTCGGCAATATCGCGGCGCACCAGCTCAGAGGCCGTGGCGGTATAGGCGTGGATCCCGACGTTCGGAAAGACCTCCTTCAAGAGCCGCAAGCTCCGGTACTCAGGCCGGAAGTCGTGCCCCCAGGAGCTGATGCAGTGCGCCTCGTCGATCGCCACGAGCGAAACCTGGGCCGTCTTGAGAAACTCCAGCGTCCCTTCGGTCAGCAGCCGTTCGGGCGCCAGATACAACAGCCGTAGCCGGCCCGCTCGAATGTCATCGGCGACGCGCCGGCGCTCGGCAGCCGATAACGTACTGTTGGCAAACGCCGCCGACACGCCGCAATTGCGCAGCGCGTCGACTTGGTCTTTCATCAGCGAGATCAACGGCGACACGACCAACGCGAGTCCCGGCAAGCACATGGCCGGTGCCTGGAAGCACAGCGACTTGCCGCCGCCCGTCGGCAACACGACCACGGAATCCCGCCCGCGCAGCACGCTGCTCATCGCCTCGGCCTGTAGCGGCAGGAAGCTGTCGTAGCCCCAGTACTTGCCTAGCACTTCGCGCAAAGGTTTCAGGAGGGTGTCCGTCTGAGCTGTGGCAAATGGCATTGTCGGACCTCGCTATCCCGGATAATTCTTGTAGGGTGGGCCAAGGGAGCGAAACATCTCGGTGGGCCTTCGCCAGCCGTCCCCGCGGTATTTCCTAGTACCAAACGGTTTCTTACGGTGTGAGTGGCAAGAATGAGGCTTAACGTTGTCGCCTGGACGAGGCTTGCCGCGAAGGCTCAGACGTACAGAATTCAAAATTGGCGGTTTGGTGACTTTGCCAAGTCAGAGTAATTTGTCCGCCAATTTTGAATTCTGTACGTCTGAGCCCGGCCTGGGGCCCGGCACTGCGGAACCGTAAAATCTCATTCTTTACGCGTCAGGACCAAGAAACCGTTTGGTGCTAGTACGACGAGGCCACGACGTGTGGCACAGCGACCGCGGCCCACCAGGAACACGGCTGGCTTGACCCACCCTACCCGGCCACGAAGGCTTCCCCTTATTGATCCAACGCGGCGAACGGAAAATCAGGTGATGGGGTGTGCTGTTGACGCAGGATGGTTTCCAACTGGGCTACCACATCCGCGTGTTCGCCTGCTACATCCCGGCTCTCGGCCGGGTCATCCCGCAGATTGTACAGTTCCATTTTCAAGTTGGGCGAAGCCTTCTTGCCACGCGGCAGCAGGCCGGTGCGCACGCCCTTCCAAGCCCCGAGCCACACTGCCTGCTGCCCGCCGTAGCCCGGGAATTCGCGATAGAGGAAGGGCCGCGGTTCCTGGGGCCGCCCGAGCAACGTGGGAGCGAAGCTGATTCCGTCGAGTTCGCGCGGGATCGACTTGTCCGCACCGGCCAACTCCAAGAGCGTGGGGAGCCAATCTTCAAAGCCGGCCACTCGGTCCGAGGTCGTCCCCGCGGCGATATGCCCCGCCCAGCGGGCGATCATCGGCACGCGGATACCGCCTTCGTACAACGCACCTTTGCGTCCACGCAGCGTGCCGGCCGACTGAAAGAAATCCGCATCCGTGCCGCCCAACTTGTCGTACAGCGGGCCATTGTCCGACGTAAAGACGAACAGAGTTTGCTGCTCCAAGCCCAGTTCCTTCACCGTCGCCAGGAGTTGCCCCACGTACCGATCGAGACGGGAAACCATGGCCGCATACGCAGCCCGCGGCGCGCGGTGCGGCAAGTAGCCTTTGTCGCCCGAGTACGGTGCCTCGGGGAACTCGCCCAAATACTTCGCCAGCGAATCTTCCGGCACCTGCAGCGCGAGATGCGGGATGGTGGTCGGAAAGAACAGAAAGAACGGTCGATCGCGGTTGTCGCGAACAAACTTCAACGCTTGTTCCGCGATCAGATCCGGCGCGTAATCCTTGCCCGTCCAGGCGGCATAACTGGCGGCGTCTTTGGGGTCTGCGGCGGCGGGCAGCTTCTGGTACGGCGCGAAGGCTGGGTTGTTGAGCGGCACCTGGCGGTCGTTGTCCCACAGGTACGTCGGATAGTAATTGTGCGCCACGCGCTGGCAGTTGTAGCCGTAGAAACGGTCGAGGCCCTGTCTCAGCGGATCGCCGCTGCTGCCCGGACCGCCCAGCCCCCATTTGCCAAACGCTCCGGTGGTGTAGCCGAGTTGCTTTAGTAACTTGGGCAGCGTGACCGTATCAACCGGAATCGGGTGTTGCCCCTCCGGCTTGAGTTCGCGGTTGTCGCGAATGAAGGCATGGCCGGGGTGTTTGCCGGTCAGCAACACGCAACGCGAAGGAGCGCACACGGCGTTGCCCGAGTAATGCTGGGTGAACCGCAGGCCCTCCTGGGCCAAACGATCGATGTGTGGCGTGCGGATCTTCGTCTGGCCGAAGCAGCCCACGTCCCCGTAACCGAGATCATCGGCGATGATGAACACGATGTTGGGTCCACGCGGTGCATCCGCGCAGCTTCCCGCCGTTCCCGCATGGATTGACAAGTACGCGGCCGCGAGGATAAGCAGCCGTGTGCTTGTCTGATGTGCCGATGATCGGGGTGAATTGCGGCTGCAATCGTACCCCACGGGGGATGCACGAGAGATCATGGAAGCGTCTCGCTAACAAAGGGATTGACGATCAATTTTCTGTCCACGCCCAGCTGCTTGGGCGAGCGGCAGGAAATGACTTACCCGTAGGACGGCCCTCCGAGGCCGTCTGGTAAACCAACCTGCGGGACGCAGTGGACGGCCTCGGAGGGCCGTCTTACGGGAAGACCATCCTACATCGGGTTGGGTAAGTTATGTCCTTCCGCTCGCCTTACACCGATTGGACGACGATTCAGCGGCTGGACGAGGAGCGGAAACAAAGTCGCCTCAGTATCTCGCGTCCCGCAGCCACCGTCAACGTTCCGATGGCAATCAGGTTACGTGGGCGGTGGCCAGGGTCTGCTCGGAATACATCCAGTACGGTGAACGTGGCGTCGTCAACGGAACGGTCAGCAAAGGGCACCGCGACAACCCAGTGAACTTCCTGAACGACCTGTGCAAGCGACGGACGTAAGCATCCCCGGGCGAGCCGGGGGCATTCGTCAAATACCAAAGTGAATGCCGACACCTGGAAAAACCATTTGCTGCCAGTTGGCGTGGCCAGCCTACTGGCAAAAAGGCAGGTTATCTCGTAGAACGGATGCCATGTCGGTTGACACACCTGCAACGATTGCGATTCTTGGCGCCGGCCCGATGGGCCTGGAGACGGCGTTGTACGCCCGATTTCTCGGCTATGACGTGAAGCTCTACGAACGTGGCACCATTGCCGACAACGTGTTGCGTTGGGGCCACGTGCGGATGTTCATGCCGTTCTCGCGGAATTGCTCCCGCTTGGGGTTGGCGGCTCTGGCCGCGCAAGACGACAAATACCGCCCGCCGAATCCGAGCTCGCCGCTCATCGGGCGCGAGTGGGTGCGGCAGTATCTGCTCCCGCTGGCGCAAACGGACCTGTTGGTCGACCACATCCGCGAGCATGTCACGGTAATTGGTGTCTCGCGGCAGGAGCTGTTGAAGGAGGACCTGCCCGATTTGCCCGAGCGGGGTGATTCTCCGTTCCGCATTCTGCTCCGGGAGCAGTCCGGCAGTGAGTTCAGCGAGCAAGCCGACATCGTTATCGATACCACAGGGGTCTATGGAAATCCGAACTGGCTGGGGCCTGGCGGCGGGCCAGCCATCGGGGAAACCTCGCTGCGGGATCGCATCGAGTATGGCTTGCCAGACATTGAAGGCCGGGAGCGAGACCGCTATGCCGGGCGGCACACGCTATTGATCGGCGATGGATATTCGGCGGCTACGAACGCGGTGGCCCTGTACGGCCTTGCGCTGCAGGCGCCGGGCACGCAGTTGACTTGGGTTACCGCGCGACCACCTGAGGAAATCGACCTCGGTCCGATCCGATCTGTCGCCAGCGATCCGCTGCACAGTCGGCGGGAGTTGGCCTTGGCCGCCAACCTTTACGCCCGCGGAGAAGGCTCGGTGATCGAGTACTGGCCGGTCACCGTTGTCGAGGCGGTAACGCACGATGCCGAGCAGGACCAATTCGTCGTGCGCTGCTCCGGACAGCACGCCGGTGAGCAGCGATTCGACCGGATTGTCGCCAGCGTCGGTTATCGTGGTGACGATTCCATCTACGCGGAACTGCAGGTGCCGTCTTGCTATGTCACCGGGGCGCCGCGCCGACTGGCGGTCGCCTTGCGCGGTCACACGACCGCGGGGGGCCTGCCGCCAGCCTGCCCACCCCAGACTCTGCTCAACCCGGAACCGAACTTCTACATCCTCGGCGCCAAGAGCTACGGACGGGATTCGAGTTTCGTGTTTGCGACGGGACTGGACCAGATTCGCGGTCTATTTTCCATTATCGGTGATCGCGCGGATCTGGACTTGTACGCCACGGTGAAGCTGTGAGGGTTCATGCGGCATGGATCTACAACTCGCGGGTGACGTGGCGGTTGTGCTGGGGGGAGCGAGCGGGCTGGGGCGAGCGGTCGCCTGGGAGTTCGCTCGCGAGCAAGCGGCGGTGGCGTTGGTGGACATCTCCCCGTCGGTGCACGAGGTGGCGGCTCAGTTGCAACGCGAGACAAACGCCCGTACGCTGGCCATCACCGCGGATGCCGCCGATTTCGCCGCGGTCGAGCGGACCGCCCAAGCGGTACTCACCGAACTGGGCCGTTGTGATCACGTCGTAGTGGCAGCCGGGATCGGGTCGGGAAAATTCGGGTTTCCGTTTTGGAACCTGCAGCCGACGGATTGGCCCCGCGTGTTGCACGTGAACATCATGGCGCCCGTCCACGCGGCCCAGGCATTTTCGCCGTCGATGATCCAACGGCGGGGCGGGACATTTCTGTTCTTCTCGTCCATCGCCGGCCAGATCGGCTCGCAGACGGACCCGCCCTACAGTGCCGCCAAGGCGGCCGTGATCAATTTCGGGCAATGCGCCGCCAAAGATCTCGCGCCCTACAACATCCGCGTCAACCTGGTTTGTCCGGGCATGATCAAGACGCCCTTGAACCGCTCGGTCTGGCAAGCGTGGTACGACCAGCAACCCGAAGTTGGTCGCCTGTCGTACGAGGCCTGGGCCGACGACAAGGTCCGACGCATCTCGCCGCTGGGCCGCTGGCAGACCCCGGAAGACATCGCCGCAGTCGCCGTCTTCCTGGCCTCGGTGCGAGCCCAGAATATCACCGGCCAGACGATCAACGTGGACGGCGGTCAAGTCATGCACGCGTAGCCGCGCCGCCCCCAGGAGGCTGCTGGTCAGCTGCGGTCGGCAATGCCGACGGCGGCCTTGATCATAACGTTGCGCAAAACGCTAGCAGCAGGAGGTCAGGGTGGCTGGGGCGGAGTGCAGCGATGCCCCAGAAACCGGGGACTGGGGCTTCGCTTAGGCTCAGCCACCAGCCACCCGGATCATTGTCGGCACCGACAGCCGTGCGCAACGTTACGATCAGGGCCGCCGACCGCTGTCGCCAGCAGCCGCTTCTGGGTCGCGGTTAAGCGAATTGGTAGCTTCCGCGCCGAGCGAATCGCCCAGGTATCACGTGGCGATTCAGGTTGCTCCGACAGGCAAGCACTGCTATACTCGGCACCCCTCTGCATTCGCGGTTGGGGAAGATAAGACGGGAGGCAGACAGCCAGAAATGCAACTAAGTGTCCGAGATGCCGCGAAACTACTGAACGTTCCTGAGAACACCGTTTACCGGTGGATCCAAAAGGGCGAGTTGCCCGCTTCGAAGATTCACGACCAATATCGGCTGAACCGGGCCGAATTGTTGGAATGGGCCACTTCGCAGCGAATCAGCGTATCCGCCGAAATTTTCCAGGATACAGACCACTCCACGCCGACGGCCGGACTGGCCGAGGCGCTACGTGCTGGCGGAATTCATGCGCGTGTGGCCGGCACCGACAAGCTATCCGTGTTGAGTTCGGTCGTCGAGTTGATACCGCTGTCCGAGGAAGTGGACCGGCAGTTCCTGCTGCAGTTATTGCTGGCCCGTGAGTCACTCGGCTCGACGGGCCTGGGCAATGGCATTGCCGTCCCCCACGCGCGAAATCCCATCGTGATGCACATTGCGCATCCGATGATCACGCTCTGTTTCCTGGAACACCCGATCGATTTCGTCGCCGTGGACGGCCTGCCTGTGCACACGCTGTTTGCCATCGTCAGCCCGACGGTCAAGTCGCACCTGCATGTGCTCTCGCGACTCGCGTTCGGCTTGCGTCACCCCACGTTTGCCGAAGTTCTCGGCCGCCGAGGATCGGCCGACGAGATTCTGGCCGCGGCCCTGGCCGTCGATCAGAGCGTGTCTCCACCGCCGTCGGCAGCCTGATCGGGATGGACGAGTGCCCGTGTGTAGACGCTCTTCAGTTCTCGGCAATCGCCCTTTACGGCATTCGAAGTTTCGAATATGCTAAGGCCCCTTTGGCGTTCTGGCGAGTCAGACGTGCGGGCTGTTGCTCTAATGCAGGAACTCCTGAGCAGTAAGGTACATCAAGCTCCGCGCCGATGTACCGCTGAGAAACCGTCGCCCTAAGGGCTGATCCGAAGGTACATCGGCGCGGAGCTTGATGGACCCTACTTGTTGGCCGTGGTTCGCTGAGAAACCGTCGCCATGAGGGCTGATCCGAAGGTACATCGGCGCGGAACTTGATGGACCCTACTTGTTGGCCGTGGTTCGTAGCAACGCGGCTCCCTAGGAACAACCGAGTTCCTTCCGATTATTTCACCGCGCAGCGGCGTGGGGGGCTGGCGAGGAGGAGTTTCATGCAGGACAAACTGCGGCAATTCAAGGCCGGGTGCTTTCAGGCCCTGGCTCACCCGACCCGCATTGCGGTCGTCGAATTGCTGTGTGCCGAGGGAGAGGTGCCGGTCAGCCGAATTCTTGAGCAACTGGGCATCGAACAGGCCAATGCCTCGCAGCACCTCGCGGTGCTGCGCTCCCGCCAAATTGTCACCGGGCGTAAGAACGGCAACCAAGTCTTCTACTCTTTGCGAGATCCGATTCTCGGCAAAGTCCTCGAACTCATGCGACAGTACTTCGAATCGCACTTGAACGAATCGCTGGAAATGCTTAAAGGCATGGAGACGGACGGCGACGCACCGAAATGAGTGAAACAGCAGCGAAACGCTCTCGCGGGAATAAGTTGAACGCTAACCGTGGGACGGATTGACGATCCGGCCGGGAAATACCGGCCGGATCGCCAATCCGTCCTACACGAAACTGACCAAATTATTTCTGCGCGGACACAAAGGAGTAAGAAGTGCAATTGACGGTTCGGGACGTGAGTCGGTGCCTCAATGTGTCCGAGTCCACGGTGACGCGCTGGGTCCGGCAGCGAGGTCTGCCTGCCCAATACGTGACTGGCCAGCACCGCTTCAACCGTGTCGAGGTGCTGGAGTGGGCGACAGCCAACCAGATCGCGGTTTCGCTGGAGGTGTTCAACCATCAAGAAATGGCCGCAGAGCCGCTTCCTACCTTGGCCGAAGCCCTCGCAGAAGGCGGCATTGTGTACCAGCTCCCGAATACGAATAAGGAGCAGGCGCTGCGCGCGTTAGTGCAGTTCCTGCCGTTGCCCGACAGCCTGGACCGCGAACTGCTGTTGCAACTGTTCCTCGCGCGGGAAGCCTTGGCCTCCACCGCCCTCGGTGACGGCATCGCCATCCCCCACGTCCGAAACCCGATTGTGCTGCAGGTGGTTAGGCCGATGATCACGCTGGCCTTCTTGGCGCAGCCGGTCGATTTCGGTGCGTTGGACGGCAAGCCCGTGCATGTCCTGTTCTCGATCATCAGCCCGACTACCCGGAGCCACCTGCAATTGCTCTCGCGGTTATCTTTCGCCCTGCATGACGGCAAGTTCCGGGAGACGCTGCTGCGCCAAGCCCCGCGCGAGGAACTCCTGCTGGAGGTGTGCCGCGTCGAGTCGAGTTTGACGGGACCCGACGGCGGGATGAAGAGGGTGGCGGCTTAAGATGGAGGCCATCCTGGCAGGAATCATCGTTTGGATACTGGGTGGGGTGGGGGCCGTGGCCCTTTCACGCTTTCCCCGCTCGGCGAGCACGCTGGGCGCCTCCGCCGCAGTGTTGGGCGCGCTGCTCGGTGTGACGCCGACCGTGCGGGTCCTGCTCCACGGCGGCTGCGAATCACTGCAGCTGCCCTGGGACGCGGTCCATGGCCGGTTCCTGGTGGAACTGGATGCTCTGGGGGCCGTCTTCCTGCTGCCGATCCTGGGCCTGACCGTGCTGGCCGCCGTCTACGGCGCCCACTACCTGTTGGCCTATCGCCACCACAAGTCGTTGGGCACGCCGTGGTTCTTCTTCAACGTCTTCATCGCCGGGATGACACTGGTCGTCCTGGCTCGGACGGTGCTGCTGTTTATCGTCGCCTGGGAGGTCATGTCGCTGACCGCGTTTTTCTTGGTCACCTTCGAGCACGAGGAGGGCGGCGTGCGCCGTGCTGGCTGGGTCTACCTAGTGGCCACGCAGCTGGGACTGCCCTTTCTGCTGGCGGCGTTTCTGCTTCTCGGAAATCAGGCAGGGAGCCTGGAGTTCGCAGCGTTTCACGATGTCACAACGCAAAGCGGCGGTGAAAAAATCGCAGGGTGGGCTGGGCCCACCACAACCGCTTGTGCCGGGTGCGCACAGCCCACTCTACACGCGGTGCAAGCCTCGTCGGCCGATTTGATTCTTTCACAGCCGCGAAGCGCCACCACCGCCGGAGTGGTCTTTGTCCTGGCTCTTGTCGGCTTCGGTGCGAAGGCCGGGATCGTGCCGTTCCACGTGTGGCTGCCGGAGGCGCACCCCGCCGCCCCGTCGCATGTCTCGGCGCTCATGTCGGGCGTCATGATCAAACTGGGACTGTACGGACTGCTGCGCGTGCTCACTTTCCTAGGTCCACCGGCTCCGTGGTGGGGAATTACTCTGGCGGTCACGGGGATGATCACCGCCTTGGTCGGCATTTCGCTGGCCGTCTACCAGCGAGACATCAAACGCGTCCTGGCCTATTCCAGCATCGAGAACATCGGACTCATCGTCCTCTCGTTAGGTCTCGGGTTCTGGGGACAGGCCACGCAACGGCCCCTGGTAGAAACCTTGGGTCTGGCGGGTGCTCTGCTGCACTTATGGAACCACGCCTTGATGAAGAGCCTCATGTTCTTGGCCGCCGGAAGCGTCTTGCACGCCACGGGGACACGCGACCTGGAACAGCTGGGGGGACTCATGCACCGCATGCCGTGGACGGCGAGAACGATGACCCTGGGAGCTGTGGCCATGGCTGCCCTGCCGCCGCTCAACGGCTTTACCAGTAAGTGGCTGATGTACCTAGCGCTGCTGCACAGTGGGCTCTCGCCGCTCCGCGATCACGGCCTGACGGCATTGCTGGCCGTCGGACTACTGGCTCTCGTGGGGGGGCTGGCAGCAGTGGCCTATGTTCGCTTAACCGGTATCGCCCTGCTGGGTTCCCCGCGGAGCGCGGCAGCGGGCCGGGCGCGGGAGTCGTCGCGTTGGATGGTGGCGCCGCTGTGCCTGCTGGCGGCCGCGTGTCTGGTCCTGGCGGTGCTGCCTTGTGTCGCATTGGACGGCCTCGCCCAAGCGCTGCTGCAATTGCAGGGAAGTCCTCACGCGGTAACCAGTTCCACCCTGCAGCAGACGCGGGAGTTCTTGGTCTCCGTGGGCCTGTTCAATGCTTGGCTGTGGGGTGTGATCGGAATGATCTCCGCGCTGCTGGCGGCGCTGGCCCGTGCGTCTACCAGCGTCTCAGGATCCACCTGGGCTTGTGGCTACGTGCGTCCCACGGCGCGCATGCAATACACGGGGCAGTCGTTCGCGGAAATGTCAAGCAAACGACTATTGCCCCGCTTTCTGCGTCCCCACAACACGATCCAATCACCCGCGGGGCTCTTCCCCGCCGGCAGCGATTTTGTCTCGCACAGCCCCGATCCGCTGTGTGAAAAAGTGGTTGAACCGCTGTTCGCTCGGGGGGCGCGGCGCTGCGCCCAACTCCGCATTCTGCAACAAGGGCAAGTGAACATCTACTTGACCTACATCGTGTTGGCGGTGGTGCTGGCGTTCGCCTGGATGTCGTTGCGCACCTGGTGGAGGATGGCCGGATGAGCGAAGAGCTAGTCCTCCTCGGCCTGTTCGTCTGCGCCGTCAGTGGTGTACCGGGGCTCTTGTGCGCCCGCTCGACTTGCGTGGGGCAAGGGCTTTCCACGGCCATCCTAGTCGCCGGCTGCGGGCTGGGCTTAACAGGTGTGGCGGCCTACTGGTGGGGGGCGAACAGCGCCGAAATACTCTGGCCGTGGCCCATACCCGGGGGCGAGTTTCGGGTCCAGATGGATGGACTCTCGGCCCTGTTCCTGGTGCCGGTGTTTCTGATCGCGGCCCTGGGATCGATCTTCGGCCTGAGCTACTGGAAGCAGACGGAGCATCCGGAAAACGGGCGAAAACTGCGGTTGTTTTACGGCCTGCTCCCGGCCGCGATGGCCCTGATGTTGCTGGCACGCAACGGTTTGCTGTTCCTGGTTGGCTGGGAGATCATGGCCCTGGCGAATTTCTTCCTCGTGACGACCGAGGACCAAGACCCGCAAGTGCGACGCGCCGGCTGGATCTACTTGGGGGCCACGCATTTCTCCACGCTCAGCCTGTTTGCACTCTTTGCGTTGTTCGCGTCCGCCAGCGGCTCGTTCCATTTGCGGCCGTTGCACGCGGATGAGATCAGTCCCCCGCTGGCTACGGCGGTGTTCGTACTCTGCGCGGCCGGGTTTGGCCTGAAGGCCGGCGTGATGCCACTGCACGTCTGGCTGCCGGGAGCGCATGCGATGGCGCCAAGTCACGTGTCGGCCATGATGTCCGGCGTCGTCATCAAGATGGGAATTTATGGCCTGGTCCGGGTGACCTCGTTCTTGCCGAATCCACCGCTGGTTTGGGGCGGCAGCCTGCTGGCCTTGGGCGCGGTCTCGGGAGTGTTGGGGGTCGCCTACGCGATTGGGCAGCATGACCTCAAGCGGCTGCTGGCGTACCACAGCATCGAGAACATCGGCATTATCGTCATGGGCCTCGGATTGGCGCTGGCCGGGCGCTCGCTGGGGCGTGTCGATTGGATCGTCCTGGGACTGGCCGGAGCCCTGCTCCACGTCTGGAACCATGCCTTCTTCAAATCCCTGCTGTTCTTCGGCGCTGGTTCGGTCATCCATGCCACGCACACCCGAGACATCGACCACCTGGGTGGTTTGGCCAAGCAGATGCCGCACACCGCGATCTGTTTTCTCGTGGGCGCTGTCGCCATCTGTGGCCTGCCGCCGCTGAACGGATTTGTGAGTGAATTCTTGGTGTATCTCGGCCTGTTCCGCACGCTGGGCCTGGAAGCGGGACCCACGTTCGTCGGAGCCGCCTTTGCCGCTCCGGCTCTGGCCTTGATTGGTGCGCTCGCCGTCGCTTGTTTCGTGAAAGTCTTCGGGGTGGTCTTTCTGGGAACACCCCGCTCGCGACCTGCGGCCGAAGCCCGAGAGTCAGGCTTGTCGATGGTCGGGTCCATGGGAGTGCTCGTGGCGTGCTGTTTGGCGATTGGGCTGGCGCCTGGCCTGGTGGCTCCGCTGCTGACGCAGGCGGTCCAGGCTTGGGCGGCCGAGTTGCCTGCAGCCGAAGTCCAATTGACCGCGTACGCTCCGTTGGGTTGGATTAGCGTGATGGGGTTACTCCTCCTCGCCGTTACGGCGCTTACCAGCGTCCTGCTGAGGAGCCGGTGCGGTCGGGGAACGGTGACCACGGGTCCGACCTGGGGCTGCGGCTACGTGCTTCCGACCGCACGCATGCAATACACCTCATCCTCCTTCGCGCAGATGCTGGTGGCGCTGTTCGCCTGGGCCTTGCGGCCCCAACGACGGCAGCCCGCGGACCTGCCGCTGTTCCCGGGGCCGACGACCTTTCACAGCGATGTCCCGGACGTAGTGCTGGAGGAAGGGATACTGCCCGCGATCCGATGGACTGCCTGGTTATGTGGTTGGTTTCGCGTATTCCAACAAGGCAGTATTCAAGCGTACTTGTTGTACATCGTGCTGACCTTGCTGGTGCTGTTGTTCTGGTGGTGAAGCACGGACGAAAAATAACTCCCTCGCACCGGTACTCCGGGGAGAGGGTTGGGGTGAGGGGCGAAAGGGGCGAAAGCCGAAGTTGTTTTTCGGCCGTGCCGAAGGCGAAGAGGGAGATCATGGAAGCGTTCGTCACTGCGGCGTTGCACATTCTGATCGCGCTCGTATTCCCGCCCTTGCTGCTGGGTGTGATCGGGAAGACGAAGGCCGTGTTTGCGGGCCGGGTCGGGCCGCCGTTGTGGCAGCCCTACTGGGATCTGCTCAAGCTATTCCGGAAGGGCTCCGTGATCAGCCAGACCACGACGTGGGTCTTCCAGGCGGGCCCGGTGGTGGGCTTAGCGACGGCGCTGACGGCGCTGCTGCTGATTCCACTCGGAAGTTCGTTCGCTCCCATCTCGTTCACCGGCGACCTGATTCTGCTGGCCTATCTGTTCGGACTAGGCCGGTTCTTCACCGCCATCGCCGCTTTGGACACGGGCTCCGCCTTCGAGGGCATGGGGGCCGCCCGCGAAGTTACCTTCGCTTGTCTGGCCGAGCCCGCCCTATTTCTCGGCCTGTTGGTGCTGGCGAAGCTCTCCGGCTCCCTGCAATTGGCCGTGCTGCTCGGGGACTCGCTGACAGCCCACTGGACCACCGCCGGCGCATCGCTGGCCCTAGTGCTCTTGAGCTGGTTCATCGTCCTGCTGGTCGAGAACTGCCGGGTTCCGTTTGACGACCCCAATACGCACCTGGAGCTGACGATGATCCACGAGGTGATGGTGCTCGACCATAGCGGACCGGCGTTCGGAATGATTCTGTATGGCGCGGCGCTCAAGCTGTTCGCCTTCGCAGCCTTGGTCCTCCGCCTGGTGCTGCCGATGGGCGCGGGATCGGCTTGGCTCGACTGGCCGATCTTCCTGGTCGGCCTGCTGCTGGTGGCCGTTGTGATTGGCGTGGTGGAATCCACGATGGCCCGTCTGCGGTTGACGCACATTCCAACGTTACTGGTCGCGGCCTGTTTGTTATCCGCGTTCGGCCTGGTCTTGATCGCAAGGTAACCCATGGCACAAATTCTCGATCCCCTGCTGATCCTGACACTGGCGCTCAACTTCTACGCCTTGGGTGTCAGTCGTATCCGAGCCGTCATCAACGCGGTCGCCTTGCAGGGGATGCTCCTGGGACTGGCCCCCTTGGTGGTCCATACGGGATCCGGCATTCGCGGCCTGCTGTTGGTCATGGTAACGGTGGCTCTCAAGGGATTTGTGATTCCTCGACTGCTGGTGCGAGCGATGCGGGAAGCCAACATCCAGCACGAGGTCTCGCCGTACGTGGGTTACATGGCATCGCTGTTCTTGGGGGCGATCGGCACCGGCTTGGCGCTCGTGTTCTCCTTCGCCTTGCCCGTCGCCGATGAACACGCCGGTCTACTGATTGTTCCCGCCTCACTGGCTACGGTGTGGACTGGCTTCTTGCTGCTCACCACCCGCAGAAAAGCGATTACCCAAGTGCTCGGGTACTTGGTGCTCGAGAACGGCATCTTCCTGTTCGGACTGCTCCTCCTGGAGGCGGTGCCGTTCCTCGTCGAGATCGGCGTGTTGCTGGACTTGTTCACCGGCGTGTTCGTGATGGGCATCATCATCCATCAGATCAGCCGGTCGTTCGCTTCCATCAGCACCGCACATCTCACCGAATTAAGAGAGCAGCTCACGGAGGTGCAGGAATAGATCATGGCATACTTGCTGCTCTTGTTTCCCTTGACGATGGCGGCGGTCGCGTTGGCCGTGCCTTCGAATCGGTGGCGGCCCAAACTGCTGCCGCTGGGCGCCGTGGTCCATCTGGGCCTCGTGCTGTACGCCGTGTTCGAGTCGCCACCACCGGTAACGGGCCTGCGCGGCTGGCTCTTTCTGGACGCTCTCGACAAAGTTGTCCTGGGTTTCCAGGGCCTGCTGTTCCTGCTCTGCGCGTGGTATGCCTCGGGCTACTTGCCGCTGCGTTCGGAACGTACGAACCGCGTGTTTTGTGCCTGTCTGTTCGCGGTGGCGGCGACGATGACGCTGGTCTGCCTGTCGCATCACTTGGGTCTCATGTGGGTCGGGATGGAAGCCACCACGCTGGCCAGTGCTCCGCTGTTGTACTTCAACCGCAACGTGCGTTCGCTGGAGGCCACCTGGAAATACCTGCTGATCGGATCCGTGGGGATTGCCCTGGCCCTGCTCGGGTCTTTCTTCCTGGCCTACTCGGCCCTGCAAGGCGGCCTGCCATCGACACTGTTCTTTGACGAACTGGTGCGCGAGGCGCCGCGATTGTCAGCCCCCTGGCTCCACGCGGCGTTCGTGCTGCTGTTCATCGGCTACGGGACCAAGATGGGCTTGGCACCTATGCACACCTGGAAACCGGATGCTTACGGTGAGGCGCCGGGAGTCGTCGGCACGCTGTTGGCGGGCGGCATCACCAGCTGCGCTTTCCTGGCCATCCTGCGCGTGTATCAAATCATCCGCGCCAGTTCGGAAGCCGGTTTCGCCCGCGAACTGATGATCTTTATGGGCTTGCTGTCGATGGCCTGTGCGGCCATCTTCATGGTCCGGCAACGCGATTTCAAGCGGATGCTCGCCTACTCCAGCGTCGAGCACATGGGCATCCTCGTGCTGGGTGTCGGCATCGGGGGACTGGCCGCCTACGGAGCCTTGCTGCACTTGCTCAACAACGGGCTCACCAAGGCGGTGCTGTTCCTGTCGGCGGGCAACATTCACCGTGCTTACGGCAGCAAACTGACGGATCAGGTCCGCGGCGCTCTGGGCCGCGTGCCGATCTCCGGAGCGCTGTTCCTGGCCGGCTTTCTCGCCATCACCGGCGCGCCTCCGTTCGGTCCGTTCGTCAGCGAATTCACGATCATCAGTGCCACTTTCGGCGGCGGACATTATTTCGCCGGCGGGTTGTTCCTGGTGCTGCTGGCGGCGGTGTTCATCGGCATGGGAGCGACCGTGCTGGCCGTGGTTCAAGGCACGCCGCCCGAGTCAACGCTGCCGACCAGTTACCGTGAGACGTTCGCCACAGTGGCGCCGATCCTGGTCAGCCTGCTGCTGGTGCTACTGCTAGGACTCTGCATCCCACCGCCGCTGGAGACCCTCTTGCGAGAGGCCGCCAAGTTTCTGGAGGATCCGCGATGAACAGTAATCTCGGCTTCGCCCGTACCAGGAACGGGATCGCCCTGCCCGGCCGCGACGTGCCCGAACTATCGTTGGCCGACTTTCGTCACGCGGTGATCGAGGCCGCTGCGCATGGCGGTCGGGTCGCCGCCTTGTTCGGCCAGGTGCACGCCGCGTCGAACGGGGTGGAACTCTACGCGGTGATCGCCGATAGTCTCCGCGCTCAAGTCCACGTCGGGAAGACCCGGCTGGACTCGGACCACTATCCCGCAATGACGCCGGACTGCCCTCAAGTGCATCTGTTCGAGCGCGAACTTGCGGAACAGTATGGCGTCCGTCCGGAAGGGCACCCCTGGTTCAAGCCCGTCAGATTTCACGCGTCGTATCGTCCCGGGCAGGATGCCTGGGGCCGACCCCAGGGGACCCGTCCCGTCGTGGGCGTGACGGATTTCTACCGCGTCGAGGGGGAACAGATTCACGAGGTCGCGGTGGGACCGGTGCATGCTGGGATCATCGAGCCGGGACATTTTCGCTTCCAGTGCCACGGGGAACAGGTCTTTCACCTGGAGATCTCCCTCGGCTACCAGCATCGTGGCGTAGAACGCTCTCTGGTAGGTGGCCCGCACAAGCGGGCCATCCACACACTGGAAACGGTGGCGGGAGACACGTCCGTGGGACATGCGACCGCCTATTGTCTGGCCGTCGAGGCGCTGGCCAGTGGCCATCTTTCGGCCCGGGCGGAAGTGTTGCGTGGCGTAGCCCTGGAGCTCGAACGACTTGCCAACCACACGGGCGACCTGGGAGCCCTGGCCGGCGATGTCGCCTTCCTGCCGACGGCCGCCTACTGTGGCCGGCTCCGCGGTGATTTCCTCAACTTGACCGCCTCGCTATGCGGCAGCCGGTTTGGTCGAGGCTTGGTACGTCCCGGCGGCGTTGGATTCGATCTGGACGAAAGTCGGAAGTCGCAGTTTATCGAACGCCTGGAGGCCACCCTGCGGGACGTGACGGTGGCGGCGGAGTTGCTCTGGGATTCAGCTTCCGTGCAGGCACGGTTCGAGGAAACGGGAACCGTATCGCAGGAGGTTTGCCTCGCCCTGGGCCTGGTCGGTCCGGCCGCGCGGGCTTGTGGTGTGGAGTGCGACGTGCGGCAGGACTTCCCCTGGGGTGTCTTCCGGTTTGCGCAGATTCCCGTCTCCAGTTGGGCCACCGGCGACGTCTTCGCCAGGGCCTACGTACGCTGGCTGGAGATCCAGCGTTCGGTGGAATTCATTCGCGGACAACTCCTGTCGTTCCCCGGCGGCCCCCTCCGTGTGGCACTTGGTCCGCTGCGGCCCAACCATTTGGCGGTGTCCCTGGTGGAAGGCTGGCGCGGCGAAATCTGCCACGTCGCCCTGACCGATGACCAGGGACGGTTTGCCGGGTATAAGATCGTCGATCCGTCGTTTCACAACTGGAACGGGCTTGCCATGGCCCTCCGCGATCAACAGATCTCGGACTTCCCGCTGTGCAACAAGAGCTTCAACTTGTCCTACTGCGGCTTTGATTTATAAGGAAGCTCCATGCTGCGAGTTACCATTGCCCGCTTCAAGCAGGGACATCGCACGATCCCTTACCCGGCCGAAGCACCGACGCTTCCCGAGCGTTTTCGCGGATTGCCGGTCCTGGACTTGGCCAAGTGTCCGGCCGACTGTCGAGCGTGTGCGGAGTCGTGCCCGACCGATGCGATCCGTCGAGCCGACACGGGCCTCCGCCTCGACTTGGGACGCTGCTTGTTCTGCACGGATTGCCAGGCAGCCTGCCCCACGGGAGCCATCCGCTACACGCAGGATTACCGGCTGGCGGCTAGGAGCAGGCAGGACCTGGTCCTGGAAGGCCAGACGCTGCCGCTGGCCGCAGCCTTGGACGAGCAAGCACGCCGCCTGTTTGGCCGGTCGTTGAAGCTGCGTCAGGTGAGCGCAGCGGGTTGTAACGCCTGCGAGGCCGACCTCAACGTACTGAGCACCGTCGTCTTTGACCTGAGCCGGTTCGGCATCCAGTTCGTGGCCTCCCCGCGTCATGCCGACGGCGTCGTGGTGACCGGTCCCGTCAGTGAAAATATGCGGACCGCCCTGCTGGAGACGTACGCCGCAGTTCCCGCTCCGAAGCTGGTGATCGCCGTCGGGGCGTGTGCCATCAGCGGCGGTCCTTACGTCGGCAATCCGGAAGTTCACAACGGTTGTGGAGCGTTGCTTCCCGTGGACCTGATGGTTCCTGGTTGCCCGCCGCATCCCCTGACCATCCTGGATGGCCTGCTGCGTCTGCTGGGGCAAATCGCAGAGGAGCAGCGCTAAGACGCTGTCGCGATCTAGATACCCACCACACGTTCGGCCTGTGTTGCGTCTCTACTCCGCGTCTGGCACCAAACGGTTTTCGGGGCTGTCGGTGTCAAGGATGGGGTGCGGTTTCGCAGAGACGGATCGCCAGCTGGGGTCAGACGTACAGATTTCAGTTTTCGCGGTCGTGTGCCCAGGCCTAGGGAAAGCCTGCTGCCCGCGAAAACTGAAATCTGTACGTCTGACCCCTTGTCTCACGCCCCGTCTCTGCTGAACCACTAAGTCTCATGCTTTGCGCGCAGGGGCCAAAATATCGTTGGCTGCTAGTAAATCGTTGTCTCCAACAATTGCGGTCGGTCGGCTTGGCACATTTCTGGGTCCGGGTACTCTACTTGCATTCCATGACGTCATAGAATGCCTAGCGGGGGGCTTGCCTGCAGAGGCCTTGATCATAACGTTGCGAAATGCGAGCAGTGTCGCGATCGCCCCCGAGAAGCTCCCGACGTAAGTCGGTGGGAGTGTTCCCGCCCTGTGGGCCTTGATCGTAAGGTTGCGCAAAACGCTAGCA
>JAPLNJ010000838.1 GCA_026692885.1 Planctomycetota bacterium | reverse complement strand
TGGTGGGGGCCGCTGTTAGTGACCAAACCCTTTTTCCACTGGGGCAAGCCCAGTGGGGAAAGTGGCGGAATAACAACGACTTATGCTTAACCTCGTACCCGCCCGCCAGTGGACAGTCGCATCTGCGGCTCCTATATTCTGTTGTTCTTCGCGTCGAGTTGCGGGCCGCACGAGTTGAATTGACGGGAGGGCGAAGACTATGGACATAACACGATCCTGCAAGAATCAACGTTGGTGGCTACTGGTCCCCGCGATGCTCCTGTCTTCTGGCACCGGCTTGGCGGCCGAGGGGACGGCTTCCGTGCTGACTCAAGCAACGTCTGTGCGACGCGAGCCGTCGGCCAGCGCGGACGACGCCAAGACATTGGCCCATATCGCCACGAAGGTCAATCGGCCGGCGGGTTTCCCGCGCGCGTCGGACGTCTGCTTCTCGAGCCGTTTCAAACACCCCGCGAACGACAAGGACCCGCACGACACGTTCCGGACGGCGGCCGATTTTCACGCAACGAGGTTCTACTGGATCAACGGGCCGGACCAGGCGTGGTTCCAGGAAATCAAGCGACGAGGCTATCCCTTCCAGGGCTGGCTGAGCACCATCCTGCCTGACACCCTGTTCGGAAACACCCGCGAAAAAGGGCGCATCCTGAACGAGCAAGGCGAGTTGGTCACGGGACCTTGGATGCGTTCCTGGAAGGGCTGGTGGGGCTGCCTCAACAGTCCGGAATACCGAGCCGTGTATCTGGACTACGTCAAGATGTACCTTGATGCGGGGGCCGATTCGCTGCAAATGGATGATCCGGGCGAGAACTACACGGCCATCCCGTGGGGCGGCTGCTTCTGCCCGCACTGCCAAGCCAAGGCCGCGCGACTGGGAAGATCGCCTCCGGACATCCAACAGGAATCGACCGAGGAATTCTACCGCTGGATCCGCACCGAAATGGATGCTTATGCCAAACGGCATGTGCCGTTCTCGTGCAACAGCCACCCGGGCAATCGGTACTTCTTGGACGCGACCTTCGATTTCGGTCTCGAAGAACTGCCGGAGAAACACGCGCAAGCGCCGCTCCTCTATCACGCCATCCGCGACGCGGAACGCCGCGGCAAGGCGCAGATGTTCACCTTCGTCTCCACGCGTCCGCCGGTCACGCGTGCCACCATCGCGCTGGCCTACGCTTGCGGCAGCCAAATCATCGTGCCCTGGGACGTGTATGTCGGAACCGGCGTCCCACGTTACTTCGGCCCACCCGCAGAATACGCCGACTTGTACGGTTTCGTTCGAGCGAATGCCGCCTTTTTGGACGATTACGAGGATGCCGCTTGCCTGATGCCGCAGACGGTCGACGAGCGATATGATCGTCTGCCGATCGCCGTCCGTGGCGGTTCACAAAATCTGAACCTGTTCGTCCGCGCCATCCCGGGCAGGGTGGATGGGCCGGTTGTGATCCATGCCGTCGATGCGGATGAGAACCCCCGCTCGTTCCGCCTGGGCCTCCAGCCGGCTCGGTTTTTTGGCGGCCGGCCAGTCACGGTCGACCTGCTCCTGCCGGCGCCGTATGAGCGAGCTGCACACGAGCAGGCGGAGCAGACCAAGCACTACGCGGCGCTCTCGGTGCGCCAGCGTCTGGCGGCGGGATACGTCACGGAGTTCGACGTCCCGTCGCTGTCGCCCTGGGGGCTGATCGTGATCGCCCCAGACCCGGCCGCGCCCCAAGGCCTTTGGCCGCCAACCATCAGCGCCGCTGACGCCAGCGAGTACACCGCCACGCTCTCGGTGGTCATGGACAGCGCGACACGGAACGCCAGCATCCGCTACACGGTCGATGGTACGGAACCGACCGCGTCGTCCGCCGAGTACTCCCGCCCGCTGTCGATCACCGCCGACACAATCGTGAAAGCCCGTTCGTTCGTGACAGCCCGTCCGTTCGTGACAGGCGCGGTCAGCGAGCTGACGACGGTCGCCTTCCGGAAGACGCCCACGCTTCGCACGCCGACCTCGCCCGGTACGGTCTCGGGCCTGAGTTTGTGGCTCAAAGCGGATGATCTGCTGAGCTCGCATCAGGCGGGCGACACGATCCCGCGTTGGCCGGCCCAAGTCGGCCCGCCCATGCTCGCGGAGCCGGTCAAGCTCCACGACGGCCAGCAGGCGTCGGCGCCGGTGTTCGAAGCGAATGCCATCCGGCAGTTGCCGGCCGTGTGTTTCCAGAGCGGCCGAGATTTGTTGGTGATCCGCGACTTCGCCAGCGAACATCTGGGAGGCGCCTTCACGGTGTTTCTGCTGACCCGCGCCGCAGACCCGCTGTTCGGCGCGTGCGGCAACGCGTCAAACGGCAACGGAGGGATTCCCCGGCTCTATCTGCTGCGCGACGCCTTCACCTACAACGCTTCGAGCGTCCCCTTGGGCGTGGCGCCGCACGCGCCCGCCATCCAGACGTTCACGCACGACGGCGTGAACACGGTCGCCGCGTATGTGAACGGCACGCGGACGGCCACCGCTTCCGGCGCAGCCTACGCCGCGGTGGGGCAGTTCGGGGGTGGCCATTTGGCCATCCCGTTTTGGTGCGGCAATACATATCACGGCGGCGCGGTCGCCGAGGTGATCGCTTTCGATCGTCACCTGACCGATACCGAGCGGGCCGGCATCGAACAGTATCTCTCGGAGAAGTACGGTCTCCGCACGGTGAAGCTGTGGGAATGACTCGCGGTGAGGTGTTACTGATTGCGACTGACCTGCCGGTGGGTGCCGGGGGCCTGGCACGCTACCGTCCCGCGGCGACAAATCGGAGAATGGCCACATAGTGGCACGCGCTACCTGCCATCACCAGCAGATGCCAGATGGCATGGAAATAGTATCGCCGAAGATCCAATATCAGGAAGATCGTGCCAAGCATATAGCACAGCCCACCCGCCACAATCCAGAACAGGCCGGCTGAAGGAATGGCACTCAGCAGAGGTTGGATCGCCAGGCCCTCGCCCCAGCTCAGCGCGACGTACAGCCAGATCGAGCTGCCATCCAAGCGGTGGGCGAAGGCGGTCTTGGACAAGAATCCGCCCACAGCCACCGCCAGCACGAGCGCGTAGAAACTCAGCCAGAAGGGCGTTCTCAGGAAAGTCAGGGCAAAGGGGGTAAAGGACCCCACGATCAACAGATAGATGCAGCCCTGGTCGAGGCTCCGGAAGAGACGATTCAAGCTGTCGGGTAGGTAGAGGTGTGACAACGTCGACGCCGCATACAGCGCCACCAGCGTCGTGGCGTAGAAGCAGCAGCCCACCGTGCACGTGAGGTCGCCGCCCGCCATCGCGGTCGTCACCAGCGTGACGCCGGCGGCGATGCTCAGCACCAGGCCGATGCCGTGGCTCAAGGCTCCTACGAATTCCTCGCTGGGAGTTCGTAAGGCGCTGGGCGCGTACAGAACTCCGGATTGACTACTCATGCCTTGCACTCCTAAACCCGAAGAGGTCCCGCGACGCTCGGCGCACCCGACCCCGCCCAGACCTGCGACGGAAGGTCTCGCTGTTCCGGATACCCTATTTCCCAGGGCTTGCCCAACCGGGACAAGCGGCCTGCCAGTTTCATTCGACGGCCCAGTCTCTCGACCTTCGGCACCGTTCCGGCGCGGGCTCAAGACTGTTTTTCGACGGAAGCGGGCCGGGACTTCAGCCTGGAGTGGGTTGGTTCGGCCTGTGCCGGGATCTGACTGCTCACCCGCAGGATGCACGCGCGGCGTGGGCATTTTGTAGGGTGGGCTGTGCCCACCGCAAGTTGCCGCCCTACGCGGTCGCAAGAAGCCTTGATCGGAACGTTGCGAAACGCTAGCAGTAGCCGAAGTCGTGAGACTTCGGAGCGAAGCGGCAAACCACAGTCTCACCACTTCGGCAACGACTCTAGCGGTGACAGCCGTGCGCAATCTTGCGATCAAGGCCCCGCAAGAACTTGGGGCACGCCCCCAACTTATCAGGATTAACCAGATTGCATTTATCTTGTGTCGCGGCCCGAAAACTGTCAGAATACCGAAACTAATTGAAGGATCGTCGGACGGGTCGGATCGTGGTTGTGGATGGTTTTGGTTTGACAGGTGCTTCGGCAGGGCAAGGCACCCGCCGAGGCGAACGCGGCACGGCTGGGTAGCAGCCTTGCCCTCCCAAGCCTTGAGGGTTTCGAACATGCGCACGCAACGTCGACGGACGGGTTCATGGCAACGGCGTCTGATGTTTGAGTCCCTGGAAACCCGGCGGGTTCTCAATGCGCAGCTGGGACTGCTGGGTGGAACCGATCTGCCGGCCCTGGCGTCGAGCGAACCCACAGGCGAAGCCGCTGGGTTGTCCGTCGCGGCCAATCCGGCATTTCTGCGTTTCGCGTCTGCCGACGAATTGAAGCAGTATCTGATCAAGGACGCCGTGGTCCGCTACGCCGACATGTTCGGCAAGGATACCTGGTACTGGCCGTATCCCTACATGAATGCGCGGTATGGCAGCGAATTCGATGCCATGGCCACGGTGAGCGGGGCACTCGACGCCAAGGACCATTCGCAAACAAACAATCAGGTCGCGGGCGTCGAGGAAGCCGACCTGGTTCAGACCGACGGCGATTATCTCTATGTGTTGGCGGACCAACAGCTGAGCATCGTGGATCTCCAGTCGTCGTCCGGCATGTGCGTCGTGTCGACCACGGCGACGGTCGGGCAGCCCGTTGCGATGTACTTGGACGGCGAGCACGTGACGGTGATTTCCAGCGGCTCGCCCTATTCGATCATGCCGATGATGGCGGTGGCCGACTTCGCTCCCTGGAACCCGACGCAGTACCAGCCGACCTTCCACGTCACGGTCTTGGATGTGACCGATCACGCCCATCCGCAGGTGGCGCGCGATCTGAAACTGGACGGCACGTACGTCGACTCGCGGGAGATCAACGGCTTCGTCTATATCGTGTCCCAGGATAACTTCGTGCTGCCGCCTCCCGAGACCCATCCGGTTCCGGGCAGCAGCGGTACACCCACGGACTCTGCGGCCCTTGAGGCTTCAGGCATGGCGCGGTTGATGCCGATCTGGATCGATCCTGCCGGCCAACGCTACGTCTACGAGACGCAAGACGAATACTTGACGCGGATCAAGGACCAGGAGCTCGATCTGGCCCTGCCGCATTTCGCCGCCTCGGGCGGGGACGGCCAGCAGCCAGACGCCGGTCTGTTGACTCAGCCGGAGAAGATCTATCAGCCGTTGACCGGACAAGCCTCGAACTTGCTGTCGATCACGACGATCGGCGTCACGAGCCCGACGCCAGTCATCGTCGCCTCCACCTCCGCGCCACTCGATTGGGCCAGCGAGGTTTACGTCTCGCCGAACAACCTGTACTTGGCGATGCCCAAGTGGGACGGTGCCACGGGAGGCGAAAGCACGACCCTCTACAAGTTTGGCCTGGACACGTCCCAGGGCCTGGTGACGCTGGTCGCCGCAGGGGCCGTCCCCGGACACTTGCTGAACCAGTTCTCTCTGGACGAGTACAACGGCGACTTGCGCGTCGTCACGCAACAAGGCTGGCGGGCGAACGCAGAGAGCGGTCTGTACATCCTGCGGCAATCCGATTTGGCGTTGAGCACCATTGGAAGTCTGGAGCATTTGGCGACTGGCGAGAACTTGTTCTCGGTGCGATTCCTGGGCGACTTGGGATACCTGGTCACCTTCGGTCCGACCGGAGGCGGTTGGTACGATCCGTTGTTCACGATGAACCTCAGCGATCCGACCAAGCCCGAGCTAGGCGGCCAACTCGACATGCCAGGTTTCTCCAACTACCTACAGTCCCTCGAAGGCCATTACCTGCTCGGTCTGGGGCAAAACGCGGATCCCGATAACGGCCGACCGCTGGAGCCACAGGTGTCGCTGTACGACGTCGCCGATTTGGCCCAACCGCAGCTCGCCGGTCAATTGTCATTCGCTAGTCAGGGCAACGCCTGGTCCGAGGCGTTCAGCGACCATCATGCGATCGCCTATTACCCGGAGTATCACGTCCTGGCGATCCCCATGAATAATTTCGGCCCGGTGGTCGTGACGACCGGCGCTGGCACGGATCCCATGCCCGTCTACCGCGAGCAGTCGGCTTTGTGGGTCTTCCACATCGACGTCAATGCCGACACCACGAACCAGGGCAAAATCCAGTTGCTGGGAACGATTGAAGATGACTCCACGGTGCGCCGCAGCGTGCGTGTCGGCCGCGTGCTGTACTCCATTTCGCAGGACACGATCAAGGCCCGCGACATCGAACATCCCGATGTCGTGCTGGGCGAAGTCCACCTTCCCAAGGGCACGATTGTCGACCCCAATCCGGGCGGAACGGTTGATCCCCCCGCCGCCGCTACAGGGCCGATCTGGGCCACCGGCGTCAGCGAGTCGGACCTGTCGGCGGACGCGCGGCGGATGGTCGCCTTGGCCGCGGCGGACTTGGCGAAACGCTTGAGCGTGTCGATCGAGACGATTACCGTGGCCCAGGTCGAAGCCGTCTCCTGGCCGGATTCGGGCTTGGGCATCCACCAGGATGGTCAGCTGGTTTTGCAGGTGATTGTCGACGGATTCCGGATTGTGCTGGATCACGAGACCACGCGTTACGCCTACCACACGGACTCCGCCAATAACGTCTTGTTGGCCGAGACCACGCCCGTGAACGCCCTGGTGCGTGTCCGCTTGGAAGTTGTGGACGCTGCGGGCCAGCCGCTCACCAGTGTCGAAGCCGGTCAGCCGTTTGTGCTAAATGTCTACGTCCAGGATCTGCGGGCCGAGGCGCAAGGCGTCTCAGCGGCCTACCTGGACCTTCTTTACCCTGAGGCCCTGATCGACGTCGCGGGTGAGCTCAAGTTTGGCAACGAGTACCAGACGCAGACGTCCGGCGTGGCCACCGCCACGGGCCTGCTCGACGAACTCGGCGCGGCACACGGCGCCACACGGTTCGACGACTCCGAACACCTGCTGACCAGCGTCCCGTTCCAGGCCCAGTGGCCGGGCCTCGTGTCCTTCGTGACCGTGTCGGCACATCAGACGGACCACACCGTGATGTTGTCTGGCGCGGCGGGTTCCGTGAGTTCCGAGCAGGTGGCCTATGGGGACGTCCAGCTGGTCGTCACCGCAGGCTGGCAGAACGCGAACAACCCGGGCGACGTGGACGGCGACGGCGTGACCAAGCCGTTGGACGTCCTGAAGCTGATTACCCACCTGAACAACGACGGGCCTCGGCACTTGGGACCGGTTCGCGAGTTCCTGCAGCAAACCGCGACCGTCACCCACGAATTTCTGGACGTCAACGGCGACGGGGATCTGACGCCGCGGGATGTCCTAACGATGATCAACCGCATCAACCAACTCCTGACGTCGGGCCAGGATTCGAGCACGGACACGAGCCAGGGTTGGGGCTGGGCTCGGGATTTGTCGGGACCGCTGGGCGGGTTCGTGGACTGGGGTAACCTGACCAGTGCGCTCCGCAGCCAAGATGGCATGACCGCGCTGGCCGGTCTGAAGCTTACACCCGACCAAGCGCTGGCCTGGGTGCACGACGTAGTGGCGGCGGTAGACGTAACGAGTCTCGTCGCTCCCACGCCGGGTGCCGCGACCCCAGTCGATGCACGAGCGATGGTGGATAAATTCGGGCAGATCCTGTTGAAGCAAGGCGACAATCCGTCCACGGTGCGTCTGCAGAGTTTGGTGAGCAGCGCTGACAAGCTTGTGGACGATCTGGACCTGGACGCCCTGTTGCCGGGCCTCGCCGCCCACCTCGATCTCGCGACCGCCCGTGCAGCGGTGCGGGATCGCCTGTTTGCCAAACTTTCGGATCCCGCCTCCCTGCTGAGCCTCTGGAACGGCTAAGGACCGTAGGTCAGGCTTTCCAGCCTGACACCGTCAGCCCGGCAAGGCTGACTTACGGGCGTTTGACCACGCGGTGAAAATGTAGCTGCACCTCCCGCTCGACGGCGCGGCGGACACCTTCCACCAGACACCGCGGCTCATTGTCCGCCTGACCGACGCGGATGATTTCATCCAGCTTCGTGCCGGGCGGCACCGTGAACGTCGACTGGTGGATGATCTGGTTCCCGGCGTCCAGTTCCGGAACAATAAAGTGGCAAGTGCAGCCGAAGGTCAGCATGCGGCCGGCATAGGCATCCTGGTAGGGCCGCAGGCCGGGGAAGCTGGGCAGCAGCCCATGGTGCAAGTTAATAATGCGTCCGCCCGCATATTTCCAGCACACGTGCGGCTGCAGGATCCGCATGTAACGCGCCAGGACGACGTAGTCTACCTGGTACTCATCGAACAGCTGCACCAGCCGGTCGTCGTCCGCTCGGCCCTCCGCGTCACCGATGTTGTGCCAGTCCACGCCGAACTGTTCGGCGATGCCGCGGCAGGCCTCGCGGTTACCGATCATCAACACGGCCTCCGCCTTGATCTGCTTGTCGCGCAGGGCCCGCAGCACGGCCAGCGGCGGCTCCGGGCGGTAGGTCACGCAGAGGGCCAGACGCGGCCGGCTGGCCCGTTCCTCCGGCGACCAGACACGGACCGAAAGCTGCTTCAGCCTCCCAATCTCCGTCAGGGCCTGGCGCAAGCTCACCAGCCGCTCGGGCGCGATCTCGATGCGGCAGAGCATGGCGAACAGGGCCTCTTCGTCGTGATCGTACATCTGGATCTCGGCGATGTTCGCGCCTTGGCCGGTGACATAGTGAATAATCGGGTCGGCCAGTCCGGCGTTGTCCGGACCGACGGCGGTGATGATGACCTGCATGCTAAAGCATCCCAAATTCTAATAATCTGGAACCGCGAACCGCGCGGCCCCAGACCCATCTATCCAATACAATCCACAGACTCTATCTTGTAAACGATGGCGATCAAGAAGATAAGGCCCAAACGCGAGGAACTCGGAGCAGACGAGAACCTGGGCGACGACTGCACGGCCAAGCGTTGCCGCTATTTTTCGGACGTCCGGTGAGCCACGCCGAAATTCGTAGGGTGGGCTGTGCCCACCAAGACTTGTGGTGGGCACAGCCCACCCTACCCCCAACGAACCCCCGCAGACATGATTGAACCACGCACACTCCAAGGCTTTCGCGATTACCTGCCCGAGGCCATGATTCCGCGCGAGAAAGGCTTTCGCGATTACCTGCCGGAGGCCATGATTCCGCGCGAGCGGCTGATCGACATGGCCAAGCGGGTTTATCGATCCTACGGCTTCAGCCCCATCGACACCCCGGCCCTGGAGTACCTGGAGATCCTGACCGGCAAGGGCAGCGAAGAAACCGATCGCCAGTTGTATCGATTCCAGGATCATGGCGGACGTGACGTCGGGCTGCGTTTCGACCTGACGGTGCCCTTGGCCCGTTTCGTCGCCCAGCACATCGGGACACTCGGCACGCCGTTCAAGCGTTACCACATCGCCACGGTTTGGCGAGGCGAGAACACTCAGAAGGGCCGTTACCGCGAGTTCATGCAGTGCGATTTCGATACCATCGGTACGCGCTCGGTGGCCGCAGATATCGAAACCGCCTTGGTCATCCAGGACTTGTTGTGTGCCCTTGGGTTCGAGCGGTTCACCATTCGCTTCAACAACCGGATGGTGCTGAACGGCCTGTTGGAGAAGTTTGGCTTGCGGGACAAGTCAGCGGCCGTATTGCGAGCCCTGGATAAACTCGGCAAGATCGGCGCCGAAAAAGTATCCGACGAGCTGGTGGCCGCGGCCGGAACGACGCCAGCCCAAGCGGCGAACGTGCTACAGTTGGCTGCGCTGTCCGGCTCGAACGACGACATCTTGAAACAACTGGAGACGCTGGTCGCGGGCAGTGACCTGGGGCAGGCTGGCGTCGCACGTCTGGGCCAGATTCTGGCGGGCGTCAAGGCGGCCTCGCCCGACAGCCAGCGGATCAAGCTGGACGTTTCCATCGCGCGAGGGCTGGACTACTATACCGGTGTCGTGTTCGAGACCTTCCTGGACGACCTGCCCAGTATCGGCAGCATCTGTTCCGGCGGCCGTTATGATAATTTGGCGGGATTATACACCAAGCAGGACCTGCCCGGCATCGGCGCGTCGCTCGGCCTGGACCGTCTGCTGGCGGCGATGGAAGAGTTGGGCATGGTCGGCAAGGTGCGGACTCCGGCCGAGGTGTTCGTGGCGTTCTTCGACGAGCGGCGATTAAACGACTATCTGCGACTGGCGGCCCAGGTCCGGTCTGCCGGCCTTGGCGTGGAAGTCTATCCGGAATCGCGAAAGCTGGGGCAGCAGCTGAAGTACGCGGACCAACGGGGCTTCCGCGTGGCACTCATCGCTGGCGATCGGGAACTGGCAGCCCATGTCTGCCAAGTGAAAAACCTGCAGACCGGCGAAAGCCAGGAGTGCGAGTTGGACCACGAGGCTCAAGCCGTGATCGAAGCCGTGCGGAAGATCGTCGTCGGCTAGTGCAGAATCTCAGGCTTTAGGCGAGCGGCAGGAAATAACTTGCCCGTAGGACGGCCTTCCGAGGCCGTCTGGTAAACCAACCTGCGGAACGCTGTGGACGGCCTCGGAGGGCCGTCTTACGGGAAGACCATCCTACATCGGGTTGGGTAAGTTATTTCCTTCCGCTCGCCTTACACGAAACGCCCGCAAGACCGTTTGGTGCTAGCTGCTGGGGCCAGTCAAATGCTGCCGCAACAGGCGGCCGAGCGCAACCGCGGTCAGGGGTTTGGGCAGGTAATCATCGCAGCCCGCCTGCAGGCATCGTTCGCGGTCGCCCAACATGGCGTGCGCGGTGACGGCGATGATGGGTCCCCGCCAGCCGTGCGCGCGGAGCCAACGCGTGGCCTCGAAGCCGTTCTTCACCGGCATTTGAATGTCCATCAGGATCAGATCGTAGGGGCGGCCTGCGGCCTGGGATTGCTCGGCCATCTCGCAAGCCGCTTGACCATCTCCAGCGATTTCGCAATCCAGGAGCAGCGTCTGCAGGATATGACGAATGACGATTTGGCTGCTGGGGATATCCTCGACCACCAAGATTCGGCCCTGCAGGGCCCGCTCTGACTCGCCGGGTGGTTGGCCGCCGTGCTCCCGTCCGAGCCGCCCGTCCCCACCGCGTGTCTCCTCCGCCTGGGCAGCCACTGCGTCGGCGCCCACGGCGCGGTCGGCAACCGAGCCGCTTTGTGCGGCGGGCCGGACATCGGGCGCGCCAGACGCCGGCTCGGCCGGCAGGGTGCCCGCGTCGATCGTCAATGTGCCCGCGTCGATCGTCAGCGTGAAAGTGCTGCCCCGGCCCAACTCGCTGGTGAGTTGAATGTCGCCCCCCAGCAGATTCGCCAAACGCCGGGAAATCGCCAGTCCCAAGCCGGTGCCGCCATGCCGGCTGGTCAGCGAGGTGTCCACCTGCACAAACGGCTGGAACAGTTCGCGGATCTTCTCCGAATGGATTCCGATGCCCGTGTCGGCGATCACCAACTGCAGACAAGAGGAACCGTCCCCGTCCCGAAGACAGCCCGCAGTGAGGCGGACCTCGCCCTGTTCCGTGAACTTGACCGCGTTGAACATCAGGTTGACCAGGATTTGACGCAAACGCAGCGGGTCGGTCACGATCCGCTCGGGCAGGGACGGCTGCTTGACCAGCTCCAGACGCAGCCCTTTTTCGCGGGCCTGCAAGCTGACGACCGACAGGGCGCCTTCCAGAATCTGGGCCACATCGCAGGCAACTTTCTCCACGCGGAGCTGGCCGGCTTCGATGCGTGCCAGATCCAGAATGTCGTTGATCAGGGTCAGCAAGGCTTCGCCGCTACGCCGAATCCAGCCCAACAGTTCCCGCTGCGCGGGTGGCGGATAGTCCATTGTGGTCAGAAGTTCGCTGAACCCCAAGATGGCGGTCATGGGAGTCCGGATCTCATGGCTCATGTTCGCCAGGAACTGGCTTTTGGCGGAATTGGCCGCTTCGGCCGCCGCCATGGCCTGGGCCATCGCCTGCTCGGTCTTCTTCCGTTCGGTAATATCGCGGAGGATGCTTTGGTGGTACTTGACGCCTCCCAGTTGGATCGCCCGCACGCTGTTTTCCACGGGAAAAGTCGAGCCGTCCCGGCGCTGATGCAGCGTCTCGACGAGAACGCCTTCTCCGGCCCGCACGCGGCGGTCCAGCGTCTCGAATTCCGCCTGCGCTTCCGGGGCCTGCAAGTCGCGCAAGGTCCGCTGCCGGAATTCTTCGGCCGTGTAACCGTAAGCCTCCACCGCGCGCTCGTTGGCCTCCAGGATGCGCCACTCCGCATCCAACAGCAGGATGATGTCGTTGGCGTGCCGGGTCAGATACAGAATCCGCTCGGCCAGAGCTTGCCGTTCGCGCTCTGATTCCAGTTGGCGCTGCAGGTTTGCGGCGAACCGCTGATGCCAGAGCAGGCTGACGACCATGCCGGCAGCCATCAGCAGCGCGATCACGATGGCGCCGGTCAGCCAGGTGAGCTCGCGCAACGGGGCGTAGAGCTCATCGCAGTCAATCTTGGCCACCATGCACCAGGGCGAGTTGGGTACCGGACGGATCACGGCCAGGACCGGCACGCCCCGGTAGTCGCGGTCTTCCACCAACGCTTCGCGATTCTGCAGCGCCTGGGCGGAGACCGGGTCGGCCTGGGCGAGCGGGACACGCCGGGGCTGGCCCCCGTCCGACGGCTGACGCGAGGCGTTGAGTATCACCAGATCCTGTCCCTCCTGCCGCAGCAACAAGGTTTCTGCCGAGCGGCTGGGAGTCGGCCAGGATTGGAGGGCCGGAAAAAGTGTATCCTGCGCGGCGATCTCGAACATCAGTACCCCGATCGGTGCTTGCTCGGCCCCAGTTCGTGCCAAGGCGGGAGGCAGCGGCACGAGGAGTATCAGGACCTGCTCGGGCGGCACGGCCTCGTTCAGTTGCAGCTCCGAAATCAGAATCTGATCGGTGCGCAGGGCCTGCGCGAGCAAGGTTTCGGCCGGTGGGCTGACCCCCTCTTCGCCGGCCGGGACCGCGAGCCGGACTTGTGCGGCGGTGTCCACCAGCAGGACCCGTCTGGCGTTCTCGCGGTCGAGCCACACGGCCATCTGGTCGAGCAGGTGCTGTCGCACCGAGACGTCGGCGGAGTTGCCGAGGAACCGCTGCCATTGGTCGGTCAACGACGCCGAGGCCCGCAGGGCCCGGGCGCTGGTCAGGCGATCGTCGTGCCAAGCTGCGATGAGGCTCATTTTCCCGTTGACCGCCTGCAGCATGTCCCGTTCCACCGTCACGCGGCCCTCGGCCAATTGCCGATGGAGAAACAGGAAGCCCGTCGCCCCGATGGACAGGGTTAGCGTCACAAAGACCCCGAACAGATACCATTCGAAGCGGCGAATGGCCGCGTGAAACACGTGCGAAGCATCAGCCGTGGGTTCGCGAATCCAGCCGATGTGCGGCTCGGCAGCCATCAGCAGGCCCACGGACAACAGCACGAAAGAGACTGCGGTCAGCAGGGTCATTGGCACGGCCCGTTCGCCGCCGTGCAGACGAAAAATGCCCAAGGCGAACTGCACCACCACGATCAGACCGATCACCAAAACCGCCGAGGCCAGTGTGGCCGCCGCCTGCCGCACGAAGGGCCGCCGGACGAGCGGCGGCAACTCGCAAAGCAGGGCCAGAGCCGCGAGCAGGAAAGTGAAGGCGGTCAGCGGCAGTATTGTCTTGCCCGGCGATTCTCCCAGAAAAGCCGCCAGGTAGCTGATTCCGCGTGGGGAGCGGTCGGACCAGCCGAACAGAAATCCCGCCCCCAGTATCAGACTCGTCAGCAGTGTCGTGTAAGCCGCTACCAGAGCGAAATGATGGGTCGTCGGATTGTCGGGCCGTTGGCTCTGCCAGAACATCGCGCTGCTCAAGATGGTCATCAACAGCGCGGCCAGGTGGTCCATGACCACATTTTCCAGGCCCAGGGTAGCCGATTCGGCATCGCCCAAGGCCCAACTCAGCAGCGCGAGAAAAACCAAGACGCCGATGCTCAAGGAACACAGGCCCCCCAGCCAGCGCAGGCGAGGCTCGAATTGTCGATGGCTGTCGATCATCTTCTCACCGCACGGGTTTTCCAGTTGTCAGTATTCGGCGTGGATCGAAATGTTGCGAAAGAACTTGCAGCACGGCGGCGGAAGGGTCGGAGCTCGGACGGTTGCAATTCCAGGAGTCTGTCCGAGTATTCACTCAAACCACGAGGGAATGTCGCTGCTCGCGACGCTAACCCTACAGCATGACGCTAACCCTACAGCATATTGTGCCAGCTGGCAATACTCGGACAGACTCCTAGGCCCGGGGCAGGGTGAAATGAAACGTCGCCCCGCCAGCGGGATTGGCCGTGTTCCAGATCCGGCCACCATGTGCCTCGACAATCGTTTTGCTGATGGGCAATCCCAAGCCCAAGCCCTGCGGCTTGGTCGTGACAAACGGATCAAACAGAGTCGAGGTTGCCGCATCGGCTAGTCCCGGTCCGTTGTCGGCGACCGAGACTTGGAGGAACTCGCCAGTCACTGCGGCGCGAATCGTGATCTGCCTCGCGCCGCTGGTCTCCGTCAAAGCCTCGCAGGCATTTTGCAACAGATTGACGAAGAGTTGTTGGACTTGGATCCGATCGGCGAGGGCCGTCAGGCAGGTGTCACCAGACGCCCAGTGCCCCGTAATGTTCAAACGGTGCAGCTCCGATGCGACCAGCGCGAGCGATTCCTCCACGACCTCGCCGAGATCGATCGGCAGCAGCTGCGGTGCGGATCGCTGGACCAGGGCCAACATCCGTCGGACGATCTCGCCGGCCCGCGCGGCGGCGGCGGCGATTTCCAGGTTCCAGTCTCGCAGTTCTTCCAGCCGGGGCGGGCTTTGGGCGAGCACATTACGGCACGCTTTGGCATAGTTCACGATGCAATACAGGGGCTGACTCACCTGCTCCGCAATATTCGCCGCCAATTCCGCCATCACCGCGGCCTGCCCCAGGTGGGCCAATTGCAGCTGCAGGCTCTGCAGACGCTCGTCGGCCAGCGGGTGTTGGGTGACGTCTTCTGACGGGGTGACTTCGGCCTGCCCGCGTTCGGTCAGGTCGTGACTTTGCTTAGCCAAAATGATCTCCTGCGGCGCAAACGCCTGTACACCCCGAGCGCGGTCGATCTTGCCTCGCTCAGGCTGCAGGCACTTGTGGATTCTCGCCAAAGTTGTCGGCAGGGGACAAGGGAGAAATGCGCAATATGTTGCGGGTTTGCGAAAATGGCCCGCGCCGGTCAAGCCTGTTCGCCGGAATCGATCCACAGGCGGATCAGTTCGACCAGGGAGCCGGCCTCCAGCTTTCCCAAAATCTCACGGCGGCGGTTCTCCACGGTCCGCACACTGACGTCCAATTCATAGGCGATCTGTTTATTGGACGTGCCTTCCGCCAACAGCACCAGAACCCGACGCTCGGCGGGAGTCAGCCGGGCGAGGCGTTCCCGCAGTTCGCAGCGTTTCGCCTCGGCGGTCTGCCGAGCCGCCTGCTCGGCCAAGGCCCGACCGATCGAGTCCCACAGGTCGTCATCCGCGTAGGGCTTGTCCAGCAGCGTGATGGCCCCGGCCTGCATCGCCCGCACCGTCAGCGGAGTACGGGCGTGGGCCGTCAGGACAATGAAGGGCAAGAAGATTCGCCTCCGCACCAACTCGTCGTGGAGTTCCAGACCATTCATGCCGAGCAGGCGGAAATCGGTGACCAGGCAGCCCGGACGATCGGGGGTGTACTGGGCCAGGAATTCCTCCGCCGAGGCGAACGCTTCGGCCGGGACGCCCATGGACCGGGCCAGCGCGCACACCGATTTCCGGGCCTGCTCGTCGTCGTCCACGACAAAAACCGTGGGCTTGTCAGACATCAGTTCTCTCTCCCCGTGCCCTGTAATCCGTCATACATTCCACAAGTCTTCGGCAGCCGCGGGCAGCGTGAAGCGGAACGTGGCCCCACCGCGGGGATTCGCGGTGGCCCGGATGTGGCCGCCGTGGTCCTCGACAATCGTCTTGCTGATGGCCAGCCCCATTCCCAAACCACGGGGCTTGGTCGTCACGAAGGGTTCAAAGATCTTGCCGAGTCCCGGGCTCGGTAATCCCGCTCCATTGTCGGCAACCGAAATCTCCACAAAACTCCCTTCCCGAACCGTGCCCACCGTCAGCGTCCTCGTTCCCGGCTCGCGGCCTTCCAAGGCCTCACACGCATTTCCGAGCAGATTGACCAGCACCTGCTGGATCTGCACACGGTCGATCGAAACTGGGCAATTTGCTGCGTCCGGAACATACTGCACGACGATCTGCAGGCGGCGTGTCTCGAAGGCGACCAGGTCGAGCGAATCCTGAATAACCTCGTCGATGGGCACCGGCAGACGCTGCACATCCGACCGTTTGAGGAAACCCCGTAGCCGCTGGATGATCGCTCCGGCCCGCGCGGCCGCCGCGGCGATCTCCTGGTTCCATTCCCTCAGTTCGACCAGGTTCGGCTGGTCTTGCGTCAGCAAATTTCGGCAGGCATTGACGTAGTTGACAATTGCGTACAAAGGCTGGTTGATCTCGTGGGCAATTCCGGCCAACAGCTCCCCCAGGATCGACAGCCGGCCCAGGTGGGCCAACTGCAAGTGCAGGTTGTGCAGACCCTCTTCGGCCAACTTGCGATCGGTAATGTCGCGAACCATGCCGATCACGCCGATGATCTCGCCGACAGCGTTCCGCAGGGGGCCGCTGGTATCGGACGTCCACCCCGAACTTGCGAGTCGGGGCGCGGTATACGGGAATTCAAGCTGCCCGGGCGTTTCCCCTGCCAGAGCCCGTTCGAGCCGCTCCAGCACCCCCGTTTCCCGCAGGAAAGGAAAGACCTCCTCCGGACGCCGGCCCAGAAGCTCCTGAGCCGTGTAGCCCGTCAGACGCTCCATGAAGGGGTTCCAGAGCTGATACCGCAGGTTGCGGTCGTACACCACGATACCCTCCTGGACGTTGCGGATGACCTGCTCGTTGAATTGGCTCGCCTCCCGCAACGCCTCCTCGGCCCGTTTGCGATCGGTGATGTCCGTGAAGCTGATCAGAACTCTGCACAGGGTCTCGCGATGGCCGGGCTGCACCGCCAGTCTCCAGACGACGATCCGTTCGTTGCCATACAGATCGCGAATCGGCAGCACGCTCTCCCAGCGGGTCTGACCTTCCGCTAACGCCAGTAGTTCATCCTGAAACACGGGCCAAGAAGCGGGCGTAAAGCAGTTGGCCAGAGCCTGCGGCACGTACCCAAAACCGCTGCCGCCAAAGAATTTGAGCCACT
>JAPLNJ010000837.1 GCA_026692885.1 Planctomycetota bacterium | reverse complement strand
GCAGTCGCGACCAACCCCTCGCTCGCGTGACCGGATCCAGCAAGGGCGTAGCCAGCAAGTCCAGGAGCAACAGCGGATCCATGGTGCGGAATTCGCTCGAATTCGTCAGCAACAGCAGCCGCCGCACCTTGTCGCGTTGTTCCGCCATGTCTTGAAACAGAGTCTCCACGGGCACGTCGCGGCCCTCGTCTCCGATGGACACAAAGAACTGGCCTGCCCCGCCGCCCGGCACGGGTCGCCGGAGAATCTCACTTTCCAAATCTTGAATTACGCGTTCCAGGCAGGCGACCAACTGCAACACCGCGTCGTAATAGTCTTTGGGGGCAACCGCGGTCGGCAGGTGGGTCTGCATCCGGACGTAGTACGGCACCTCAAACAAAGCTTGATTCCGCGCTCGGACCGCGTTGCCGAGGGGTTCGAACTTGTCGTAGCTCGTTTGCGTTTCCCCGCCGCGAAACGTCTTGGCTAAATCGCAGAACTTTTTCTCGTAGTCGTCCTGGACGGTGTGAGATTCGTCCTGGATCACCTTGCCGCTCGGCGCTGCCTCCCGATCTTTCGCGGCCGGGTCCGGCGAAAGGGCTGGTAAGGCACAGGCGCGGTACTGGTAGGCGCAAAGCGACTCTTCCAGACGCCTGGACAAATGGGGGGCATAATCCACCGGGGCCCAGATACCAAGTTCCGCCTGCAGTTCGGGGCAGCGTTCCAGCGGCGTGTAGCAGGCCTTCCAGCCTTGCGCCAGGACGTCTTTGAGCCCTGGAAATCTCCCCGCCAGGGCCGCCAACTCTTCTGCTTTGCGCGCTGCGGGTGGCGGTGGGACGGCCGCCGTCCGACTCCCTGCTGCAGCCTTCCCCTCCGGCAACGGGGGTCCCGAAGGCTTCGCGGTCGAGGACGGGGATTCCTTGCCGGTTTCGCCGGGTTGCGACGCGGGCTTCGACGCCACGGCATCCACGGCTTTGGCTAAACCCGTGTCTCCGGCCGCGGGTCCGGACATGGCCTGCTTGGCTTCTCCGGCCTCACGTGGCGTGTCGGCTGATTTTGCGTCTGAATCACTTCGCGATTCGGCTTTCGGTGCGGGACTTGAGGCAACGGCCTCGTCCTTCGCCTGGGCCTCGTCCTTCGCCTGGGCCTCCGCCTTGTCCTCCGCCTTGTCTTCCGCCTGGGCCTTGTCCTTGCCGGAGCGTGGCAGGCTGCGCATCGCTACCTGTTCCGCCTTCAACAGCAGCTGCTTCGCATCCAGGGTTGTACCGGTGCAAAACAAGACTGGCGTTTGGGTCCGGGACTTGCGGCTCTGGGACCAAACCCAGGAAGAGACCTTCTCTCGAACATAGAGATAAACCTCCGCTAAGTCGAGCACTTGATCAGGCTTCTTCGCGGTGCCATCCGACTTCTTGCCGGTGCCGTCGGCAGCTCCCCGTAACGCTTCGGCGAAAAAATAGGCAAAGACCGACCGTTGCTCACTCGGCATGATGTGGGATTGCTCGAAGGACGAGTTGGCCAGCAGGACCCAGATCGGACCCCGTTTGGGACGCATGAGCCCCACCTTGGTCTCGACCTCCTGGACGAAGTCGTTGAGGGCCATGCCCCATTGCGGCGCCGCTTCCAAGCGGCCTGCATCAATGACCAGCAACTTCTGTTGCGCGGGGCTTTGATCGATGGCTTCCAACAGCGACGTGAGGGGGAGCTTCCCCGCCCCGCGACGTCCGGAAACATCCTCTTCCCGGCCCGGCTGGAAGTCGTCGCAGGCCAAGAACGTCTGCGTGGAGTCCTGTACCGGGTGGGCCCATACCGCACAGATCAAGACACGTTCCTGCCACTTGCCAAACCTGGTCAGGAAGTCCTCCTGTACGGAACGCGAGTCCGTCTTATCGGCACGCTCGTACGCGTGCGGCGGGCAGAACTCCTGCAGCATCTGTGCGTCCAGCCTGGCAAACGTCAGCGGGGGTGCCACCAGCACATGGTAGTCCTCGATCGGCAGACAGGCGATCCGTAACGTCCGCGGCGACGGCCACAGCCAAACCACCAGCCAAATCAGGACCGCCAAGAGGGCTACCGCTAAGAAGGTGGCCACCAACCGCTGCATTCGCAACAGACCTGGAGAGGGTCGAGACGGGGCACTCCTCCAGTCTTCGCCATAGGTACGCGAGGAATTAGGCATCGCAATTCTCGAAGTGAGCCGGATCCGAAGGGCTTGTGTCGGTCGCCTTCCGCAGGATTTGCCACTAAGGTAACAATCTTTGGCGAGGCTGACAACGCGCCACGCTCACGCCACGCTCGCGTCGACGGATAGCAGCCGTGTCCGAGGGGCTGAGTTCACAGCCCCCAGCCGTGGCGGCGTTGGCGGCTCAGGCGAGCGGCAGGAAATAGCTTACCCAAGCTCAATGTAGTTGGATAGCGCCACTTTGTGCTACGGATGAGGCGTAAGGGACTGCGGCGAGTGAACTTAGCCGGCTTCGCCGGAACCCTAATCTTTCGCCTTAATCTTTCCCCCTAATCTCTCCCTCCATTCCCATGCAGCCGGAGGAAGATTAAGGCGAAAGATTAAGTCGCCCTTCATCGCAACCATCCCAGACTCGCCATCATTACAAATTCCTATTGAATCGAGTTAGGCCCCCGCCGAGCTGGCCTCGGTGGAGCCCGTGATTTTGCACTACGCCCACGGCCCCACTGAAACCCATCCACTGTTTTCACTGCCGCTCGCCTCAGTTGCCGTATTCGGCAACGCCCCGGCTTGATTCTGATCTTCAGAGCATCGCGATCCGCCGACCCACGGGCACCCAACGGTTTTTTGGGGCTGGCGTGTCAAGCATGAGATCTTATGGTTCCGTGAATTAAATGCCACGGGCTTGTCCCGTGGAGGCTCACGTTCGCAGCTACACGAGGCGATCCACCACATAACCTCCCTCCCTCGTTTCGCCAGCGGCGGCGAAGCCGCCGCAGGCAAGACGGGGGAAGAAAGGGCGAGGAAACGCCGCTCTTCCTCGCTGACGCTGCGGGTTACGGTGCGCGACGTTCTGATCAAGGCCGCCCACTCACAAGTTCTCGTCTGCAAAAAAACCCGGTTTCTGCAAGAAACCGGGTTTCTGGGTGGCGGAATCAGCCACGAACTTCTGAGTGGGTGCTTACACAACCCGCTCGCAGGCTAGCTTGCGGGAGACGTGCTGGTGGCCGCAAGCTCACAGCGTCCATTCGAGGGAGACATAGGGTGTGATGCCCGGCGACAACACCGGGGCGGCGATGAAGGAAGACGTCGCGGGGAGTCGCAGATTCAAGTGCTCCAGGTAGGAGCGGTTGAAGAGATTATCAACTCCGCCTACGAGATGCAGGTTTTTCGTCATATTGAGGTAGCCCCGCAGGTAGACGGTGAAGAAACCATCGGTTGGCTCCTCGAGGGCGACCACGCCCGGGATCCCCGCACTTCGCAGGGAGGCTGCGCGATCCTGCTTGGCCACCATCCTCGCGGCACATTCGACACCCCAGGGACGGGGGGCCGCCATGTCCTCGATCCGCACGCCAACCGTGCCCTCCAAGGGCGGGATCTGGAACAGCGGCTGAGCAATGACTTCATCTTCGCCCCTCACGAATCGCGCCGCCGCAAACGGGGTCACTCCCGGAAACAGATCGTACTCACCATACAGTTCAAACCCCGTCAGACTCGCACGGTCCGTGCTCGTCGCATACAACAGCCGCGCCCCGGTTGGGTCCGAGATGACATTCGCGGCATAGGTCGAGTAGTCCCACAGCCAACCGTAGAAGACCGCGGCCCGCCCGCGGAGGCAATCGTACTTTGCCTCGACGTCCCAGTCGACCTGTAAGAGGCGTTCCTTGGGCAAATTGGGATCGCCAATGACACGGCTGAACCCGCTCTGAATGATGCCCATGAAGAGGCTGTTGGCATAACGTTGGAACAGGTCGGGAGTGATCTCCGAGTAGCCCATCCCAAGATGTGTCGTCCAACTCGCGTTGATGTCCAATCGATTGTTGATGTAGCCCGCCAGGAGCGCATCGCTCTGGCTGAGGTCATTGCCGATGATGTTTCTGGTTGCCCCCCGATCAATTGGGTTTTGGGCTGTGGTATGCGCCCAATCGATGCGGGTCCCCGCCGTCGTCGACAAGTAGGGAGTCCAGTTAAGTGAGGTTTCCGCATAGAGGCCCGGATCGACCAATGACGCCGCCGGCAAGTTGGTTGTGAAGTCCTGGTAGGGGCCACCCAGGGGGTTCGTGGGGTCCGCGGGGTTTGTGGGGTGCAACCGATAGTTCTCGGTGATCGACTGATCGACGAAACGGCAATCCGCGCCCACCCGGAACTGAATATCTTGATCCGCTCCGAACACCAAGGCGGCTCGGGCTCCGGCCGACATCAAGCTACCGTTCGTGTTCCCGTTGATGTATTGTCCCAAAGTCCCAGGTAGCGGCGAATTCAGCGGTTGATACGCGGGTGGCTTCGGGTCCGGGGGTTGCGGGGGGGTCGGAGGGGTCGGGTAATTGCCTGTCAGATCCGCCAAGGCTTGATCCACACGCTGTAACACCGGGAAGTACGGCTGCCGTTTGTCGGCCCCGAGGGTCGTCCCGGCGAACTCCGTGCGGTTATACCACCCAGTGGCCTCCAGTCGCGTCGCGTCGTCCCGTTCGCCCTTCACGTATCCCACCGAAAAGGCGTTGGTCACCAAGGAATCGATGTCGAAGAACTGTCCGGCATACTCGGTATCGCGTTGATCCATCGACTGGTAACGGAACTCCAGATGATGGTCCTCCCCTAAGTCGAACCCAATCTGCCCGGTTAGGTTCCCGACATCGTAACCCGAGGGGATGAGCAGTCCGTTTCCTGCCTGGTAGTCCGAGCCGACGCGTTTGCCGTAGGTGACCGCGTAGCCGTACCGCTCTGCTCCGCCGTAGACCGTGTCCGTGGCGTACACCTGTCCGCCGTTGCCGCGGACGGTCAGCGCAGCGCGGTTGTGGTTCTCCGAGCCACAGGCGTAGCGTGGCGTCTGCATCGGCATGATGTCGATGAAGGCAAAGCCGGGACCGTACCGGAGCCCGTAGGGTCCCGGAATGACCACCATCTGCTCGACCAGTGAGGGATCCATTTTGCTCAGAATCGAGTCCAGATCGGCACGTGCAGACGTCCAATAGACGCCGCTGGAAGCACCGTAGATTTGGCCCATGCTGTACCCTCGCACGTAGGGTTCGAGGGCGATGGGCGAACGTCGGAGGATATTCGTTGTCTGGATGGACGACGATCCCTCCAACATCTCGGTGGCGGTGGTCGGGGCCTGCGTTGCCGTTCCCGCGCGGGAGGCAACCTCCGATGTTCCCGGACGATCGGGCGAAGCCAACGTCACATCCAAGCCGCCGAGTCCCGTGCTCGGGCGGTCCCCCCCGGGATCAAAGGTTTGTTGGGGCCGCGAAAATACGTCGAAAGGCTGAGCAGGTCTGGGTGCCTGTCCGCGCACGATGAAGTCGGGCACAATCTCCACAGGATCGCCGCGGAGCCACTCGTCGCCTGGAAAAAGTGGCTGCGGCAGTTCTTCCGCGGCGGCCGCGCCTCCAGTTAGGATTACGAGTAGCCAGAGATGGAGCCACAGGCTCCCGCAAGTTGCAAATGAGTGAGTCATTTCCCCCCCCTAGCCAGAGCCAACCAGACCTCGCCGCAGGCCGCGGACATGCGGGTCTCGACGTCCGTGGTCGCCACGACGATCCTGCGAAGCCCTGAGGTCTTGTGGCGTGAAGTTTCGCCTTTGCCGTGCTGCTGTTGCGGATAGCTCGGTGGCCTGCCTGGCGCTTGCGGCGGGAAGTCGTTGTGAAGCGTCCTGCTCGTCCACCGTCAGTCCGTATAGTAAGTTTCGGCCGACGTGTTGTATCGACTTCACCGGATTTACCGTATTCAGGGCGTTTGGCGGATAGTTTGGATCATTTGGTTTCAATACGGATTCCGAAGTTCCGGGTGGCACGGACTATGTAGTTAACCCATTACAAGCAAGACACTTACGGAACCTCGCGGACCGCGATTCGTCCATCGCCGTCGCGATCCGCTGCTCCCGTGTGTCGGTTGCCATCCGCAGGAACTGTCGCTAAGATAACAGCCCTTGGCGGGGCTGACAGCTGCGCCACGGTCGCGCCGACCGATAGCCACCGTGTCAGAGGGGCACCATTCGCAGCCCCCGGCCGTGGCGGCTCAGTTACCGAATTGGGCGACGCGCTGGGGGCGTCAGCGGGCAGCTCGCCTCGACGCACGTCCCGACGGTCATGTGACAGCACGGAGATGCGCAGCGTATGCGGAACCTTCCCGTTCATTGGTCCGAAGGCTTGTTTGTCGTCCCGCAGCACTTTCAGGCGGCGGACCAGCATGGGCAAGAACAGCTGTCCCTGTCGGTGGCGTTCGACCATGCCTATCACTACGGTTTGCGCCAGGTCGATCTGGGTACGGAGGCCATTGCCAACGGTTTCTTTCACGTCTATAGCTGCGGCGCCCGGTTCCGGGATGGCACGCTGGTGTCCCTCGAATTCGGCCAGTCGCCGGACCGCAAGCCGTTGCGCGAAGGGCTGACGGAGGTGGCCGCCCTGACGGCGGCGCTGGAAGTGTCGCTGCAGAGTGAACCGCTGTTGATGGTCTATCTGGCCGTGCCCAAGTTGAAGCTCGGCGATGTGAACGTCGCGTTATTGGCGGGAGCGGAGGGAGACGGTGGGGGCGAAACCGCGTCGGCCCACCGCCGGGTCTGCCGCTATCACGAAGTTCAGGTCTCGCGTCCCGATGAGACGGGCGGCGGGGACGAGCAGGAAGTCAACCTGAAAGCGTTGAACGTTCAGCTGCGGTTGTCCACCGAGGATCTGGCGAACTACGAATTGCTGCCCCTTGCGCGAATCAAACGTGCCGGCCAAGCCGGGCCTGAATTGGATACGGACTACATTCCGCCCGTGCTGGCCGTCGAGACTTGGGGGCCGTTGACGAAAATCCTGCTGTACATCTACGACCGGATCGGGCAGACGATCGAAGTGCTCAGCGAGAACGTGCGGGCCCGGGGCATCAACTTTGCCGACCAGGATCCCGCGGAGGTGGATCGCCTGATTCGGCTGTCGTACCTGTGCATGTCCTACGGCGAACTGGGCAGTTTGGTGTTTTCCCGTGGGATCCACCCGTTTACCGTCTATCGCGAGCTGTGCCGGACCGTCTGCCGCCTGTCGCTGCTGGGCCTGGAACGTCGGCCCCCGGAATTCGCCGCGTTGCCGCCCCACGAACTGCCGGTGGAAGAGCTTCCGTCGATTCCGTACTACGACCACGATCGGCTCGGCGAGATCTTCCGCTGGTTCAAGGCCAAGATCGATCGGCAGTTGCTGGTCGCTGGCCCCAAGGGGCGTTTTGAACAGCGGCCGTTCGAGGGTGTGTTCAACGGAATCCAAGTCGGTATCAAACCCGACTGGCTGTTCCCGGGCGGGGTCTGGTACGTGGGGGTGACCCACAAAAATATGTCGTCCCAGGAGTGCAACGATTTCTTCGCCCCCAACCAGTTGCACTGGAAGATGGGCAGTGCCGGCCAGGTGGAAGTGCTGTTTCGGAGCGCCTTGCCGGGACTGGCCCTGAAACCGATGCCACAGCCTCCGTCGCCCTTGCCGTTGCGGTCGGATGCCACATACTACGAAGTCAGCCGCGAGCCGACGGCCGTCTGGGCCGACGTGGTGGCCTCGCAGACCCTGGCCCTGCGATTCCGGGACGCGCTGATTGTCAACCGCGAGTCGTTGCGAGGAAAACGCGTTTTGATCCTGAACTGTGGGGGCAAGAACGCGCAACTGGAATTCTCTCTGTTTGCCGTACCGGTGGTGTAGATGACGCCTGAATTCGCCAACGCCGTGGATCCCGTATTCGAGTACGTCTTGGAGCTGCTGGACCGCATCGAAGGCGGGCACGAGGCCAGCGCCGAACAGGAACACCAGCGGATCCTTCGCATCCTGGACCGCGCGGAGGCGGAGCTGGGCGCGGGAAACGAGAACTGGAAGTCGGCCAAGTTTGCGCTGGCCTGTTGGGTCGATGAGCTGCTCTCGGCCCACGTGTGGCAGGGGGCGGACTATTGGGCCAATAACCCGGTGGAACGAGTGCTGTTTGGCACGGCGGACCGGGCGTTGTTGTTCTATACGTGGGCGAAGAAGGCTGCCACGGAGAGGCAGCGAGATGCTCTGGAAGTCTACTTTGTCTGTGTGATCCTGGGGTTTCGCGGACTCTACGAGATCCCGGAGGTCGCTGCGGGCCTGGTCGATAAGTTCGAGTTGTCGGCGACCTTGAATGTTTGGCTGTCCCAAACCGGCTCGGCTCTCCAACTTCGCCGCGGCGTGCCTCCGATCATTCCGTCCGGCAAGATCCCGCCTGGGGCCCCGGAACTGCGCGGGCATGCGTTGCTGATGGCGGCCCTGCTGGCGGTCATCGCGGCCGGCGCGTTGGCAGGACTTGCTTGGGCGCTGCACCAGCCCGGATGAAGGCCCCCATGATGTTGTGCGACCTTGGCCCACCCACCATGAAGCATCCGGGCTAACAGTCCGGTTCCTCCTAGCAAGCGAGTCCCCCATGCGATTCTTCACCACCTTAGTCTCGCCCCTGTTCGGGATGCTTCGGAGTCTGTTCGATCCGACCCGCTGGTTCGAACTGCCACGGAAACTGGGGCGGCTTTCGCTGCCGGCATTGGCGGCACTAGGGACGGTCGTCTTCCTGTCCATCAGCCTACTGGCCGTTTTTCTGAAGATTCGCTTTGACTCGACAGGAATCCCATTGCTCGATCAGTGGTTCACGTTCTTGCCGATCTTGTTGTTCCTGGTGGCCGTCATTTCGGCGGTGGTCTACTACGCGGTATACCTTTGGCAACTGCCGGAATACGAGCTGTTCGACGATCTTCAAACGGCTTGGGAAAAGGGGCTGGCGGAGTTGGAACATCTGGGCCTGCAATTGTACGACTTGCCGCTGTTTCTGGTGCTTGGTGTCGAGGATCCAGAGCGTGTCCATCAGCTGTTTATGGCTTCGGGCCTGGAGTGGGCGTTGGCCAACTACCCAGCGGGTCGGAGCGCGCTGCACTGGTACGCCGGCAACGACGGGGTGTTCGTGGTCTGCAGCGACGTGGGCTGCCTGACGCGTATCGCTCAGCGGGCCACGCAGCGTTTACAGTCCGTCCGCAGCAGCACTCCCGCGGCAACCCCGTCGCAAAACATCGATCTGTCGCGCACTTGCTGGCCCACGCCCGCGGTGGAAGTGCTCGATCAGCAGCCAGCCGCGGAGGCGTCCCGCCCTCCGCCGTCGGTGTCACCGCCGCCGTCCGCCAACGCCCCGCTCAATATGGGTCAGACGCTGGAAGTCCCTGCCGAGGACTTGCGCCGCAATGCGGTCGCCTCCGACGGCAGTCAGCCGCCTGCGGGCGTCAACAAGCAGCGGTTGGCGCTGGACCGCGACGCGATGAACGAGCAGATCGCGCGTTGCGAGCAGTTGGGCCGTCTGATCGTGGCGGCCCGTCAACCGCGTGCCCCGCTGAACGGTATCGTCACCCTCTTGCCGCTAAATATGCTCCTGTGTGATGCCTCGGAAGGTCCGGACGTCAAAGAGGCTGCCTCGTTGGATCTGCAGACCCTCGTGGGCTGCCTGCGTCTGCGTTGCCCGACCTACGCCATCGTCAGCGGCTGGGAAGATGACTTGGGATTCCAGGAACTGGTCCGGCGTCTGCCGTCGAATCTGAAGGACAATCGGTTTGGCAAGGGGAATCGGCCGGGGGATTCCCCGATCCCGGACCGCCTGGAAGCCGTCGCCAAGAACGCGGTGGCCGCCTTTGAGGACTGGACCTATCATCTGTTCAAACAACCGGAAGCCACGACAAAGCCGGGCAATCGCCAGCTGTACACGCTGCTGTGCAAGGTGCGTCGGTATCTGAATTCGCGGTTGATCAAAGTTGTGGCGGACGGCTACAGTTGTGAGGAGCACGAGGAGCGGGTGGGCTTATTCGGCGGCTGTTACTTCACGGCGGCGGGGCGTCACGTCCCCTCTCAGGCGTTCGTGCGGGGCGTGTTCCAAAACATCGTGCAGCAGCACAAGGAATTGGCCTGGACCCGGAGCGCTTTGCACAAGGACCGCTTGGCTCGCCGGCTCGCCTTCACCGGATTCGCCACGGCTTTGGGCCTGTTGATGCTGACCGTCGTCTTGGTCCTCCGCTCCCGCGGCTGAGCGACGCCGTCGCCGGACGGCTCTGCCCCGGTGAGGTCCCCTGAATCATCCTGGCCAGTCTGGCCAGTCCGCCCCGCCTTGCTTCAGGCGGGCCGATGGTCTATAAGGACACCAGCAAGACAGGAGCTCAGGTTGTGCCATGCCCCGCATCCCGGAAGACCAACAGCTGGTTCCCTCGGTGCTCGACCGACTGCTGGATGACGAGCCCGAGAATTCGCGTGAGCCTTCGAAGTCGCGCCATCAGGTGTTGCGCGAACTGAAGCAAAGTGTCAGCCGGGATCTGGAGAACCTGCTGAACTCGCGCTGTTGCTGCACCCACTGGCCGCCGGACTTGGGAGACTTGGAAGAATCGCTGGTTAGCTACGGCATCCCGGACTTCTCCGGAGCGAATTTCGGTTCGACGGAGAGTCGCGAGCAGTTGCGCGAGATTGTCGAAGACGTGATCCGGAAGTTCGAACCACGATTCAAGAGCGTGAACGTCAAACTGCTGGGGAACATCGACCGGACGGATCGTCGGCTGCGGCTACGGATCGATGCCCTGATGTATGCCGAGCCGGCGCCGGAACCCGTGGTCTTCGACTCGCAATTGGAGCCGGTCAGCGGCAGCTTCGCGGTTGCCGGGGGGGCCGCATGAGCGACGAATTGCTGCCCTACTACAATCGGGAACTGGCGGTGCTGCGGAGTCTGGGGGCCGAGTTTGCCGACGCCCACCCCAAGATCGCCGGCCGGCTGCGATTGGGGCCCGACGAGGTCAAGGATCCGCACGTCGCGCGGCTGATCGAAGCCTTCGCCTTCCTTAACGCCCGCATTCGGCACAAGCTGGACGACGATTTTCCGGAAGTCTCCGAGGCTCTCCTGGGGATCCTGTATCCGCACTACCTGGCCCCGATCCCGTCCGCTGCCATCGCGCAATTCTCGTTGGATCGTCACAAGGGCCAGTTGACCACCGGGTATGCGATCCAGCGGGACGAGACCGTCGAGACAGAGTCCATCGGGGGCCAACCCTGCCGGTTCCGCACCTGCTATCCCGTGACCTTGTGGCCGTTGGAGGTGAAGGCCGCCGAACTGCGCGGTCCGCCGTTCACCGCGCCCTCCGTACGCTTCTCCTCCGACGCCACAGCCATCCTCCGGCTGACCTTGCAATCGTTTTCCGATAAGGTTCCGATCGGGCAGCTGGACCTGAACAGCCTGCGGTTCTTCCTCCGCGGCCATTCGCCGTTCGTCTACGATCTCTACGAGTTGCTGCTGAACAACACGTTGGGGGTGGTCGTGGCCCAGGGGCTGAACGACCCCGCGCCGGTGGTCCTGGACAAGGATACCATCCGTCCCGTCGGCTTCGCGCACGACGAGGGCCTGCTGGATTACCCGTCTCGCTCGTTCTGGGGCTATCGTCTGTTGTCCGAGTATCTGGTCTTTCCCGATAAATTCCTGTTCCTCGACTTTACCGGCCTGACGCCCCGCGTGCGCGCGAAGTTCGGCAACACGCTGGAACTGTTCGTGTACGTGCGCGGCCATTCGCGGGACCTGGAGAAGAATGTCACGCGGGACACGTTCCAATTGGGTTGCTGCCCGATCGTCAACCTGTTCACGCAGCGGGCCGAACCCATTTCGCTGACCCACACCGAGACCGAGTATCGGGTGGTGCCGGACGCGCGCCGTCCGCGGGCTCACGAGGTGTACTCGGTCAACCGAGTGCTTGCCACATCACCTGGGGGGGAAGCCTTGGAGTTCCTGCCGTTTTTCTCTGTCCAGCACGGACGCGACCTGCGGGAACAACGCACCTTCTGGTACGCCGATCGGCGACCCGCGCGGTTTGCCGGAGGGCAGGTGGACCACGGCACGGAAGTGTTCCTGACGCTCGTCGATCTGGATTTCCATCCCTCGGCCCCCCCGAAGTGGACACTGGACGTGGAAACCACCTGCCTGAACCGCGACCTGCCGCGCGAGTTGCCCTTTGGAGGCGGCCAGCCGTACCTGCAGTTGGTTTCTGCTGAGGCGGTGGCCAAGGTGGCCTGCCTGACGGCTCCGACCGCGACCTTGCGTCCAGGCTTGCGGCACGGCACAGTCTGGCGATTGATTTCGCACCTGTCGCTCAATCATTTGTCCTTGGCCGACGTGGCCGAAGGGGCGGACGCACTACGGGAGATCCTCAAGCTCTACGACTTCGCCGATTCGGTCGTCACCCGCTCCATGATTGAAGGCCTGCGCAGCGTCCGTAGTCGCCGTGTAGTCGGCCGCGTGGGCGGCCGCCTGGGCGGCAAGATCGCTGGCGGCTTCTGCCGCGGTCTGGAGGTGACCCTCCAGCTGGATGAAGAGAAGTTCACGGGGGGGGGCGTGTTTCTGTTCGCCAGTGTGCTGGAACGCTTCCTGGGACTGTACACGTCCCTCAACTCCTTTACCAAGACCATTGCCCGTACCAACAAACGCGAGGAGCCGCTGCACGAATGGCCTCCCAGAGCAGGCGAACAAGTGTTGCTGTAAGCCAGCAGTTGGCGGACGAGCCCTACCGCTTTGCCTTCTTCCAGGCCGTACGCTTGGCGGAGCAGGTGGCCCGTGAGCGTCTGCGCGAACAGGACGGCAAGGAGTACTTCCCCGTCGGCTACGACAATCCCCCGCAGCGCGAGGCGGTGCGATTCCGGACCCTGGCCTCGCACACGTTTCCCCCGGGCGAAGTCGTGTCGGTGAGACTGAACGAGCCGGCAGAGGCGGGCGAACATGACTGGCCGCTGACAGAAATGGTCGTCGCGTTCCTGGGCTTGACGGGCCCCAGTGGCGTGCTGCCGCGGCACTACACGCAGTTGTTGATCGACCGCGTGCGGCAGAAGGACTTCGCGTTGCGGGATTTCCTGGACGCATTCCACCACCGCACCCTCTCGCTGTTCTACCGCGCTTGGGAGAAATACCGGCTGCCCGCGGCCTTCGAGCGGGCGGCCCTGGATCCCCACGCGGAGTCAGAAGATCTGTTTTCGCGATGTCTGTATTGCCTGGTTGGGTTCGGCACGAACCGGTTGCGGGGCCGTCTGCAAGTCAGCGACGCGGTCTTTCTGTACTTCAGCGGCCATTTCGCCCACCATCCGCGGACGGTAGCCGCTGCCGAAGCGATGCTGCAGGAGTATTTCGCGATTCCCGTGCAGGTCCTTCAATTCCAAGGACAATGGCTGCACTTGAGCACCGCGGACCGAAGTCAAACGGGCTCGCCTGACCCTCCCCGTGGGAAGAATTGCCAACTGGGCATGAGCCTAATCATCGGCCGACGGGTGTGGAGTGTGGAAAACAAGTTCCGTGTTCGGCTGGGGCCACTCACCTACGAACAATTCTGTAGATTCATGCCGCGACGGCACGGCCTCACGTCGCTGTGTCAGCTGGTCCGCACCTATGTGGGACCGGAATTCGATTTCGACGTCCAACCAGTCCTGAAGGCGGCCGAGGTACCACGGTTTCGTGCGGGCCGTGCTGGCGAGGTGCCTTCCTACCTGGGCTGGAACACCTGGCTGCGCGGCAAGCCCCTGCCACGAGACGCCGATGACGCGGTTTTCACCCACGACGGATCTCCGGAGTAGCAGGCACACAGAGGGACTGTGAAGAGAAGCGTAGGGTGGGCCAAGTACTCGCGGCCCACCGTCTACCGCGAATCGGACTCGCACATTTGTTGACAGCCTCGGAGTGTGCCTGCTACGATTCTTGCGACACTTATTGATTCGCCGGTCCTAATTGCCTGCGGGGATCCGACAAAACAAAAAAAATACACGCAACTCTTGCGGGCAGGTTACGACAACAGAGCTGAGCCGGGCAAGCACGTTCAGGATGTTCGCGGGAATCGGCTCCCGCATCCCATTCCCAATCTATTGTGAGGAGAAGCGACATGGCACTGTTTATCAAGTTCGACGGAATCGATGGCGAAGGACAGGACAAGGACCACAAGCAGTGGACCGATTTGCAGTCCTTCAGTTGGGGCCTGCACAAGGCCGGGGCCGGGGCGACCGGCCAAACCCGCCGCCGCGGCGTGGTGACCGTGGAGGACGTCTCCTGCACCAAGGAATACGACAAGTCCAGCCCGAAGCTCGCCGAGGCCATCTGCGTTGGCAAGGTCTTCCCCAAAGTGGAAATCCACGACACGACCACCTACGGCGACGGCAACCGTGCGGTGTTCCTCAAGTACGAACTGAAGAACGTGATGGTCAGTTCGATGCACACCTCCGCGGCGGGCGGCGGCGATGCCGTGCCCACGGATTCGTTCTCGCTGAACTTCGAAGAGGTCAAGCAGACCTACGTCGAGTACGACGCGAAGGGCGGCAAGAAGGGCAACATAGAGATGACCTGGAAAGTCGAAGAAGGCACGAAGTAGGACACCAGACTGCCCCTATTGGGTCCTAGGTTGCCAAGGGCATGGGAGGGCGAGAGGTCCCGTGGGCACCCCGCCGAGCTGGAGCGGGCCGTCAGGAACGGCCCACGGCTCCGCGGGAGCGTCGCCCCCTCCATGCCACGTTCTCTCGTTTTCCATTAGCAACCTAGGACTCCATAAGGCGGTTTTCGGGGGGAGGGCCGGGTGGTGGGCGACAAGCAAGACAAACGAGTGCTGACTCTGAAGACGCCGTTGGGCGACGACGTGTTGTTGCTCACTTCCTTTTCCGGCCACGAGGAGATTTCTCGCCTGTTCCGCTTCCAGCTCGAGATGATATCCCACAATCTGGATGTCAAGCCCGCCGAGATTGTCGGCAAGGATGTCACCTTCACGGTGAAACTTCAGCCAGTTCGTGGCAGGCGACGAAGGGGACGGCCGACGGAATTATCGGGCGGAAGTAGTCCCCTGGCCCTGGTTCCTGTCCAAGACCGCCGATTGCCGCGTGTTCCAGAAGATGACGCTCCCGCAGATCATCGAAAAGATCTTCCAGGAGTATGGGTTCACGAAGTACAAGCTGCAGTTAAAAGACGGTCATCCCAAGTGGGAGTACTGCGTGCAGTACCGCGAAACGGATTTCAATTTCGTGTCGCGGCTCATGGAACAGGAAGGCATCTTTTACTTCTTTAAGCACGCGGCCGACTCGCACACCATGATCATTGCCGACCACGCGGGCGCCTACGTCGACTGCGAGGAGCAGGAGGTCCGCTTTCCCAAGAAGACCGAGGGCACCGAGGATCACTTGACCAGTTGGGAGCACAGCTACGAATTCCGTAGCGGCCAAATGACGCAGACGGACTATAACTTCGAGACGCCCAACACAAACCTGCTTACGAACAGTCCGACCAAGATCCCTCTGCCCGACGCAAAGAAATACGAGATCTACGACTATCCCGCGGAATACGAGACCGTCAACGCGGGCAAGGTCGATACCAACGCCCGCATGGAAGAAGAGGAAGCGGGATATGACATCGTCCACGCCTCCAGCCGGTGCAAGTCGTTCACCCCCGGCGGCAAGTTCAAAGTCCAGGAACATCGCTCGAAGAGCGAGGTCGGAAAGACCTATGTCATCACGGCGATTCACCATCACGGCCTGGAAGTCGGAGATTACGAAACCGGCGGCAGTGGCGGCGGCGAGGACTATAGCAACACCTTCACGGCCATCCCAGACAAAGTCGTGTTTCGTCCGGCCCGTATCACGCCCAAGCCGGTCATCCAAGGCGCACAGACGGCGGTCGTCACCGGCCCCAAGGGCGAGGAGATTTGGCCGGACAAGTACGGTCGCGTGCTCGTCCAGTTCCACTGGGATCGCGAAGGAAAAAAGCACCAGGACGGCAAGCAGACCTCGTGCTGGATGCGCTGCGCCCAAGGTTCCGCTGGCCGTGGCTGGGGCAGTATGTTCATCCCCCGCATCGGCCAGGAAGTGCTCGTGACGTTCCTCGAAGGGGACCCGGATCAGCCGCTCGTTACCGGCGTCGTCTATAACGCCGACCAGATGCCGCCCTATACGCTGCCCGACGAGAAGACCAAGAGCTACATCAAGACCAACTCGACCCTGGGCGGGGAGGGCTTCAACGAGATCCGCATTGATGACCTGAAAGACAAGGAGCAGATCTTCATCCACGCCCAGAGAAACATGGACACGCGGGTGCGGCACGACTCCATGGAGCGGGTCATCGCCAACCGGCACTTGGTCGTCGGCTACGAGAAAGACGGCAAGAAGAGCGGCGATCAGCGCGAGATGGTGTATCACGACAAGCACACGAAGGTCCACGGTAATCAGATCGAGCACGTCGGCGGCGACATGCAGCTGCTGATCGGTGGCGTCGACGGCGGTCAAGGCAATCAGGACATCGTGATTAAAGCCAACAAGAAAGAGCAGATCGGGGCCGACGATCACCTGCACGTCAAAGGCAAACGCTGCGAGAAGGTCGACGGCGACCAATCGCTGACGATCGGCCAGAACCAGCAGGAAAAGGTCGGCATGAAGCACGCGGTGGAAGCGGGCCAGGAGATCCACTTGAAGGCCGGGATGAAGGTGATCATCGAAGCCGGGATGCAGATCTCGCTGGTCGGTCCGGGCGGGTTCGTCGACATCGGTCCTGCCGGCGTGACAATCCAGGGGATTATGGTCAAGATCAACAGTGGTGGGTCCGCCGGCTCCGGCGGCGGATCGAGTCCCACGGCGCCGGAAGATCCGAAGGAAGCCAAGCCGACCGAACCCACCAAAGCGGATAAGGCCCAGACGGGGAAGAAGTCAGCACCGGGGTAGTTGTACAGAGCCACTTAGTTCGACTGTCTTAGTTTTGAAAACGACCCCGTCCAGCTCGCCTGGACGGTGAGAGAAGTCTTGTAAGCGAGATCGCGACCGACGTTCACCGCCTTCCTCCCTTCCCCAGCCTGCCGCCTCCGGCGGCAGGCTGGGGAAGGGAGGGGTATGGCTGCGTTCGCGATCTCGCTCACAAGACTCCTTCACCGGCCGCGCAAGGCGGCAGGGGTCGAAGTGAGACAGTCGAATTAGGCGACTCGATGAAAAGAAGTAACCCGACGCGTCAGCGAGACGAAGTGGCAACGGCCCATTTCTTGCTGACGTTTCGGGGCAATGTGGGCAAGTTAATTTCCTCCGGGGTCTTGAAGGAGCGTTGTGTCATGCCTCCCGCAGCACGCGTCGGCGACATGCATGTCTGCCCGATGGTGACACCGGGTACGCCACCCATTCCGCACGTCGGCGGTCCGATCCTGCCGCCAGGATGTCCCACGGTCCTGATCGGCATGATGCCCGCCGCGCGGGCCAACGATATGTGTGTCTGCGTCGGCCCGCCAGATTCGATCGCGATCGGCTCGCCCACCGTGCAGATCGGCAACATGATGGCCGCCCGGATGGGCGACATGACTATGCACGGAGGCTCGATCGTGATGGGCTTCCCGATGGTGGACATCGGCGTGGTGGGGATGGGCAAACCGGTAACCGCCAGTCCTGCCCCGCCCGTCGCCGCGTTCAAGGCCGCCGCTAAGGCGGGCACCCCGTTGGTCTGCAAAGGCCCGTGTCCCGCCTGCGGAAAAATGTGAGTAGTTAGTTCGACTGTCTCAGTTTCGAAAACGACCCCGTCCAACTCGCCTGGACGGTGAGAGAAGTCTTGTAAGCGAGATCGCGACCGACGTTCACCGCCTTCCTCCCTTCCCCAGCCTGCCGCCTCCGGCGGCAGGCTGGGGAAGGGAGGGGTATTGCTGCGTTCGCGATCTCGCTTACAAGACTCCTTCACCGGCCGCGCAAGGCGGCAGGGGTCGAAGTGAGACAGTCGAATTAGTCACGGACGAAAAACAACTCCCTCGCCCCGGTACTCCGTGGAGAGGGTTGGGGTGAGGGGCGGAATGGCAAAGGCGGAATTTATTTTTTGGCTATTCCTAACGGAGAGGTCTGGCGTTCAAAACTCGATTTCAGTAGTTTCAAGTAACCGCCGCCGGGCCTGTCCCGAATAACGCGAGGTTAAGAGTTCAGATCGAGATTACGGGCCAAGCGGTGTGCGTCATCCCACCACGGAGCTTGCCTCCCTGGAGGAGTGTTCAGAACCAGACTCCGGTGGCGTTGTCCGGTTCGCCACCCTGCGGCTTGTCCGCGTGGAGCGGTGTTTCCTTGCGGTTGACTTGGGAACATCGCTCGACGGGGACAAATCCGAATGGCACGAGGTTAAGCGAAACATCCCCACTGGGCTTGCCCCAGTGGACAAGAGGTTTGAAAACCAAGGCCGCGTACCGCAACCACAGCCCTTCCCCTTCGCCGCATTCACCGCCGCCGCAGGCGGCGGTGAATGCGGCGAAGGGGAATAGGGTGGGGGGCGCTGCTGGTTACCAGACCTTTTCTCCACCGGGGCGAGCCCGGGTGGGGGAACTGCCGGAATGACAATGGCTTACGCTTAACCTCGTGCCATTCGGGACAAGCCCCGCCGTGGCGGAAAAGCAACTTGGAACTACTGCAATTGAATTGTGAACGCCTGACCGCAGTTCCGCGGTCCGTGTGAAGTGTGAGTCGATCGAAGGTGAAGAGAGCGAGACAGCGATGCCGCCGGATGCAAACTCGACGGAACTGGAAGCCAGCCCGGCCCAACTAGCCGACGCCCTGCGGGCGCAGCTGCAACTCGCCCCCGGCGAGTCGCTCTACGGCATCGTGGACGGCGCCCAGGACTTGGAACTCGCCTACGAGGCCAAGTGCCTTTACGGCCAAGAGATTCGCTCGCTGTTCGAAGGCGATATGGCACCGGTCGTGGCCGAAGTGGCACCCTATCTCGTGCCGATCGACCCGGCCAGCGGATATCTGGAGAATTGGGCGCGACGCTGGGGTAAGAACGTCGGCATCCTGCTGACCACCTTCGCCGATCCCCTGAAGCTGTTCCGCCACTTGCGTGAGATTTTCTTAGTTAAGGACGAGGAAGGGCAGGAGTATTTCTTTCGATACTATGATCCACGGGTGCTGCGTACGTACCTTCCGACCTGTACGCCCGAAGAAGTTCGAGCGTTTCTTGGTCCCGCCAATGCACTTTTGTCGGAAAGTGCCAAACCTAATACAATGCTGCGGTGCGCAGTCGATCGCGAATGTGTTTCGCAAGCGTCGATCGAGATTCCCGTGTTGCATCCAATATCCATTACGTGAATTCGGTTTGAACAGGGTTGTGAGGTAGACGGTCTTGATCATTCGCAAGGAACAAAAACTGGTCTTCGAAGAAGCCCGGCTTCCGGATTTCGAGGACTACATGGTTGAGCACCTCAAGGATTTCAGTCCTTTGCACTCCCAGTCTCTTGGAGAGGAGTCCATTCGAGGGCTGATCCAGATGGGCGTCGAACGGGCCAAGAAGCACGGGTTCACGCGCCGAGGTCCGGTTAAATTCTACATAGAGACCATCATCCTGCTTGGCATCGCTTTCGACACCGATCCACAGTACCCCTGGCTGAGCAGCATTCTTCGGGATACGTCCATTTCCGACCAGGTTGAAAGAGCCGACCGAGCCCACGCGTGGCTGGTGAGTTTCCTCGATGCGGCCGGCGGACCTGACCGCCAATACGCGAAACAGGCATTGCGCAGTGCGAGAAAAATCCCCCTTCAGGCAACACCCGTCTCCAGTCCCGGCTTCACTGACGAAGTTATCTCGAAGATGAAGGAAAACCACCCAGAGAAGGCCAGTTACCTTGGCGATGCGATCCTCCGAAGTCTGGTCCCACCCGCCGTCAAAGAGACACGGAAGCACGGGATTTACACAGACACAGGTCTTTGCCTATTCCTTGGTCTGACGTTTGCCATTGGTCACGGGTTTCCCAACGATCCGAAGTATCCATGGGTCGCCAACACCCTCGCAAACCCTGCCATCACCGATGCCGACAAGCGGGTCGACCGGCTTTACTCCAAGACCATGACCTACCTCGACCATGTGCTGCAGCATCTCGAAGGGAAATAGACGACCATGTGCTTGAGTGGCGGCAAAACACCTGACAAGCCGAGTGACTGCGGTGGAACAACGCCTTGCCCGTCTCCGCCGAATCCAAATGAAGAGAGCAAGACGACTGGTAATCGTATCGACCTCGTCTTCGACCCAGCTAAGTCATCAAAAATTGCCCAATGCGAGAAGATCGTACATATCCAGTTTGTGCAAAAATCCGTAGACGGTACGGTGATAAAGCCAGGTGATTTCATTTCAACGTGGAAATACCGCGACGACATCACGACTGATGCAGGATGGGGTGTGGACTGTTTGGCGGGCGAGACCAGCCCAGACTATCAACAAGGCAATGGGAACGGCACGAAGAATGGAGGCACATCGAAGGCTACGATGGCCGATGCCCCAAAAACAGGTGGTGGCGAGACATCGAAATATCAGTTTTACGACCCCGTGGGGAATCCGGACGGCGCTAAGACCTACCGCAACAGCTTTGCCACATACACCTATTGCATGAAGGGTAAAGACTGCGGGAAATGGTATGAAGGGGTGACTTGGGAATATGTGAAGACATGGGAAGACCAGCGCGACGGAAAAGCCGGCGCGTCGACCATTACCAACAAGAACGTCACCACCAGCCCGACCAAGGAACAACTGGACGCTTTTGCTAAGTTCAACAAGCAGAACGGTTTTATCCCCTGCAAGAGTTAGGAGGGGATGGATAGAGGTGAACTTCCCAGTCAAGTCCACAAGTTGTATTTGGCTCAGGCAGTTTGTACACCATCAATTCCATGTATGGAGCGAGGGGGAAGCATGAGTGATTCGGTACTTGACGCCACCGAAGACATGTTGAAATTCGCTGCAGGCAAGATCACATATCTGGGTCCACAAGATAAGCCCATTGCGACCGTGGTCTTTTCTTCGGATGGTTCGAGCCTCCCGCTCGAACGCTTCAAAGAGATACACGGTTCCGGTGATTGTTACATTAATGACGAGCTACCTTACACAAGGTTGTTTCGTGTGAAGGCCGCCGAATTGAAGCGGATGTTATCTGCTGTGAAGCCGATTCTTCTGAACCTGGACGCCGCTGCCAAGTCTGAGTTTGTATCGTTCTCCCTAATCTATGAGGTGAAGGGGAAATTTCGAGGGCAGGAGTTCAGACTTCCTCATGCTTCCGGAAGGCGATTTTACGAGGCGATCATCGGATCTCTCGATGCCGATGACAAGGAAGGTCGCACAATCTTGCAGAAGCAATTCAAGAACGTCTTTCCGGAGTGATTTACGCGAGGTGGGCGTCGTGCACCAACGCCCTGATTTCGACGTTATCGTTCGAGGGAATAGGGGAGAAAATGTAACAGTATAGTCTTTTGCGCGTTGCTGCAAGCGAAGCAAGTGGCGAAACGGAAAAGGTGTTGAGAAACGTTGTTTTGAGGCGCGGAAGCAAAGGGGACGGGGGCCATTACGGCTCGTGCTTGGGTCCGGTTGCGACTCCACGCTCCACCAAAAGACCCGCGTCGTGACGTGTTCAGTTTGTTTGATTTTACCATGAATTGGCATTTCTTCGGATGCTTGCTTCCGTTTCAGTTTGGTTAGCTTCCCGGAGTAATTACGAAATCAACGATGACCGAGTGGCCCCTGGGGCTACCCCTGATCGTGATCCACAGGTTTTCGCCCTGAAGGGGCAGCCACATAGCAGCCCAGGGCAAAGCGGAGCGGCGTAGCCGCGTAACGTCGCCCTGGGTTATGAGAGGATTGAGAACACCAGCCCTGAAGGGGCGCAACAAGCCTTGACTGCATCGGGCGAATGATGTGTGTGGGATGAACCGATTTGTTTCGCCCTTTCAGGGCTGCGATATTGAATCGAACCCGTACCCAGGGCGTCGCTCTGCGGCTGTGGCCGCGACGCTCTGCCCTGGCTGATTTGTTTTGGCCCCTGCGGGGCAGAAGAGTCGTGGATCATCCACAGGTTTTCGCCCTGAAGGGGCAGCCACATAGTAGCCCAGGGCAAAGCGGAGCGGCGTAGCCGCGTAGCGCCGCCCTGGGTTGTGAGAGGATTGAGAACACCAGCCCTGAAGGGGCG
>JAPLNJ010000836.1 GCA_026692885.1 Planctomycetota bacterium | reverse complement strand
GGCATTGGGCTTGGGCGGTGGAAGAATCATGGCTCGATCATGTAAAAATGGCAGGTTCAGAAAGAACCTGCCATGAGCTAGCAAAATCTGTGCCGATCCTGACGCCTTTGCTGAAAAATTCTAAAGTAAGTGGCATTGGGCCGTCGCCGTTGGCTCCGGGTTAAACGACAACCGGAATTGTGCCATCCTTAACCACCCGCGGTTAAACAAGCCAATGCCAACCGCCCACGGTATGTTGCCGTCATTGACGGCAGTTCGCAACCTTACGATCAAGGCCACACACTCGCGACATCGAGGCCGCTTCCAATCGTGTTGTCAAGGGTGGACACATTGCGCCAACTGTTGCGAACGGTTGGCGCTGAACCACGCCATTTGCTGGGTGACTGAGATGAAGCTGCGGGCCGTTCTTCGAGCGGAAATGGGGGAAATCGGCGAATCTTGGTGGTTTCTATCCGATTGTGTCGGATCTGCGGCATTTGGCACGTTTGCTGCATACCTTTGACGCTCCGGCTGGCCAGCCAATTTGTTGTGTCTTTGCTGAATGTCGCTTCAGCGGGTCAATTCACTCACGTATTAGAGGAAAGGTTCTGTTATGAAACTGTTGCATGCTTTGTGGCAAGATGAAGCTGGTTTTGTCATCACCAGCGAACTGTTGATCATCGTCACCATCGCGGTGATCGGAATGATCGTGGGCTACGTCGCCATTCGTGACGCCCTCGTCCAGGAACTGGGCGATGTCGCGGCTGCGATCGGGGCGATTGATCAGACCTATTCTTACAACGGCGTCTCGAACACCTGTTCCGGCGCGAAGACCAATGGCTCGGCTTTCACCGACGGGAGAGACCTTTGCGATCTCCCTGTCACCCCCCTCACCGGCGCGGGCGTTGGTGCGATCGTCATCAATACAACTGGCGGTGGCGGTTAGTAGGGGTGCACTTTCGCTACTCCTGTTGACTTTCAGAGTCGAACCGCGAGATGTCGATGTTTCGTCGTCATCTCGCGGTTTCTATTTGCAGACATAGAACCGGACCAGGCATTGATCGGAACGTATCGAATCGCAACCCGAAGCGTCAGCGACGACGAGCAGTGTTTCCTTGCTGACGTTGCGGGTTGCGATGATTGGCTCCTGGCGGCTCGGGTCGAAATCAGACCCCGGATTATTCATGTAGGCCGGAACGAGGTCGCGCAAGGCCATGCCGGAACGGCGCAACCGACGCTCGTAGGAAGAACCCGCTTGGTGCAGACGCCACGCGCCGGAAGCGACCGACGTTCCGGCAGTGCTTCCGGTTGCTTGTTCCGGCCTACAGGAGTATGAATAATCCGGGCAGACGGTCGCAACTCGCGTCTGTACCGAATGTGTTGACAGAGGAAGTAACGGCGCAAACCATTCTAGTGATACAGGCAGAGTTTAAACAATCACTCGAATTCCTCTTTTCGTAGCTAATGCCTGCGATTAGACTGCGAGACAAGCCCGGTAATGCTATACGTCTCCGGCAAGTGGATAATGGAGAACCCAAATGATGCGATTGAATCCCGGTACGGCAGTAGCTGGCATCGTAGCGATATTGCTCAGCGTCTCTGGAGCGTTTCTCGCGCGGCAATTTCTGCTTAAGCGACCGGATTCTCCGCCGCCTATCGAGAAGCCAGTTCCCAAGGTTGAGACCACCTTAGTTCCTGTCGCCACCACAGACTTGCCGGTGAACCGCGTGATTCGAAAGGGCGACATCGGTACGATGAGGCTTACCAAAGAGGAATTGACCAAGAAGAAGCTTCCGCCGACTTGGATCTCAAATCCCCTTGACATCGGCGGGCGGATTCTCAAGCGGCCGATTAAGGCGATGGATGCGTTCTCGCCGGAGGATCTATTTCCCGAGGGTACGGGGCCGACGGTCGCCGATGATTTGGAGCCTGGGCTACGCGCGGTGACGATCGGCGTCAGTGACTCGGGCTTTGTGGACGGGTTCGCGTCACCCGGTACGTATGTCGACGTCCTGTTTCGGCTGAACACCAAAGAGGGTGATTACCGAGGTCGGCAACCGGTGACGTATACCATTCTGAATCGGGTGAGAGTCTTGGCGGTCCAGCAGGCTTCGTTCCCCGGTACGAAAACAGATCCGCCTACAAATCAATCGCAGATCAAGGTCACTTTGGCGGTGACGCCAGAACAGGCCGGACAGCTCAGGGTCTTGGAAGGCAACGGTGAATTATCCTTGGCGCTTCGATCGCCGGGCGAGCGGACTCGCGAGACAGTTGAGACCGAACTTGAGGAATCGAACACGCTGCTGGCGAAGCTACGCAAAGACGAGGAGTCGTTGACTGGCATCATCTCGGAGGCGTCCGACGCCGGGCTGAAATTCGATGACAAGGGGCGAGTCGACGAGTTGAAGAAGAGCATCGCAGGCCAAGAGCAGGTCGTGGCGCGTCTGGAAGAAGACCTGAAGCATACGGCGGTTCCACCGGAGCAGCAACGGTTAGCCGAGGTGCTCAAGACCGGGCCCAGGATTGGGCAGAAGCTGCCTCCAGGGATGCGTGCCGTGACGGTCGCCGTGAAAGGGTCTGGATTCGTGGACGGCTTCGCGGTGGCTGGCACCTTTGTGGACGTGCTGTTCCGCCTGCCTTCAGGGGAGGGCCGAAAAGGGTATAAGGAGACGACCTTCGCCGTAGTCGATCGGGTGGAAGTGTTGGCCATCGATCAATCTACGGAACCAATCCCGCAATCTGTATCGGGTGCACAGGGGCAGGTACAGGAAGCGCGGGTGACCCTGGCCGTGACAGCTGATCAGGCATCCAAATTGAAGGTCATCGAGGGACGCGGTGAACTATCGTTGGCGATTCGATCATCGGATGAGAAGACTCGGGAAACGGTTGAGAAGGAACTTGGTGAAGCGAACGAACGTCTGGCAGAGTTGCAGCGCGACGCGAAGTCGCTGGACGAGATCATCGCGGCAGCAGCCAAGATCGGTGCGGAGTTTGATGACAAAGGACGTGGCGCTGAGTTGAAGGGCCTGATCGCTGAACAAGAGCAAATCGTCTCGCAACTTGGCGGGGACCTGAAACTGGCCGTCAACATACCTGAGCAACAGCGACTGGACGAGGTGCTGAAACTGGGAAGCACGCCGACGATTGTCGAGAAATTGCCGCAGGGAAAACGGGCCGTCACGCTGTTGGTGAAGGGGTCGGGATTCGTCGATGGTTATGCGGTTTCCGGGACGTTCGTGGATGTGCTCTTCCGCCTTTCCCAATTGGAAGGGCGCAAGGACTACAAGGAAACGACGTTCACCGTGGTGGAGGGAGTCGAGGTGTTGGCAGTGGATCAATCCACCGATCCCGCCCCGCAGTCCGGACCTGACACGCAGGACAGGGGAGTCCGCGTCACGCTTGCGGTGACCCCTGACCAAGCGGCCAAGCTGAAAGTCATTGAAGGCCGAGGTGAGTTGTCACTGCTGTTGCGTTCGCCGAAGGAAGTCGCGGAAGGCGAGGCGGGTCAGCCGCGGGCAGCGGCCGGACCGGATGAAGGGCAGGTTGCGTTGGATGGCGTGAAACTCGAACTCGAAGAACTTCGGATCGAGCAGGAGGCCCTGCGCCAAATCGAACAGATCTCCATCCGCCGGGGCGCGACTTTCTCGCGCCAGCGTCGTCTGGAAGAACTCGCGGCGTTGATCAAGACTCGGGAAGAGCAATTGGCTCAGCTGCAGGCCCAGCAAGGCAAGTCGCCTTCATCCGAAAAAGCCTTGGCCAACGCGGATTCTGCCTCCGCGAAGTACACGCTGGCTGCGGTGCTGGGAATCCCGGAGCCGGTGCCCACGCCCGAGCCTGTGCCGCCTGTGAGCAAATCGATGGACATCTACATGGGAGGAAGACGCAAGACCTTCATGTTCGAACAGAGCATGGCTCCCACCCCCGCAGCTGCTCCGACCCCCGCAGCTGGTCCTAAGCCGCCGGAGGAATGCAAGGAGTGCAAGGACAAGATTAAGTATCCCGGTCGGACAATTATACGTGTACCGGCACGATAACAGGATGCCAGCAGGACGTTCTCTCGTTCCCACGCTCCGCGTGGGAACGCAAGTGTTTCGACGCTCCGCGTCGTCTGCCCAAGGACGCAGAGCGTCCGCAGTTTACATTCCGACGCAGAGCGTCGGAACGAAATGAGTCGAGGACTTGGACAATCTCCTTGGAAGCCCTTGTTCGCCAGTTCGAGTCAGGACAGGACCATGATTGCCTTGCGTGATGCAGCTACGTTCGACTTGCCTGCTGCGACCGAAAGCGTCGACGCGCAGGAGCTACTGTTCCAGCAGCGCAAGGTCGCCATTCACGAGCGGCTGGTCGATTCGTTGAACCTGTCCGCCATCGGCGAAGTGAGCCAGGAGCGATTTGCTGACGAGGTGCGACAGCTGGCACAGGAGTTGACCAACCAGCAGGCCGGCGATTTGGGTCCCGAACACCGCGGTCGGATGGTCGAGGAACTGATTCACGAGATTTTTGGATTGGGGCCGCTTGAGGCATTGACTCGGGACCCCGAGATCAGTGATATCTTGGTGAATCATGCTCACGAGGTCTATGTCGAACGTCGCGGGCAACTGCAGCGGACCAACGTGATTTTTGCCGACGATCAACATTTGATGCGGATCATTCAGCGATTGACGGCACGGGTCGGACGGCGTGTCGACGAAGTTTCCCCAATGGTCGACGCGAGGTTGCCGGATGGCTCTCGTGTGAACGCGATTGTGCCGCCGTTGGCGGTTCGAGGGCCGAGTCTGTCCATCCGCCGTTTTGGAAGCACGGCCCTGGGCGTTCAGGACCTGTTGCAGAATGGATCCTTGACACGTGCGATGGTTGACTTCCTCGCCGCCGCGGTCGAGTCACGGGTCAGTTTCCTGATTTCCGGCGGAGCCGGGTCCGGGAAGACCACCATGTTGAACGCGATGAGCGCCTTCATCCCGGATGGGGAACGGATCATCACCATTGAGGATTCTGTGGAGTTGCAGCTCAAGAACCGACACGTCATGCAGTTGGAGACCCGGTTGCCGAACACGGAGGGCAAGGGCGAGGTGACCCAACGGGATTTGGTGCGAAATGCCTTGCGGATGCGACCGGACCGCATCCTGATCGGCGAAGTTCGTGGCGCGGAAGCGCTGGACATGCTGCAGGCGATGAACACCGGCCACGAAGGTTCCCTGAGCACCATTCATGCAAACGACACCCGTGAAACTCTGGCCCGCCTCGAAATGATGGTGGCCATGAGCAATACCAGTTTGCCGGTGACGGTCGTGCGGCAGTATATCGGGGCCGGCATTCGTCTGATCGTCCACCTGGCGCGACTCAGGGGCGGAGTGCGGCGTGTGATGCGGATCTCGGAAATCGTCGGCGTCGAACAGAATGCGTTCGTGGTGGAGGACATCTTTGGCTTCGAGCAGCAGGGGATTGATGCCAACGGCATCGCTCAAGGCCATTTCTACGCGACAGGATATCGGCCGACGTGCTTGAAACGCTTCAGCACGGCGGGTATTCATTTACCGGACGCCCTGTTCGATAAACAGAGCGAGGAACCGTGATCACGGCGGGACACAAACTGTGGAACTGACGCTAATCACGATCGTTATCTTTCTGGCGTTGCTCTCGGCCGCGATCGCCGTGGTATGGGCGTTCCGCGGCCGGTTCGATGCAGCCGAACCGGCGGAATCGAGCTTGCGGAGAACGCTCACGGTTGTGGATCAGGCGTCGGCCACGACGGTCACCGGGCAAGTCGATCAACAGTTCGATCGACTCTTGATCGAGTCCGGGCTTCCGCTGACTTCGATCACGGCTTTCTTGGTGATGACTGCCACTGCGTTGCTGGTGGGCGGAATCGTCTTGTTGGTCCGAGATGACGTCTTGCTGGCTGCACTTGGAACCCTGGTGGGGTTGCTGCTTCCTCTGGGCTTTTTCTCGTTCTGGCGTCGTCGCCGTTTGCGGCAGATCGACGAGCAATTGCCGGACGCCATTGATGAGATGTCGCGGGCGATACACGCAGGGGGAACTTTGGAGCAAGCCATCGGGATGGTAGCAGGCGACACATCGGGCGCTTTGGGGGACGAGTTTCGTTGGTGTTCCCGGCAGTTGCAACTCGGACTGCCCGTGTCGACCGCCATGCGGACGCTGTCGTCCAGGGTCCGTCTGTTGAGTATTCGAACGTTGGCTGTGATCCTGGCCGTGCACCACCAGACGGGGGGCAACTTGGCGTTAACGCTCGAACGATTGGCTGAGGTGACCCGCAGTCGCCGATTCTTCCGTCGTCAGTTGCGATCCACCACGAGTGCGGCACGGTTGTCCGCCCAGTTGATTGCGGCGGCTGCTCCCTTGCTATTCGTGATTTTGCTGTTTGTTCAGCCCGATCATATCCGCCGTCTGCTGGACGACAATGCGGGACGGGTCATGTTGACGGTCGGCGTGATGCTGGAGATTATTGGCATTGTCTGGTTGAGCAGGTTGATGCGGGTGGACGCGTGATGCTGGTGTAGCATGGCTCTCCTGAGCCGTGTAGATGTCGGTGTAGCATGGCTCTCCTGAGCCGTGTAGATATAGGTGTAGCATGGCTCTCCTGAGCCGTGCAGTCGGACGGGTGGTGAAAAGAACATGTTCGTCGATGGACTAACGATTTTGATCTTCGTGCTCTGTTGTGCGGGTCTGTTTGCCTTGTTGAACTCCCTGCTTGGCAGCGGTGCGGACCAGACGCTATTGGCCCCGGGAACGCTCCGCCCTCCAGGCCCTTTGAGCCAAATTCTTGCGGCCTCGATTCCGCAGGCGAAACGTGAGATTGTCGGCATCGAAAAGGAACTCCGCCAAGCGGGATACTACGAGCGTTTCGCAATCCAGCGTTACTTGGCGACAAGAAACGGAGCGTTGCTGTTGGTGGTCGCACTGACGCTAGGCGCGGTCGTCGGTGTGGTTGGCGACCCACGAGCCACCAGCGTGGTTATCGTGATCGGTCTCCTGGCCTTCGGCTGTTTTTATGGCTTGCCGCGTCTCTACCTCGAGCGTCTGGCTCGGGAACGCGTAAATCGCATTCAACAGGGCCTCCCGGATGCCTTGGACACGATGACCATGTGCATCACGGCCGGTTTGCCGCTCCGCGAAGCCTTGGCAAAGGTCTGCGAGGAGATCCGAACCAGCCAGCCGGACATTGGCAAGGAATTCGAAATCATCCGTGCGCAGGCTGAAGCCGGGTCGATGACCCAAGCCTTGCGACAGTTTGCCGAGCGAACCGGGGGGCCGGACATTCGTTCTTTGGCTTCCATCATCGGGCAAACGGAGCGGCTGGGGACCAACGTGGCTATCGCGTTGCGGGACTACGCGGACAATGTGCGTCAGGCTAGCCGGCAACGACTTGAAGAACGCGTCAGCAGATTGTCCATCAAAATGTTGTTCCCGATCATCTTCTGCCTCGCACCTCCGGCCTACATCGTCTTGTGTGGCCCGCCCATCTTGCAGTTGGCCGACTTCATTACTCGGAAGGACAACCGAGCGGACAAGTCGCTTATCCCGCCCCCGCCCACGCTCTCCGCAAGCAGGCCAACACCGTAGCTTCCGCTCAGATGACGGACTCGGTGCCGTCGGATCTGCTCGCTTGCGAGTCGGGCTCAACGGTCAGGACTCGTCCAGCCCCGCCGCAACGCGAAGACGTCGCACGGCTGGGGCGTCCCTTCTTCGCAGTTGCGAAGCAGCGCGGCAAAACCGCCGGCACCGATGGCAGCCTGCGGCCAGAGGCGGTAGCAAGACAACTCGGTCAGGTGCGATTGGAAGGGGTGCAGGGTCGGTACCATTTCCGGCGTGAACTGCGGCTGCTGCTTCACCAACCACTCGACGTTTCCTTCATTCTCCTTAAGTGAATACGTGCAGGTGAGGTATGCCAGGTGGCCACCCGGCGCCACCAGCTTCGCGGCATTCGCCAGGATTCGCCGCTGACGATTAGCGTTCAGGTTGATGGTCGCCGGGTGGAAGCAGCCGGGCGAACGCTTGCCCTTGACGATCAGCGACTGTCCGGAACACGGCGCGTCGACGATCACCAGGCTGGCCGAACGAGGGCAAGCCTCCGCCAATCGTGAACTGTCGATCGTCACCACGACCGCCGGTGCGATGCGGCAACGCTGCAGGTTGGAAACCAGCGCGGCCGTGCGTTTCTTGATGACCTCGTTGCACAGCAGCAGGTCGGGCCGAAATGCTCTCCAGGCAAAGACGCTCTTCCCACCCGGCGAGGCACAGAGATCGATGACCAACGGCTGTCGGGAAACAAGCTCGCCGTCCAGCTGCGCGCGAACAGCCGCCGGGTGGGGTTTTGCCGCGAGCAGGACCGCGGCGGTGAACACGGACGAAATGTCTAGCACATAGTAATGCCCTGCGTCGTGCCGCGGGTCTTGGCCCGGACGCTGCGCGACGGACACGCGATCGACGAACGACGGTTGCCAGTCGTAGGGCGGTTCGACAGCAAACGGCGACTCGGGTGGCCGCGGCTGAAGCCAAATCAAGGCCGGACGATACGGCTGCGGCGTCGCCAGTGCGTCGAGGAACGCTTGCTGCGCCGAGACGTCGCGAAACAATTGCCGCGCGAGCTTCCGGGCCGTGTTGGAGATGGTTTCCATAAACGAGCCAAGGGTTGCTTCTGAATCCCGAAACGAGCACAAGACTTTTTTACCAGTTGCTGATTGACACCGCTATCCAGCGCGCGATAATGGCGGCCGGAAAATTGACATTGAGGCGATAATGAACACAAGAGCACTGCTAGAGAGAATCGGCGTGGCGCTGGGGCGAAGCGGGCTCGCCGTGGGCGTGGTGCTCTTTCTGACACTGGGCAACTTCTGCGCAGCGTCTTGGCCGTTTTTTGCCTTCGAGAACGGTGCCCGTATCGGGCCGCCGGAGAAACAGGCCGCGGTGCTCAAGGAACTCGGCTACGACGGAATCGGCTCGGCCGGGCCAAGCAACATCCCCCAACGACTCAAAGCCTACGACGAAGCCGGCCTCAAACTGTTTGGCCTGTACGTCGGCTCAAAGGTCAGCGACCAGGGGCCTTGGTACGATCCCAACGTTGTCGAAGCCATCCGGGACCTGAAAGGCCGTGACACGGTCATTGAACTCAATATCCAAGGTAACGCCAAGAACGGCGACGAGCAGGCCGTGCAGGTGGTCCGGGAAATCGCCGGCCTGGCCGCCCAGTCCGGTCTGCGCGTGGTCCTTTATCCGCATGCCGGCTTCTACATCGCGAGGTCAAGCGATGCGCTGCGCATCGCGAAGAAGTCGGAACGGGACAACGTCGGCGTGATGTTCAATCTTTGTCACTTCTTGATGGTGGAGCCGGAGGCGGACCTGGAGCGAACCCTCGTCGAGGCCCGGCCTTACCTGTGGCGGGTCAGTATTTGCGGCGCGGACCAGGACGGAAAGAGCTGGAACACGCTGATCCAGACGCTCGACCGGGGAACTTTCGACCAACTCCGTGTGCTCAAGCTCCTCAAGAAACAGGGATTCAACGGCGTCATCGGCCTGCAATGCTACGCCCTCCCCGGCGATCCTCAGGAGAATCTGAAACGGTCCCTCGAGGCCTGGCAGAAGCTGAGTCAGCGTCTGCGTCAAGAAGCGGACTGAGCTTATGTTCTGGATTCGTACCTGGCTCCTCGGCCTCAAGAGTTTGCTACTGCATCCGTTGCGATCGCTGCTGACGGTGCTGGGGATCTTCATCGGCGTGGCCAGCGTCATCTGGCTGGTAGCGGTCGGCGAGGGCATCAGCCAAGAAGCCCAACGTCAGATCGAAGGCTTGGGCGCCGACAACATCATTGTTCGCAGCGTCAAACCGCCGGCCGAGGCAACCGCAGGTTTCAACGGTCCCGTGCCCTACGGACTGAAACGCCACGAGTTCGACCGGTTGGTGAAGACTTTGCCGCACCTGAAGGGCGCGTTGCCGATTCGCGAAATCCGCCGCCAGATCAGCCACGGCGATCGCGATCCGGTCGACTCGCGGCTCGTCGGCTGCACGCCGGAATATGCCGAAGTCACGCGACTGGAGATTGACCGGGGACGGTTCCTCACCGATGTGGACGTCGAGCAGGCTCACAACTTCTGCGTGCTGGCCGCTCGTCTGGCCGAGAAGCTATTTCCTTATGAAGACCCGATCGGCAGCCGCATTTATCTCTCCGAAAGCCAGGACTTCTTCGAGATTGTCGGTCTGCTGAAACCGCGCAATCCCACCGCGGCAATCGGCGGCTCGCTGTCGGCACAGGATTTCTCTGAAGACGTCTACATCCCGATCACGACGATGCGGCAACGGATCGGTGATTTCGTGGTCACGCGTCGCGGCAGCACCTTCAACGTGGAGGTGGTGCAACTGAACCAGATCACGTTGCGTGTGGACGCGATCAAGTACGTACGTCCCATGGCCGACTTAGCGCGTCTGACCTTGGGCTTGCCGCCGGAAAAGGGGAGTAAGACCGAGCAGCCGACGCCTACGGCGGAACCCCAAAAAACACGGCAGGATGTGGCGGTGGTCGTCCCGGAAGAACTCCTGGAACAAGCGCGGGTCACGCGTTTGATGTTCATGCTGTTCATGGGCCTGATCGCCGCGATCTCGCTGCTGGTCGGCGGCATCGGCATCATGAACATCATGCTGGCGACGGTCACCGAGCGGACCCGCGAGATCGGTGTTCGGCGCGCCTTGGGCGCAGCGCGGGCCGATATCGTTCTACAGTTTCTGGTGGAGACGATTTCGCTGTCGGTGGTCGGCGGGTTGAGTGGCGTCATCGGCGGCTATTGCTGTCCACCGCTGATGGCCGCCGCTCGCAACCTGATAACGACGTATCGTCCGGACCTCATGGCCAATCTGCCGGAAGTTGTGCGTACGGTCACGCCGATCATTGTCCACGAATCAGTTCCGGTCGCCTTTGGCATCTCGGTGGCGGTGGGAATCGTGTTTGGGATCTACCCTGCCATCCGCGCCGCCTACATGGATCCGATCGAGGCCTTGCGGCACGAGTAGGCCAGGCAAGAAACACTGTCCGACAGCGAGCTGTTCCGCAATCTCGAAGAAGACCCGGACTATCCTGCAGGCTACCTGTCCGAAGTGCCGTTCCTGGAACAAGTGCCGCTGCAGGTCCAGGTCGACCTACTGGCCGAAACGTGGAATCGTCATCGGCAAACTGAACTGATCGAAGCCTCGCTCCTGGACGCTGCCATCGTCTATGCGGCCTGCCAGACTGCGGCCCGGATCATCGAAGACATGCGGGGAGTTACAACCGCTTGTCTGCGGGACGGACCTCGCCAACTCAAGACACGCATTTTTCGCCGTGCAACCCACCGGCTCGAAAATATGTTCGACGCGTTCTGGGATGACGACGATTTCCTGCTGATCGACGAGCTGCAGGACCTGCCACCGGAACGATCGCCAGGGAACAGCGGCGGGGAGAGGCGTTGAAGCGGCTGCGGGGGATGTGAACGCAGAGACTGTGATTGGGCTTCTGGGGCAGCGCTGCGTTCTGCCCCAGCCGCCCTGCTTCTCGCATTTCGCAAGATTACGATCAAGGCTGCGCTGGTTCACCGGCGGCCCCAGGCGATCGCGACTCCTAGGCCGATGAAGGTCAGGCCTAGGATCACATAGGCGATCCGCACAGCGTTCCGGCCGCCCAGATCTTCGATCAAGCGAGCCTTCGGCAACCGGTAATAGATCTCGTGATTGTGAATCGCCGCGACCACAGCCAACAGGCCCAGTCCCATAGCCACGGTCATCATGAACCATCTTTCCAGAGACATCATCGCGTTTCCGTGGGGTAGCCGTTCGGACCATTGACCAGCGCAGTGTGTTCCCCGTATCTTACTGGCTGGAAACCATGGCGAAGAACTCGAAGAAGAAAATCCGTGCCGAATTCCGTAAGGGCCACGAGAAGACCGCGCGCCATGGTAACCTTACTCGCGAATTCCGTCAGCACGGCTTCGACCAGGATGAAACGGTAGCGTCTGAACGGGTTAGTGGCAAGGGCGAGGTTACGCGTAAACGGACGGTCATGGCCACGGACGCGGCTGCCGACGACAACACAGGCTTCTCCGTGCATCTGGCGGTCGATGAATCTCTGTGCCGGCTCGGACGCGCGCTGAGCGTGCATGGCCTGAACAGCACGGTCCGCACGGACGATGGCCGCGTCTATCGTTGCGCCACTCGGCGCGTGCTGAAGAACCTGCACACCGATCAGCGGCACGTGGTGGCCGTCGGCGATCGTGTGCTGTTTCGTCCGGAAGGCGAGCACGAGGGGATCATCGAACGGATCGAACCTCGCCACGGAGTCCTCAGCCGGACCAGTAAAGGCCGGCAGCACGTGCTGGTGGCCAATGTCGATCAATTGCTGATTGTGGCCAGCGTGGCCGAGCCGGAACTGAAACCGCATCTGATCGATCGGTTCCTGGCGGCGGCGGAGAAATCCGGAATCCAGCCCATTATCTGTATTAACAAAACGGATCTGGTTCCGTTGGCGGACATGCAACCGTTAGTCGGCGTGTACGGTCAGCTAGGCTATGAAGTCCTACTGTTATCGGCGGCGACGGGTTTCGGCGCGGACGTGTTGCGGCGCCGGGTACAGGGCCGCGAGAGTGTCGTGGCGGGGCAGAGCGGGGTGGGCAAGTCTTCGCTGCTCAATGCCATCGAACCCGGCTTAGAGCTGCGGGTGCGGACCGTCAGCGAGGAGAACGAGAAGGGCCGGCACACGACCAGCGTCGCGCAACTGATTCCACTCGCGGCAGGCGGCTATGTCGTCGACACGCCCGGCATTCGCCAGTTTCAACTCTGGGATCTGATTTCCGCAGAAGTGGCCGGGTGCTATCGCGACATCCGGCCGTATGTCAGTCAGTGTCGTTTTCCGGACTGCACGCACACGCATGAAGCCGACTGTGCTGTGAAAGATGCCGTGGCCGACGGGCGCGTGGATGCCAGGCGATACGAGAGCTACTGCCACCTCTGCGAGGATGAACAGTTGGAGACCTGAGCTGCCGGGAGGGACAGCCAGACCGGGACGCTGACGGAGTCCTGCGCAGTCAATGGAACGTCAAGCCGGGAGGGCGAGGCTCCTGCCGAGCCGTGGGCCGCGACCGGCTCGGCAGGAGCCTCGCCCTCCCGGGGCATTGGCCACCCAGGGCTCAATCGGTCGGCGAACCCGTCCGGCTTTCCCCGTCAGGACTGATTGGGCCGCGGCAGGGCCACGTCGCGCAGGTCCCAGCGGACCTCGCCGGTGGCGCGGATGTACCGGCGGGTGAGGGTGACCAGGAAGGGCAGCGACCGCGGCTGGCCGTCCTCTTCGTAATCCAAGACGAAACGCTGGCTGATGTATTCCACGGGCATTTGTGCGATCTGCTCGGAGGTCAGACTCTCGTCCCGCTCGTAGCGAAGGGTGCCGCGCGGGCCCACCGCGGCGACCTTTTTCAGTACTGGCAGCTGGAAGAACTCCTCCATCCGCTTGCGCGCTGCGCTGTCCTGCTTGTAGAACACATTCAACCGCGTCTCCGGCGGCTGACGGGAGTCTTGGGCATGGTGCAGTTGATCGGCCTCCAGGATCCGCCCCGTCTGCACCAATTCCAGCCAGTGCAGCGCATGCCGGCGCGCCTGGCCGGAGATGACGACCTGCCGCCCGATCTCCTGAGTGACGCCCCAGGCACCGAACACGGCGGCCAGCACCAGTCCGCACAGGGCCGCCTTGTGGCCGATCAGACGTGGCTGGTTGACGGCCAGGGTCCGGAGTGCCGCGATGGCGAAAATAATCCCCAGGATGGGGATGATGCAGAGCTGAACTGACAGGAGCACCAGGCACGACGCCAGGCCCAGCATCAGGGCCGTGACGGCCAGCCAGCTCAGCGCGTGGTAGCTGCCTAACTCGTCTGACTCGGCCTGGGAGAATCGCGCTGGGGAGAGCTCTGCGTGCGACATAGGGTTTCGGTGGTCACGGATGCCTGGGAATTACTTCATAACCCGCTGTAGTTCGTTCAACGACGTCACGCCTTTGGCCACCAGCAGGATGCCCTCATCTTGCAGGCTCCGGTTGCCCGTGGCGCGCGCGACGCTGCGCAGGACTTCCAATTTAGGCTGCTTGATCAGGGCCTCGCGTAGCTGGTCGTTCATCTCGAGCAACTCGAAAATGCCCGTGCGTTCCCGGTAGCCGATGCCGTTACAGTGCGCGCCTTCGAGCCGACACAGCGGACATGCACCCGGGGGGAGGATCTCTTTACGTTGCCGCTTTTCTTCTTCGGGCGTCAGTGGGGGCGGCGGCGTCCATTCCCGATACAACGCTTTCACGCGTCCGGGCGGAATACCCAACTTGGCCAGCAATTGCGGCGGCGGCTGATACGCCTGCTTGCAGGTGTCGTTCAGCTTGCGAATCAGCCGCACGTTCAAGACGCTGACGATGGCTTGCGCAAGCAACGTCGGGTCCGCCTTGAGCAGCAGCACTCGCAGCAGGGCCTCGCAACAGTCCTTCGCCCGCACGCCGGCAACGATCAACCTGGGTTCACTCGCGTCGGTCGCCAACTCGCAAAGTTCATTCACAGTGGCCGCATTGCACAGGTCGGGCACGACCACCGCATCCGGCTGCCGAAGCATGAGTTTGTGGAGGACTCTGTCCGGAGTCTCACCCGCCGCTCCATCGAAGGTCGTCATGTTCACGTTTTCGGCGGTCGTCTCATGCTTATCCTTGTCTTCGACGCCCGAGAAATCCCGCAGCAGCCGGTCCGTGCAATTCAGCACGATGTTCCAGGTCGTGGTGAAGCCATTTCCGGGCGGGGCCGAGATCAGCACCAGACCGGAATGGGTCTTCATGTGCTCGCGGATCTTCTCCTGCATCTGCTCGCGTAGGCCCAGGTCTTCCAGCGTCTTCAGGGTCCGGGGTTTCTTGGGCTTCAAGTCGATGATCACCCGCTCGCCGGTCTTGACGCCCTGGGTGGTAATATCGCCGACGAACTTGGCCTTGGTGGTCGTGTGTTCGGCCGCGAATTTGCCGTCTTGACGGTTGCGACGTTCCTCGGTGTTAAGTCCCGACAGGGTCTTCAGGACCACCAGGACGGCGTCCCCGGTAACACGGTCACGGGGATCGGTATTGTGCCACATGCCGTCGATCATGTAGCGTCCCGTCACCGCATCCCGCGTGTAGTCCAGCATGATCTTTTCGACCCGCTTGGACAACGCGTCGTACAGCAACTCCTTGGTGGGCACGATCGCTTCCAACTGGCGCGAAGCGATTTCCCGCTGCGCATTCTCGGCATCCGAACCTCCGCGCGCCTTCAGGTCGAGGGGCGGTTCTACCACGAGCGGTTTTTTCTTAGCAAACAATCCCATCGTTCGAAAGACCCCGTAGGTCAGGCTTTCGAGCCTGACGGATGTAGGTCAGGCCTTCCAGCCTGACGTTGGTTGGTCAGGAGTCAGGCGGGACAGCCTGACCCACTTGGCGTCCACACTTAGAGCATCGCCGACGCCGTGGCGGCGATGCCCTTCAAGGCCATTTTCAAGGCTTCCGGATTGGGCGCCACGGAGAAGGCCGTGGGCCGATCGATCAATTCCTTGTCGACCAGATCCTTCAGGCTCATGGTGAAATCCTGCATGCCATCTTCGGCTCCGATCCGGATGGCGTCGGGCAGTTTGTGGTCCTGCCCCTCGAGCACCAGTTTCCTGATCATCGTGGTGAAGATCATGATTTCGACGGTCGGCACGCGGGCGAGTCCCGGTTTGATTGACTTCAGCAGCTTTTGGGCCACGATCCCCCGCATATTGAACGCCACGGCGCTGCGGATAGCGCCGTGCATTTGTTCGGGGAACAAGTCGAGAATTCGGCCGATCGTGGACGAGGCGCTGGAGGCATGCACCGTCCCGAACACCAAATGTCCGGTCTCCGCGGCGTGGATGGCTGTCATGAACGTTTCCTCGTCACGCATTTCGCCCACCAGCATGATGTCCGGATCTTCACGCACGGCATGCTTCATGGCGATCTTGAAGTCCTTCACATCCATGCCGATCTCGCGTTGATTGATCAACGCCTTTTCCTCCGTGAACACGAATTCGATCGGATCTTCCAGCGTCAGGATATGGACCCGTTCCCGCTGGTTGACGTAGTTGAGCATGGACGCGATCGTCGTGCTCTTGCCCGAACCGGTCACGCCGGCCAGCAGGACCATGCCTTGATCGTAGTTACACAGCGACTCGATCGACGGCGGCAGGTACAGACCCGCGAAGTCCGGGATCTTGTTGTTCACGCGGCGGGCCACCAGGCCCATATGTCCCAGCTGCTGAAGCAGGTTGACGCGAAACCGCCAGGTCACACCGTCCACCTCACAGGTATGAGCGAAATCCGCGCCCCCTTCGTCGTCGAAGATCTTCAAGTTCCGGTCGTCCAACATGGGGACCAGCAGGCGGGTCATCTCCTCGTCGTCGATGGGCGGCCGATTCAGCGGTCGCAACTCGTTTTTCACGCGGACGCAGGGCGGCTTCCCAACCTTCATGTGCAAGTCGCTGCCCTCGGCTTTCACCAGGGCCCGGAAGTACTTATCAACTTCCAATTCCTTTTTCTTGTGTAGGAACCGGGCGAGCCGGGCCTCTTCCTCGGATTTCGTTTCGACTCGCGCCGTTTTGTCGACTTGTTCTGTGCTGGCCATGGTTCTCTCTCCCCCAGGCTGTCTGGGAGTTCCGGCGGTTGCGTCGAACCGCTTTGTGGTAGCTAGGATGGATGTAGGCTCCGAATTATAACCGGACCGGGATACCCCGGGCTGCCATGATTCGTTTCGTTTCTTGGATGGAGTATTCGCCGTAGTGAAAAATGCTCGCGGCCAAAGCGGCGTCGGCGTGGCCAATCTGAATGGCGTCGGCCAAATGTTCCGGGCGTCCGGCACCGCCGCTGGCCACCACCGGGATCGACACCGCGGCGCTGACGGCGGCGGTGATCTCTAAATCGTAACCATCCTTCGTGCCGTCGCAATCCATGCTGGTCAGGACGATCTCACCGGCTCCCAGTGCCTCGACCTGGCACGCCCAGGCTACCGCTTCCAGGCCGGTGGGCAGCCGCCCTCCGTTGATATGGACTTCCCAGACTTCCCGCCCCTGCCGCTGGACCCGCTTGGGATCGATGTTCACCACGATGCATTGGCTGCCGAACCGCCGAGCCGCCTCGCGCACGAATTCGGGATTGCGGCAGGCCGCCGAGTTGATGGAGACCTTATCGCTGCCCGCGTTCAGCAAGTCGCGGATGTCGTCGATGGTGCGCACGCCGCCGCCGACCGTCAGCGGCATAAACACTTGCTCGGCGGTCCGGCGCACGATGTCAATCATGATGCTGCGTTCTTCGTGACTGGCCGTGATGTCGAGGAACACCAACTCGTCCGCACCCTCCGCTTCGTATCGGGCCGCCACTTCCACCGGGTCGCCGGCATCGCGCAGCTTGACGAAGTTCGTCCCTTTGACGACCCGACCCCGCTTTACATCCAGGCAAGGAATCACTCGTTTAGCCAACATGCGATGTTCAATTCAGCGTTGGACGCCGTCGGAAGCAACGGCGCAGATTGGTCTATAGCCTACCGCATCACGCTGGCCACAGTCAACCGTCTTTGAAGTTGCGACACTTCCCAGGTAGTTGTTGCCCCCGTCCCCGATACGCTATCATCTTCAGTAGTGTTTCGGAACATGCAGCGCCCTTCCGCGCCAATCAACATAAAGGAATCCCCGATGCTCAAGACCCTCCCCTACTTGTTGGCGGCCGATGGCGAACAGTCGATGGGTTGGTTCATCATGGTGGTGCTCGGCGTCTGTGCCATCGCCGCATTGATGGTCGTCGTGTTCTTCATCGTCGCGGCAGCCTATGGGAAACTCTGGTTTCAAGCGTTCATGTCCCGTGCCGACGTGAGCATGCTCAGTCTGATCGGCATGGGTTTCCGTCAAGTCCGGCCGACCGTCATCCTGACGGCCAAGGTGATGGCGGTGCAGTCCGGCTTGAGCATCGACCGGCGAACCGGGATCAGCACCGCGCGGCTGGAGGCGCACTACCTGGCCGGCGGCGACGTGATGAAAGTGATGCGGGCTATCATCGCCGCACACCGGGCCAACATCGACCTGGACTTTGACCGTGCTGCGGCCATCGATTTGGCGGGACGGGATGTGTTGGGCGCCGTGCAGACCAGCGTTTATCCCCAGGTGATCGATTGCCCGGATCCGCAGCGCAGCGGCAAGACGACACTCAGCGCGATTGCCAAGAACGGCGTGGAATTGCGAGTCCGCGCTCGTGTGACCGTGCGGACCAACATCGAACAATTGATTGGCGGGGCCACGGAGGAGACGGTCATCGCTCGCGTGGGCGAAGGCATCATCACGGCCATCGGCTCCTCCAACACGCACAAAGAGGTCTTGGCCAACCCGGATCGGATCACGAAAGCCGTGCTCGCCCGCGGGCTGGATTCGCAAACGGCCTTCGAGATCGTGTCGATCGACGTCGCCGACATCGACGTGGGCGAGAACATCGGGGCGAGGTTGCAGGCGGATCAGGCGGAAGCCGACACTCGCAAACGCCAAGCGGAAGCCGCCGGGCATCAGGCGGAAGCGGTGGCCACCGAACAGGAGAACCGCGCCAAAGTCGCCGAGAACCGGGCGCGACTGGTGCTGGCCGAAGCCGAGGTGCCCTTGGCCCTGGCCGACGCTTTCCGCCGCGGTACGTTCACCAGCAGCCAGACGGCGCCGTAGTAGTAGGTCAGCCTTTCCAGGCTGACATTTGTTGAAAGTCAGGCTGGAAAGCCTGACCTACTTGGTCATACCCTCTTGCACCCAAGGACACCACCATGCTGACACGTCGTTATGAACTCGCCACGCTGGCCGGTTTGCTGGTCGGATTACTCCCCGCGTGGGCTCTGGCCGAGGGACAGAAATATACCGACCCAAACAAAGTCGACGCAGATTTTGCCTATCAGGGCGAATACGCAGGCCAACTGAACACCGCCGACGGTCCTGCGAAGATCGGCGTGCAAATGATTGCCTTGGGTAAGGGCAAGTTCCAGGGAGTCTCCTACGTAGGGGGCCTGCCTGGTGACGGCTGGAATAAAGAGGCTCCTGTTCGCGCCCAAGGTGAACTCGTAGACGGAGCCGTCAAATTGAAGAGCGAACACGGCGCCGCCACGCTCAAGGACGGAATGCTGACCGTCTGGGACCCGGACGGCAAGCAACTGGGTAAACTGGAAAAAGTCGTTCGCAAGAGTCCCACCCTGGGGCAAAAACCCCCCGTCGGTGCCACCGTCCTGTTCGACGGTTCACCGGCGAGTCTGGAGAACTGGAAAGACGGACGCTTGACCGACGATGGCCTGTTGATGGAAGGCACCACGAGCAAGAAGACGTTCCGCGATCACTCGCTTCATTTCGAATTTCGCCTGGCCTACCAGCCGGAAGATCGGGGCCAGGGCCGGAGCAACAGCGGGCTTTACGCCCAAGGCCGGTACGAGGTGCAAATCCTGGACTCCTTCGGCCTGGAACCGAAGGACAACGAGTGCGGTGGGATCTATTCTGTGGCATCTCCCGCTCTGAACCTATGTTTCCCTCCCCTTTCTTGGCAGACCTACGACATCGACTTCACCGCCGCCAAGTCCGATGCCGAAGGGAAGCTGGTGTCGAATCCTCGGATGACCGTGCGGCATAACGGGGTCTTGATTCACGACCACGTGGAACTTCCTGGCAATCGTTCGACCACCGCAGCGCCCGTCGGCCCCGGGCTGAACCCTGGACCGGTCTACTTGCAGAACCACGGCTGCCCGCTACGGTATCGCAATATCTGGGTGGTCGAAAAGCTGTGATTTCTGATCAGGCAGGAGGAGCCGACATGAGCTCAGTCATCAACATCACACACGTCACCTATCCCGAATCGGACGGCAAACCTATGGGCGAGACGGACGAACATCGCGAGGAGATGGTCGAACACATCCAGGTGCTGCAGGACTTCTACCAGGGTCAGCGGGTCTACGTGTCGGGGAACCTGCTGGTGTACCACGAGCAAGGGAATCCACGCCGATTCGTCGTGCCCGACGCCTTCGTGGCCAAAGGACTCGCTCCGAAAAAACGCCGGGTGTATAAGACCTGGATCGAGGGCAAAGCGCCGGACGTGGTGATCGAGACGACTTCGAAGAAGACCCGGCGCAAGGATACCCTGGACAAGCCGGAACTCTATGCGCAGCTGGGGGTCAAGGAGTACTTCCTCTTCGATCCGACCCAGGATTACCTGGATCCGCCGCTGCAAGGCCATCGATTGGTGGGCGATAGCTACGTGCGAATCGAACCGGACTCCGCGGGCGGACTGGAGAGCGAGGAGTTGGGACTGAGGCTGGTGATGGTCGAGAATCGGCTGCGGTTCTATCGCCGGGACACGGGTGAGATGCTGCTGACACGGACGGAACGGGCGGAACGCGAAGTTCGGGCTCGGCGGGAGGAGACAGAACGGGCGAATCGCGAAGCCCAAGCTCGGCAGGAGGAAACGGCGCGGGCGGATCGCGAAGCCCAAGCTCGGCGGGAGGAGACGGAACGGGCGGATCGCGAAGCCGAATCGCGCCGAGCAGCCGAAGCCGAATTAGCCCGTCTGCGTGCGGAACTGGCACGCCGAGCTTCGCCCGAAGCCCCTGCGACGTCGCGAAGCGTTTGAACAGTGAACTCAAGTTTTCGCCCCGATAGGGGCAGCCACAAATCAGCCCAGGGAAGAGCGGAGCGGCGTTAGCCGCGTAGCGCCGCCCTGGGTTAGGGGAGTATCAAGAACACCAGCCCTGAAGGGGCGAAACAAGCCTTAGTCGAGCGTGTGGGATGAATCGATTTGTTTCGCCCTTTCAGGGCTACCGTGCTGAATCGAAACCGTACCCAGGGCGTCGCTCTGCGGCTGTCGCCGCGACGCTATGCCCTGGGGTGATTTGTTTTGCCCCTACGGGGCGGAAGAGTCGTGGGGCTTGTAGGGGCCTTGATCGGATTCGTTACGCAAGGCGCTAGCCGCGGATCATTGTAACCCAAAGCGTCAGCGAGGACGCGCCGCTCGTCCTCGCTGACGCTTCGGGTTACAATGCGCAACGTTCCGATCAAGGCCGGCCTACAGTTAAACGGGTCAATGTCAACCACAAGGGGTATAAATCGTCCAAGAAAAAACCTGGCCGCACAAAGAAACTTATTGACAGGCAGCCGAAAAAGTGGTCTGATTAGGGCAAGTGGTTCCAGGCCGGGTGGACCTGTTCTAGGTCGTGCCTACTTGGGATCGCAAATTTTTCTTCTTTCCTCCCTCTTGTTTCAAGGAACATGCCATGCGAAGAAGGTCGGTCGGACACGGGTTTACCCTCGTGGAACTGTTGGTGGTCATCGCGATCATCGGGATTTTGGTTGCTCTGTTGTTGCCTGCGATCCAAGCCGCCCGCGAAGCGGCCCGCCGGACCCAATGCAATAACAACCTGCACAACATTGCGTTGAGTTTGCAGAACTATCACGACACGTACAAGACGTTCCCCATGGGTGCCATGCACTCGGGGCTATGGAGCGCACCCGCGTATGGTCCGTCCTGGTTGTACGGCACCTTGCCGTTCACTGAAGGGCGGAACATCTATGACAAGATTGCTGCGACGCAGCGCGCCGGTGCCACTACTGCCCCCTTCACCGCGACTTTGATGGATGTCCAAGTTGGTGGTGCCTTGGCGAAGATGGTGCCGGAGTACATGCGTTGTCCGTCCAGTCCGATCCCAGTCATGGAATCCCAAGTGGGCCCAATCGTGTTGCCTACCTATGTTGGAATCTCTGGTGGTACGGATATTCGAAACAACTCGCCGGACTACACCGGTGCGAATGCGTCACTCGTAGCACCGGTAACCACTCGAAGCTACGACAATCGCGCTAAGGCGACTGTGGGTACCGGTATCCTGACGACGAGCGGTATGCTGCCGGCCTTCGAGCAGATGGGCATCGCCAACTGCACGGACGGTACGTCGAATACCATGATCGTTGGAGAACAATCGGACTGGTTGCAGGATAGTGATCCGACCAATTCCACAAAATATCACGGTGATCCTGGGTGGAGCACCTCGGGAGCAGCACCATCTACCGGAACCTTTGGCGGTTTCTTGACCGGCACGAATGGTTACTCGCGTGTTCCGCTGGTGAGTCCCGTGGGCAGTGCGGCCAGTGCAGCGGCGTCTGGGGTGTGTTTCAATATCACCACGGTTCGGTATCGTCCGAACTACAAGAGGGTACTTGGAGGCACCGCTCTGGGTCCGGGTTGCGCTGAGGATCGCGCGACGAGCGGGATGAACAATCCGTTGCAGTCGGCTCACGCGGGCGGCTTGTTGGTCGGTATGACGGATGGTTCGGTACAGTTCATCAGTCAGACGACGGACTTGGCGGTCCTGCTGCGGTTGGCGATTCGAGATGACGGACAGAACGTGCAGATCCAGTAGTCTGCTGAGTATTTGAGAAGTAAGTTCCATGATCCCGTGAGGGGCTTTCCCCTCACGGGATTTCTTTGCGCGCCGGGTTTCACGGCCTTGCAGGTGCGTGTTATACTCCGCACGGCCTTGATCATAACGTTGCACATCGCAACCCGAAGCGTCAGCGAGGAAGAGCGGCGTGTTCCTCGCTAACGCGTCGGGTTACGATGATCCGCTGCTAGCGTTTTGCGCAATGTTATGATCAAGGCTCTGCACGGCCTTGATCATAATGTTGCGAAATGCTAGCAGTGTCGTGATCGCCCCCGAGAAGCTCCCGACGTAAGTCGGTGGGAGTGTTCCCGCCCTGTGCCTAACCCGAAGCCCCCTATCCCACCAGCCCGAC
>JAPLNJ010000835.1 GCA_026692885.1 Planctomycetota bacterium | reverse complement strand
GAAGCGAGTTGCCGAAACGTGCGGCCCCTTACCCCCGACCCCTCTCCCCGGAGTACCGAAGCGAGGGGAGACCGCGGCGCGAGGTTGGGAACGAGGTGAAGCCTGTCCGTTACTTTGTTCCGGTGGTGGCCGACGGCGAATCGAAGATCTTGATTCGCAGATTCTTGAACTGGACCTTCATCGGCGGGCCGGGATGCATCTGGAAGGCGATGACCCCGTCTTTCGCCGCTTTGCCTTGCTCGTTGTCCGACACCTGGGTCATAACGACGCCATTGATCTCCAGCGTGATGTCGCTCCCACGAGCGATCACGCGGTACTCGTTCCAGTCGTTCTTCTTGACGTGTGTCAGCAGTTCCTTGGAATCGCCGAGCGACGTGATCTGCTTCTTGCCAGCCTCGTTGATCACGACCTTCTGTCCCCGCATGGCCACGCCGCCGCGCACGTGCTCAAACAGACAGCCGGTCCACTGATCGCCAGCCTCCATGTCCGCCTGGTAACCGGAGGTGTCCCAATCGGGCAGTTCGCGGCTGCGAAACTGAATGCCCGAGTTGCCATCGATCAGACGATAGGTCAGACGCAACTCGAAATCACCTGGCTTGCCGCCGCGCCACATCAAGTAGTTGCATTTGGTGCAGGGCTTTTGTGGCGTGCTCTGCGCTGTGATGGCACCGTCCTCGACGAACCACCAGCCCGGCTTGCCTTCCCAGCCGGTCAGGTCCTGGCCGTTGAACATCGACGTGAAGCCGGGTTCGATTTCGGCGGCTGGGGCCGACCAGCACACGGCAAGAGTCAGGAGCAGCGTACCGAAGGTCCAACTCAGAGTAGAACGTTGCATGGGCAGGATCTCCACGTTAAGGTCTTCACCGGTGTGATGCGCGCACGGTGCGTGCATCTTCGTAGCCTGGCTCTCCGGAGCCGGGCAGTATCGGGAGCGACTTGCCACGGAGAAGTCGCACAAACACGGCTCTGGAGAGCCATGCTACGTTTGGGGGCGGCCGTGGGCCGCGTGGGGGAGTGAGGAAAATTCGCGGGACAATTCCACAGACGACGCCGAATTCGTTGTGGCTTGGTCTGCGGCGGGCTGGCGGATGGCAGGTCGGTCGAGCGCTGGGAGGCGAGGCTTCCACGGAGCTGTTTTCGGGAGCCGCCACTGGCGTCCCGCAGGTCCGCAGGAGCTTCGCCCTGCCCAGGACATGCCGGGCCTTAGTCGGACGTGCGACTATCGCCCTTGCGTTTCAGTTCCTTGTCGTGGTCTTTCGCAAAGGTGCGGAGTTCGTCGCCGAAGCTGAGCAGTCGATCCCACTGCTCCACGTACAGCGTCACCGGCATGCGTTGCAGTCCGTAGACGCTGATCGCGCCTTTCTGACTGACCTTGCAGTACAACGCACCGCGTTTCGGCTGTTCCAACTCCGCCAACTGCCGACCGGCTTCGTCGACGGTGATCTCTTTAGCTTCCAGCTTCTTCAGAATTTCGTCTCTGGTCATGGGGTCTCCATCCATGTCGAAGGGGGGCCTTGATCGGAACGTGGCGCAAAACGCTAGCAGCGGATCATTATAAGCGCGAAACGCCAGCGAGGAAACGCTGCTCTTCCTCGCTGACGCTTCGGGTTACGATGCGCAACATTCCGATCAAGGCCCGAAGGGGGCGAACCAAGTGCACACGCGGCGTTGAGTTTAGCCTCTGCGGTCCGCCTCGTCAAAAGGGCTGCCGTGCAGCCGGTGTCATGCAGCCGGCTATGGCCTTGATCCGCAGATCGCTAGCGTGGTTTCCCCGGTCGATGGAACCCCATTACGGCTTCCTTGCGATCGCGGAACTGCGGCAGACGGCAGAGTCCGTCGATTTCGCGCAGCGACTCTTGATGCTCGCACGAGAGACCGCACAGTCGCAACAGGCCGCCTTCGGCCCCCAGCCGGTCGTGCAGGCCGAGCAACTCCTGCACGAAATCGGCACTGATCGCTTCCACCTCATCCAACTCCACGACCATGCGCCGCGTCAGTTCTTCCCGCAGCAGCATCAAGAGACTCTCGGCCAAGCCTGTGACATCGGCATCCACACCGTGGGGTCCGTAGAGTTTGACAAACAGCCAGTCCGGACCGTGCTCCAGCTTCGTTCGCCAACCGGGGGCCAACTGCACCTTCATGACTCATCTCCTTATTAAGCCAGTGCCGCAGTGGGGGCGTTCCAGAAAGTCGCCCATGTGAGAAACCTCAATATCCCGCCGGCAGGTGAAAGTAGCAACCCCCATTTCTTATCGTCGGCTCGTTGGCTGCCAGCATCGTAGCTTGACCCGGCCGGACTCGGCCCCGTATTATAATCGTTGTCATCCGTTCAAGTTCTCACTCTGAGGGGCTAATACCATGCGATCCTCGGCTGCAATCAGTGTGCTCGTGTGTGTCCTCTTGTCCATGATGGCCTCGGCAGCCTGGGGCGCCGGCGGCCGGAAATGGACCGATGCCAAGGGAACCGTCATTGCCAACGACGCCAAATTCGTGCGAGTCTACAAGGACAAGGAAAGCAAAGATAACAGGAATCCTAATCCCGGCGCGATGCCCGGCGCCAAGGGCGATGTCAACGTCTACTTGGATTTCCATGGGCGACCGGTCATACATTCTTTCTTGGAGTTGAGTCCCGAAGACCAGCAGTTCATTCGTGACGAACTGGAACGTAAGAAGGCCACAGACGCCAAGGCGGCGGAGCAGTCGGCTCTGCTTCCCGTAGCGGGCGCGGCTGGAAACATGCCAGGCTCTGGCATGCCGGGGGCTTCCATGCCGGGCATGTCTGCGCCCGGGATGTCTGCGCCCGGGATGTCTGCGCCGGGGATGTCGGGAGCAGTCGCAACATCGCCTGTGGCCGAGGAGCGGATGTGGACCAGCGCCCAGGGAAAGAAGATCAAGGCGAAGTTAGTTCGCGCGGATGCTGCGAACGTGATCCTGCTCAAGGACGATGGCAAGGAACTGACGGTGCTGCTGACCCAGTTGAGTGAGGCGGATCAGGCCTACGTACGTGGTCAAAGCCAGGGCGGTCCGGCACCGGGTGGCATGCCACCCGGCATGGTCAACAATCCAGGGAGTGCTCCGGGCAGCGGCAGTTACCCGGGCAGTATGCCGCCGGGCAGTCCCCCGGCTGGATCGCCGCCGGGCAGCAGCACCATGCCGGGCATGACGCCGGGCAGTGGCAGCTACTCGGGCAGTATGCCGCCGGGTAGTCCCCCGGCTGGATCACCGCCGGGCAGCAGCACCATGCCGGGCATGACGCCGGGCAGTGGCAGCTACTCGGGCAGTATGCCGCCGGGCAGTCCCCCGGCTGGATCACCGCCGGGCAGCAGCACCAT
>JAPLNJ010000834.1 GCA_026692885.1 Planctomycetota bacterium | reverse complement strand
GAACCGGTGCCGGCTGCGTTCCACCGTTCCTGATCCCCTACTCCCCCATTCCCCTGCCCACCATTCCCTTGCCCGGGCCTGCTGCTGGCGAGTCGGGGAGGAGGGGCAAGGGAATGTAGGGCAAGGGAATCGGAGAACCGGTCCCCCATTCCCTTGCCCATAATTCCCTTGCCAAGTATTTCCCTCACCGGGTCAACGTAATGAATTGGATGTTCGCGTGATCCAGATTAAGCCACTGGATGGCCGTCAGCGGCGTGAGGGCTAATAGCTTCCGCAAATTGGCCCCGTGTGCCGCCTGGTCGGTGGTGAAGGCCGTCACGACGAAGCCGATCCCAGTGGCATGGACATGCATCCGCTGCGTGCCCAGCGATAGCTCATCACGAACCAGCGGCACCCGCTGAATCACCCGCTCCGGCCCGCCCAGGAAATGCGTCAGGGCCTCCTGATAGAGCGACACCTCCAGAAAGGCTCCCCAATCCGCCAATAATGCCGTCAGCGTCTTTCGCAGCATGCCGCACGCAGCCGACAGCTCCTGCCATTGCGTCGTGTCCACGGTTAATTGCCGCCGTAATTCCCGCGTCAGACCGGTCACGACCAGCTGTCCCTGGACCTTGTCGGGACGGAAGTTCAATAGCTTCCCGCAGCGTAGGCCGAGCAACAGCATGTAGTTCAAGAGCTGCGATTTGTGTTCGCCGCTCAAGGACGATACGGCCTTCAGTTCATACAGCGCCCCGTCCACGATCAGGTCCAGAAAATAGGTCTTCGAGAAGTCCTCGTACGTGACGACGACCGGCTCCTGGGCATATACCTCGCAAGACCAGTCCGCTCGCAACCGCGCGACAAGGTCGGCTTCATAGGCGCCTTCTTCGCAGAACCGGCCCAGTTCGTTTTGGCAAGCGAAGGCCTGCCCCATGATCCGGTAGTCGCGGGTCTTGAACTCGTCGGGAGTCAGTGCGGGGATCGTGATTCGGCAGTGAATCGGCATGGGATGTTGGGCAAGGGGATGTTGGGCAAGGGGATGTTGGGCAAGGGGATGTTGGGCAAGGGAATGTTGGGCAAGGGAATGGGGGAAGGGAAAGTTGGTAGCTAATAGGATAGCAATTTGGTGGCACCTGTGCCCCTGCCATGCGACGAAAATTGGGACAGGACGACTTGGGCAAGGGAATGTAGGGCAAGGGAATCGGCGAACCGGTGCCGCCTGCGTTCCACCGTTCCTGATCCCCTACTCCCCGATTCCCTTGCCCACCATTCCCTTGCCCGGGCCTGCTGCGGCCGAGTCGGGGAGCAGGGGCAAGGGACTGTAGGGCAAGGGAATCGGAGAACCGGTGCCGGCTGCGCTCCAGCGTTCCTGATCCCCTACTCCCCCATTCCCCTGCCCACCATTCCCTTGCCCGGGCCTGCTGCGGACGATGCAGCTTGTCGGAGAAAACACCACAGAGTCGCGACAGACGCAGGCCACCCTGGCGCGGGTCCGTTTCCTATCGTCCTTCGTCGGCGAGCGCCACGCTGGTTACCGCTTCAAAGGTACTGAATAACCTTAATCCAGCGGAGATGACGTAGAAGTCCGACGAGCCCGGCGAGCCGTTGGCGGCAGGGTCGAAAGCGATGTTTTCGGGATGCTCGATGACGATCCGGTCGCCATTCTCCAGGCTGAGCGCGAACGGCCGGAAGGGCACCGCTCGAAGCAAACGCCGAATTTCGACCTGCAGGACCTCGGTTCGCATCGGTTCGCCCCCTTACAAGAATACCTACTGGGAATTATGACCGCCCGCGCCCGGACAATTATACCCGCCCGTGCCCAAGGAGAAAAAGGGAGGCTCGCGAAAAGAGACGGGCGTGGCCCTGCTCGGGGCAGCTAAACGGGCAGGTCCAATTTCGAGCGGAGGCTGACTGGCCTGCTGCGGACGAGTCGGCGGCCAAGGTCGGGGAGGAGGGGCAAGGGAATGCAGGGCAAGGGAATCGGAGAACCGGTGCCGGCTGCGTTCCACCGTTCCTGATCCCCTACTCCACCATTCCCTTGCCCACCATTCCCTTGCCCGGGCCTGCTGCGGACGAGTCGGCGGCCAAGGTCGGGGAGGGAGTGGCAAGGGAATGTAGGGCAAGGGAATCGGAGAAGGGCGCAACCGGTCGTCCTCGGAATGTAGTTGAATTCGCCAGAATTCAGGTCCTCGCCCTCAAAAAGCCCCTGAATTCTGGCGAATTCAACTACGATTCTGGGCCCTTGCGATCTCGTGCGAGGAAGACCGGTTGCGCCCATCGGAGAACCGGTGCCGGCTGCGTGCCGGCTGCGTTCCACCGTTCCTGATCCCCTACTCCCCCAGTCCCCTGCCCACCATTTCCTTGCCCGGGCCTGCTGCGGACGAGTCGGTGGCCCAAGTCGCTGAGGAGGGGATAGGGAATGCAGGGCAAGGCCAAGCCTCCCCCTGTTCAGCCTCAGCAGTTTCAGGTGCCGAGACGGCAGGTGGGCGGTTCGATGTCAGGCTGACATCAGTCGCGGGAATGTTGCATTCGGCTGCAACTCAGTGCTCCGTTCGGCACCTCGGAACGTCGCGTTAAGGAATTCGAGACAGCCGCAGATACCGAGCAAAGGGTATCGCACGGGCGCGACGGTGAACGCAACGATCGCCGGCCAAGCCAACACGTGTCCTTCGTCGTCAGCCAACTCCAACGTGACATCTCCATATCGCAGCAAATGGCGTTGACCTCTCCATCGAAGGGAGTGTGTCGTCGTGGGGTAAAATGGCACGTCGAGCAACTCCGCGATATCGAGCGGCAAGATGGTGTCGTCGGCGCCGGGATCGACCAGTGCCCGGCCGAAAACGACGGAGCGTCCGGTGGGTCCCTGGACGGAAAGCGGGATCAGGGGACGCCACCGCCGGCGCGCGTCGTCGGGCAGAGAAGGCGGGGGCGAGGCGTATAGTGGCTCGTCGAGGTACGGAAATCGAAGGATCACAGGAGTTCTGCCCCACCCAGGTGGATGTCACTGGTCTCGACTTCGATTCGCTCGAGGACGACATCTTGAAGATCCTGACGTGCGGCGACGACACGAGCGGAAAGCTGGCCGATGTTCTCGGCGCTGGCGACGATACGGCGGCCATCGGCGCTGAAGGCGACCCATTGGCCGTCGTACGGCCTGAGATGCTCTGCCAGAAACCTCGCCCGGTTTTGTCGATAGCTTTTCGTCGATGCTACTTTCATCTCTGGCATTCCTTGGAAAATGTCGTCTGCGGGATTACGCATGGACTCACCGCATTGTACCGTGCTTGTGTCCTGAAGAACAACCCAGAACGCGCCAAGGGGACATGCTAGTTTTTCAAGGCAGCTAAACCGGGCAGGTCTAATTCCGCGCGGATGTGGGTTTGAATCCTGCGGACGAGCCGACGGCCGAGGTCGGGGAGGAAGGGGCAAGGGAATGGGGGAACCGGTGCCGGCTGCGTTCCACCGTTCCTGATCCCCTGCTCCCCCATTCCCCTGCCCACCATTCCCTTGCCCGGGCCTGCTGCGGACGAGTCGGCGGCCACGGTCGCGGAGGAGGGGCAAGGGAATGTAGGGCAAGGGAATGGGGGAACCGGTGCCGGCTGCGTTCCACCGTTCCTGATCCCCTACTCCCCCATTCCCCTGCCCACCATTCCCTTGCCCGGGCCTGCTGCGGACGAGTCGACGGCCAAGGTCGGGGTCGCTTCGGGTAGTGCAGATCAACTCCTGTCGCGGGATTGCCGGATCACGGCGCGAGCTCTAGACTAGCAAATGTTCGGGCTTGAAGAGTTCGACGGCCACCACGACGGAGTTCTGGAATGATGATTTACCCCTTTCCCGACCCGATTCGGCAACTGCTCGACGAGCGTCTGGCGAGCGGCAGGTACGCCTCGGAGGACGAAGTCCTGGTGCAGGCTCTGCAATCGCTCAAGGAGCATGATGAAGTAGTTGCGGACATCCAGGAGGGGCTGGAGGACGAAGCGGCAGGGCGAGTTCGTCCACTGAGGGAGTTCGATGCCGAGCTGCGCCAAACACTGGGCTTCCCGACGTGAGCTACGAAGTCGTACTGACGAGGAAGGCCCAGCGACAGATCGAGGCGGCCGCGCGCTGGTGGGCCGAACACCGATCCGGAGAGCAGGCCCGGCGCTGGTATGAAGGACTCTTCCAAACGCTGGCGTCGTTGGCTGATAACCCCCAGCGTTGTACAAGGGCGCCAGAATGCGAGGCGTTCCCGCTGCCGTTGCGTCAGATCACGTACGGGCTGGGGCGCAAGCCCACGCATCGCGTGGTGTTTGCCATCCGCGGTGCGAGGGTGGTCGTGTATGCGATCCGACACGTCGCACAGCGGGACCTCCGTCCTGAGGACATCTAGGCGGGGCGGGTGGCACGTCTCCGAAGCACGGGGCGGCTAAACGAGACAGGTCTAATTTCGAGCAGCGGCTGACATGCCTGCTGCGGACGAGTCGGCGGACGAGGTCTGGGAGGAGGGGCAAGGGAATGTAGGGCAAGGGAATCGGAGAACCGGTCCCCCATTCCCTTGCCCACAATTCCCTTGCCCGAGAATTGACGGGCCGTTTCATCGTCACCATCGGCGTTGCTAGCACGTCTCAGCTTTGGAACCGTGGATTCGCTGAATGGGGTTCCCTCTCCTCGATTCGGAGTGCCGATAGAACCGACGGCACGGCGACGGTGGCAAAACCGTTCGCAATGGGCAGTGGATGCCGATGTGCCGCCGGTCACTATCATGTTGAGGATCGCGCAAATGAAACGGATTGATTTGCGACTGTTGTCGTCCGCCCTCGTCCTGCTGACCTCCCCGCTCGCCATCGCGGACGATAGCCCTGTGCTGGCCACTACATCCGGTCCGGCAGCGTACGTCGACTACGCCCCGACGTCCCACTGGCTCGCCGGCGCCGATGCGGTCGCTCTGCAACCGCACTTCCGTGACAACACGGCCTTCACCGTGAAGCAATCGGACGGTGTCACCGTCGATAACTTCAACACCACGAATTTCCATTACGATTTGGGACTCTCGCCACGCGTCTGGTTGGAGTACCGCACCGACACGGACTTGGCACTGCGGACCACGTTCTGGATCTTTGACCAAACGTCCCGCACCGAGTCAGCCTCCCCGCCCGCCAATGGCTTCGGCGAGATTACGCACCCGAAGTTTTACCTCGTCGATATCTCCAGCGGGATTCCCAACAACCGCTTCACCGCTGCATCTTCGCTGCGGATGTATTACGCCGATCTGGAAGTCGCCAAGCGTGGGAGCTTCTCCAACTGGGATCTGGTCGCCAGCGCCGGTGTGCGTTATGGCTCCGTCGAGCAGCGCTATCAAGCCAAACTCCGCGACAACATCGGCGATCTCAACGGCACACTCGACTTCGAGCACCGGTTAGAAGGGTTCGGCCCGACCATTGCGGTGGAGACTCGCCGCCAACTGACCCAGAGCCTGGCTGCGTTTGCGAACTTACGGTATTCCTATCTGTTCGGCGAGCAGCAGTCGACCTTCGCGGGTGGGACATCGCTTATCCCCGGCCTCTACCAAATCACCGCGACCAGCGTCCAGGACGATGCGTTATCGATCAGCGAGATGCAACTCGGCGGCGAGTGGACTGCGTCACCAACACGATTGGGCCAATGGTTTGTACGCGGTGCATTCGAGACTCAGTTCTGGACCGGTGCTGGTAACGCCAGCAGCCTCTCTGGGGACCTCGGCTTGATTGGGTTCAGCCTCGGTCTCGGTCTCGTCCGTTAGCGGGGCAGCTACATTGAATGCTGCGGCCGAGCCGGCGGCCATGGTTGGGGAGGACGGGCCAGGGAAAGTAGGGCAAGGGAATCGGAGAACCGGAGGGGGATGTGCTACACGCTTCCTGATTCACTAATCCCCCATACACTTGCCCACCATTCCCTTGCCCGGGTGGCACTGGGCTCTGCCAGTGTTGACAGCCATTGGTCCGTTCGCGTCAACAATCTCCTCCCTCTTGGCCAGCAGCAACTGCACGAAACGCTCCGCTATCTGAACGAGGACCTGGAGGACTCAAACAGCGAGTAAGCTGGGAAGAACAGGGGAAATGCAGCAGGCTCCGGACTTTTTCTCGCGCCGCGGTGGCTCGGCTTCCGAGAGAAAGCGAAGTGCGTCCTTGCGCAATCGTAGCGAATCCTTCAACCGCTAGCAAGTCATGGCAACCGCCGAGATGTTGCAGAATCCGCCGACCACGCGAACCTCGGGACGATGGAGATTCGTGCGAGGCCTGTGCGTCGGACTGGCGAGCATGTTGGAGAGGTCGCCGCTTTGGTCGAGCTACTCGATCAGTTTTATGTTCCATTTCCTGCTCATCTTGGCGCTGGCCTGCCTGGGTCTGGACACCGAACCCAGGTCGCAAGCCCACTCCCTAACGATTGCCGCGGGATTGGCCGACGAGACGCCGACTGCGTTTTTCACGGAAGCGGCGAAAACGGAAACCGCCCGAGGTCGAGAACGCGAGGCGGGAGCGTCCGAGGCAGCCAAGCTGGTCGAGGTCACCCATCCTGATGCGGCTACGAGTGTCTCCGGCGACGTGTCGCCGACGCCGGGCTTGATTGCCGCCGATCCGGTGTTGGTCGCGAGTGGGACACCGATTCCAGCCGGTGACAACATGGCAAGAGCCGAAGCTCCGGGAGACAACTCGACGGGTGCCACCGGACGCAATTTGATGTTACCTGTCGGGAAAGCGGCCACGGGTGGAGGGCTGGAAGGACGCGGCAAGGCGGCCCGCGCCGGCCTGGTGAAAGGACGTGGCGGTAGCTCGGAAAGTGAAGATGCTGTGGAACGTGGCCTGGCGTGGCTGGCGGCTCATCAACGGGCGGATGGGAGCTGGCGTTTCAATCATCAGGAGGGGCCTTGTCGAGGATTGTGCGCGGACCCCGGCACCGCAGGCTCGACGACCGCGGCCACGGGCTTGGCCTTGCTGACGTTCCTGGGCGCTGGCGAAACGGAGCAGGAAAGTCCCTACAAAGCTGTCGTCGAAAAGGGGCTGTACTACTTGACCAACTGTTTGAAACTGACGCCCCACGGCGGCGACTTGCAGGAGGGCACGATGTACGGCCAGGGCATTGCGGCAATCGCGTTGTGCGAGGCTTACGCGATGACCGGCGACGAATCACTTCAGTTCCCCGCTCAAAAGG
>JAPLNJ010000833.1 GCA_026692885.1 Planctomycetota bacterium | reverse complement strand
CATCGAGGACATTCTCGCCCCTAACCTGCGGCGACTGGCCAGGGAGCACTTCCGCTTTGGCACCATCCAAGCCTTCATGATGCGTTGCACGCGCTGCCAGGTGGGGCACCCCGAAATCGAGAGCGAGTTCGACACCTTGGCGGTCGGCACTGGGGTTGTGATCCTCGGCGAGGCCAAATCCACGCCATCGGTAGCCTACGCCGATGAATTCGCCGTCAAGGTGACCACGTTCTTCGACTTCTTCCCGGAATACCGTGGCTGGCGGCTCATTCCGATTTTCGGTAGTTGGGCCATCCCAGACCGGGTCGTGGAGCGATTAACTCAGCACCGCATCTACGCCATGCGCATGGGTGAGGACACGATGGAACTGGCCAATGCCGTGATCCTTGAGGCTGGCAGCGATACCGCACCCGCGTAAGCCATTCCGGTTTTATCTGTCAGGATCGCTTAACCCGAAGCCGCCGGCGCAGGCGTGGGGTGCCGAATCCAGGCAGCGTCAGTCCCGAATCCAGGCGGGGAATCCAGGCCGGGGTTAGAGCTTGGGCAGTGAATAGTGGCGCCTATTCACTGTTCAAGCTCTGACCCCACTCGTTCTGCAGATCGCCGATGCGATGGTCCCGTGCACGGTGATGGCAGGCAAAAGATGCCACCCATATTCTCTCCTGTGCGGTACGGACGCCTCGGCTCTGCTACTTCCCCCAGAGCCATTGAGGAGAACCGGCCATGTCCCGACTGCCTCGACGCGACCTGATTGAGATATCGGCAGTCGACATTTATCACTGTGTCCAGCGCGCGGTGCGGCGGGCCTTCCTGTGCGGCCAGGATGCGGTCACGGGCCAGAACTTCGATTACCACACAGCCTAGATTCAATAGCGTTTGGAGATCCGGGCCGGGGTGGCCGCGACCCCGGAGACCATCGCGTTCACGTCAGCTTGCGAACGAATGCAGGCGGAGCGGAAAGCTTTGAAGTTGCGCTATCACGTTTTCGCGGCGTTTCTTGTAGGTCGGGTCTCCGACCCGACCTTAGAGACATCGGAAAAGGACGGGTCAGGAGACCCATCCTACGAAAATGCGCAACTTCAAAGGCGGAAGGCGGTGGTCGCCGGTGAAGACAGACGCCAACGCCGTATTTCGCAGCGCGTGCGGCACCAGGTCGGGCCGCTCCCACAGATAGGCCCCCGCAGCGTACGCCAACACGCCGACCACAATCGCCGCTTTGAGATCTTCGAAGCCCTGGAAGTTCTTGGCCCGCGCCACGATGCCGAGCATATAAGCAAAGACCACGCCCAGCAGCGGCAGGGCCTGGGAGTCGACCAGGCGGTGTTCCTTAAACAGGTACACCGTCAGTCCGACGAAGGCCAGCACGATGATCGTCCGGATGCTGTGCTTCGGCAGATACAGCGGGTTGGATTCCGGCTCGACTTGACCTTCCGCCGTCAGGCGGCGAATCAGTTCGGGCGACAAATTGACGAGCCGCCGAGACGTGAAGTAGTGTGCCAGCGCAATCATCAACGTCTCGGTCCAGAGCAGTTCCACCTCGCCCCCGCGGACCACCTGGACCACCACCACGGCCACGATCAGCAGCGTCAGCAAGGCGCGAATGCTCCCGCTGGGCAGGCCCAACGCGGCTCGCCTCGAGCCCGGTTTTTCTGGCCGAGCGTACTCCTTCGCGTGAGCGGGCGGAGACTCCGGCACGCGTGTTCGGGGAGACTCCGGCACGCGTGTTCGCGGAGACTCCGGTACGCGGTGGGGGGGCGACTTTGACGCGCGCTTCGGCGGAGCGGCGACCCGCGGGGGAGCACTCTCGCCGACAACTTCCGCATCCGGGATGTCTTCCAGGATGCCGCCGCACTGGCGGCAAATCTTGCTTTCTTCGGTCGCTTGTTTGGCACATTTCTTACAGAACCGCATTCACTGTCCCTCCCTATCCACATCCGCATCCTCATCCGCGTGCGGCTCAACCCCACGTGACCACGCAGGCGGCCCAGCTGAACCCGACACCAAACCCAACCAACAGCAGCTTTTGCCCAGCTTGGATTCGCCCGGCCGCCACGTACGCTTCGATCGCCAGCGGGATGGAAGACGAGACCGTGTTGCCGACTTCTGCCAGATGGTAGACCATTTTCTCCTGGGGGAGTTTGGCGGACTTGGCCAGATTCTCTAACATGAACCGGTTGGCTTGATGAAAGACGTACCAGTCCACGGCGTCGCGCGTCAGGCCGGATTTCTCGAACAGCGCGGCGATGGCCCGAGGGACCGTGTTCAACGTGAATGCGAAAATAGCTTGGCCGTCCATAAACAAATGGTCCTGGCTGCGCACACCGCCTTGCGCGTCCACGTGTTCGGCCGCCGTGGCGGCCGAACGCGGTAAGCGGAAGCCGCCGCTGGGCACGATCAGACTCGTGGCGCCGCAGCCATCCGTGCCCACGACGAACTCGCCGAGGCCGACGGCATCGTCCGGGGTTGCCCCAATCAGCGTGGCCGTGGCCCCGTCGCCAAACAAGGACCGCACGGCGCGGTCTCGGGGGTGAATCAGTTTCGAGTACGTTTCGGCCGTCACCAGCAGCACGTTGCGGGCCGCGCGACTGTGGATTAGACCTTGGGCTAGTTGCAGGCCGAAGACAAAGCCGGCGCAACCCGGACTGATATCGATGGCGCCGATCTGCGTCGGCAACTGGAGCCGGTGCTGCAAGACGCAGGCGTTGGATGGCAGTAGGTGATCCGGGGTCTGCGTGCTGAAAATGAGATAGTCGATCTCGGCGGCAGGCACCAATTCACGCTGCAACAGCTTCTTCGCCGCCGCGTATCCCAAGTCGCAGGCCGTCTCGTCCGCCGCCGCGATGTGACGCGCCAGGATGCCGGTCTTGGCAGCGATCCGGGGCATGTCCCAGTCCGGCTGCTCGCGCCCCAAATCCTCGTTCGTTTCGACCTTCTCCGGCAGATGGCCGTGGATACCCAGGATGTGTGCTGACACGGGAAATCCTCTCTCAGGAACGATCGCAGATCGGCGACACACGACACGCACCATACCCGTACTTCTCGATATACTTGCCCCAGCTTGCGGTGATCTGGTCACGGCTTTCCGGCGATAGCACATGGCGGTTCGGTTGGTAGTCCGCGGTCTTCGCGGTGTAGGCTTCCAAGGCAGGCACCGCGGCCTCGAATCCGTCCAAACCAAGCAGTCCGTAAACCCGCTTGACTTGGCCCAACATGTCGCGCACCAGATCTTCGTAGCGCACCTCGCAGAACTGCGCCGGAGGCACCTGGAGCACGTCTTCCTCGAATGCATCATACATGCGCACGAAGGTCTCGAGCACGTACTGATCCAGCCTGTCGTAGCGTGGAGCCTGGAGCCCCTGGGATTTGTACAGCTGCTTCCAGGTGTGCACCGTGGATGGGAAAATGGCGTAGGGATCGCGGACCACGTGCACGAAGCGGGCCTTGGGAAACATCGCCAACAAGCATCGCACGCGGGCGGTGTGCAACGGCGTCTTCAGGACGATTCGTTTGGGTTCCCGCAACGTCAGGCACTTGAGAAACCACCGCAGTTTCTGTTGCCAACGTTGGAGTTCTGCCGCCGGTACGCCGCGCAGGTCCAGATACTGGGGAGCTTGCGGCGGACGGTTCGGAAACAGGATGGTCAAGTAGGGCGAAGGGAGGCCCATGTTGCACAGCGCCCATTCGTCTTCCTGTGGATGGTCCCAGCGGATGGTCATGTTGTCCATGGGCCGTTGCTTGGGCAATAGCCATGTGAGCAAGCGGGCCAGGAAACGGCGAGTCAACAGAAAGTGATTGGGGCCGTAACAAGCGTAGGTGTCCGGATACGTGTGGCGCGGGTCGCAAACCAGCAATTCATGCAGCAGCGTTGTGCCGGCGCGCCAGTGGCCCAGGACGAAAATGGGGTCATCCTGGAGTTCGGTGGCGTCGATCCGTCGGCCATAGACCAAGCGTTGGAGCACGGCCAGGGACGAGTTGATCAGGCTGAGGCCGCTGATCGTAATGGCCATCGGCACGCGGGACGGCGAGATGGCGAAACGATTGCGTGCCAGCACGCCGAACCAGCCCGTCAGATTCATGCCCGACCAAGCCCGCATGTGCCACAGACGAACCACCTGGCCGGTGGAGCAGGATTCCCGCGCAGGCGGAAGGCCGACGAGCGGGTCGGCACCTGGCCGAGACGGCAGGTGGGCAGTCTTCTGGATGGAAACAGGATCGTCCGGCCCCACGGTTCACCCTCTGGCCTCAAAGCAAGGAAACCACGATTAAGCAGCTGTCAAGAAACGTTCGAGGACCTGTCACCGCAGGCCCTTGGCGCGCAGTAACTGGTCGGCCCAATCGGCATCCGGCCCAATCAGCGGGGGCCGCGGCTCTGCCGTGTAGTCGAGGTCTTCTTGGTAGCGACCGTTCACGTACGCCGTGTCGACCAGCGTTTGCAAGGGCAGAGGTACATCCGGGTCTTCGCTGCGGAGCGGAATGCGAATGGTGGGCAGCGGCTCCCGCAGCGACACGCGGTAGACCTCCGCCAGGCTTTGCCGGTCGGCGCGAACGACGCTAATGCGGTACGGTTCGCGGTACGGCTTCGGCATCGCACCTGGCGACACCGCCAGCACCCACGCTCCGGCTCGCAACAGGTCGATCTCCACCAGATGGACACCGCCCGCGAGCAGGTGCCGCTGTTTCGTCTGAAACTGTTGACGCCCCCCGTCGCTCACCTTGTTGGCGAGGCTCAGGAACTCAATGGACGTGACGATTCGATGTCCGGCCGTGGCATCCACAATCTGGATGGTGTGCAACGTCTCCGGTTCACTCCGCCGCAGCACGAGCAGGGGTTCCGCCATCGTGGCCACCGAGGTGGCCACGTCCTCCGACTCGGCGGTCGCATCCGGCCGCTCGATCACGCGAACGTCGGGCGCGAACCGACGTCGCGGGCCGTCCAGCGGCTCGTCAGACTCCACCGCCACGTATTCCTCAATACGGGCCCGGAGTCCCGCGGGCAATTGCGGCTGCAGATGATCACGGGCATAGGTCGTCAGGCTCGTGTGCATGTCGCCCCAGTGCGATTCCAGCCAGGGGTTCATGCCGGGAAACGGGTTGTTTTGCATCACAAGCCCTCTCCGGCCAGGAACTCATCGATCGGCACGCCAAAGAACTTGGCCAGCCGCACCGCATTCGTCTTGCTGACGGTTCGCTTGCCGCCGAGGATTTCGACTTGCTTCAGTGCTCGGTGATAGGCCCGTTGGCAAGAAATGGGACGTGGTACGATCGCTTGCAGCAGTTCTTCGTAGGTGGTGGACATGACACTTAAGTAGTCACAAAACGTGACAACGTCAAGTACCTGCACGACAACCCGCACGATCCGGCAAGCGGACGAAATTTCATGCTGCCACTGCTAGCAGATTATTTCTGAGGAAATTCCCAGCGGCGAGTTTGCGCGGCGGCGAGCAGTGTTATACTGCTCCCCGTTGTTCGGCGGAGCGAGACCGCTTCTGGCGTAGGTGCTTCGTTCCGCTGCGGAGGTATCGCTGCTCTCATGTCCGGGAAGGAACCTATGGCCAAGACACGTATTCCACTTAGCCAAGCCGATGAACAAGCCAGGATTGTCAGCGAACGGCTGCAAATGAGCACCGCCGAGATGGGGCTCACCGTCCGCACGACGAATTGTCTGGAAGAGCGAGGCATCTTTACTGTGCAGGATCTACTGAACTGCGATCGCGAAGATCTGCTAGGCATTTCCAATTTTGGGGAGAAGACTTTGGAGGAGGTCTACAAGGCCTTGGAAGACATCGGCTTCCACCGCCAGGTGCGGCACCCAAAGTAGTCGAGTGGGGGGAGTCAGCCTCACGGCTGTGTACAGCTTTACATCGCTGTCGTTCCCACGCTCCGAGGCTGTGAAAGCATGCGCGAACACGATTCACGGTAGGGTGGGCCAAGTACTCGCGGCCCACCAATTCTGAGAAAACGGCCTTGCTTTCGCTGGTGGGCCGCGAGTACTTGACCCACCCTACGATTCTTTCACAGCCTCTCCGCGTCGTCCACCCAAGGACGCAGAGCGTCCGTGGCTTGCGTTCCGACGCAGAGCGTCGGAACGAGAGGCAATGGCTCTGCCTCGCAAGCAGGCCGGCCGGCGGAGCCGGCCACGCAGTGCGTTCCCAGGTGAGCCTGGGAACGACAAAACCCCGGTTTCTCGAACGAAACCGGGGTTCTGTTACGCCTGTCGCGACGGTCGCTCGCTCAGCCGCTTACCACGACTTGTACTTGCCGGGCGTGGCGATCGGATAATCGCCGTTCGCGTCCTTTTCGAACGGCGCGGGGGCGTCCCAGGCCAGTTTCGCTGGGAACTGGCTCTTGCCCTTGGCGACCAAGTCATCCCACTTGATGACCTGGCCGGAGTAGTTGGCCTCACACCCCAGCACCGCGGTGAAGCTGCTGGTAGCGCCGTACCAGCCGTCGTTGCACTTCCCGCCGTTGCGGATCGCGGCAATCAGGTCCTTGTGTTCCTGCACCATCGAGTTCGGGTTGTCACCCGAGAAGTGCCACTCTTTCTCGCCCTTGATGTGGCCGGAACAGTTGCTCTCGCCCTTCGTGCCGTGGGCGGCTTCCGAGACATTGCTCCAGGTATCCGCCATGTGGCGGCACTGGCTGTACATCTTCGTGCCATCCTTGTACGTGAACTCGACAAAGTGATGGTCGAAGATCTGGCCGGTGCCCTTGTTGCCGCCCAGGTAGCGGGCCGTGCAACCGCCCATGCCGTTGGCTTCCACCGGATGATCGTCCATGACCCAGTTGACGACATCCAGATTGTGGACGTGCTGCTCGCCGATGTTGTCGCCGCTGAGCCAGCGGAAGTGATACCAATTGTGTACCTGGTACTGCATTTCGGTCATGTCCGGCTGGCGCGGGCGATTCCAGATGCCGCCGCCGTTCCAGTAGGCCCGCAGCAACGTGATCTTGCCCATCTCGCCGTCGTGGATGCGATTAATGGTTTCCTTGTAGTTGTTCGAGTGCCGCCGCTGGAGACCGACGACGACCTTCAGCCCCTTCTCGTCGGCCAACTTGTTGGCTTCCATCAGCATCTTGAAACCGGGGGCGTCCACGCAGCAAGGTTTCTCCATGAACACATGCTTGCCGGCTTCGATGGCCGCCTTGTAGATGAAGGGGCGGAAACCCGGAGGCGAAGCCGTGACCACCACATCGCAGCCGCAAGCGATAGCTTGCTTGTAGGCTTCCAGGCCGACGAAGACGCGTTCGGCGGGAATGTCGATGCGGCTCTTGAACTTGCCGTCGGTCAACCGTTTGGCTGTACCCTTGGCGCGATCTTCAAAGGCGTCGGCGACCGCCACGACTTTCACATTTTCGTCGGCGGTCAGATGGTCCTCAATGGCCCCATTCCCGCGGCCACCGCAACCGATCAGGACGGCTTTCAGCATGCCGCTGCCCTGGGCATGGACCATGCGAGTGAAGTTCACGCTGCCCGCCAGCGTGGCTCCCGCCACGGCCAGCGTGGATCCCTTGAGGAAGTTGCGACGCGATTCAGTCTTCTTCTCACTCATGCTGCTGCTCCTGAAACGGATTGCTCAACACACCCTTCCGGAAAAGTACCGGACCAATGTTGCCTTCGATCGTAGCGGGGAATCCGTGATTTACCAGCTAGGATAACCGGCGTTTCCCAAAAAAAATCGTGACCACGCACGAATCGGCATCCGGAATAGAAGTCTCTGTATCGGCTGCGCAGGCCACTGGCTTTCAGGAGAAATGCTGAGATGACACGTTTGTTTCTGAGCTTGCTGGCAACGGTGGCAGTCTGCGATCCGATAGCCTTGCTTGGCGCGGGGCCTCTTCTCACGGATAATCCCGTCTGGACCCGTTGGCGTTACGCGTTGTGGTCCGAGACATAACGATCCCTCGTCCGATGGTCAATGTGCCCAGCCTGCCGGACGTGGGTCTGCCCTCAGAGAATTGGGAGAGCCGAGGATGTCCGACACGCCGCCGATTTGCAGCGGAAAATGCTGGGGCGTCGCCGGCCTGATGCTGTGCGCCGGCGGGCTGCTGCTGCCGCCCCTGGCGTGGACCCTGGTTGACAGTGTCTGGCTCCACTTTGCGCCGGCGGTCGTGGTCCAGGTCGCGGCGGTGGTGCTGGGCGTCTGCGGCTGGCGACACTGGACCGGGAAACTGGCGACCTATCTTGGCGGTATGGCGCTGGCGCTGCTGATGGGCGTCGTCGCGATGGTACTCATCCTGACCGTCAGTGCACACCACGGCAGGCCGATGTAAGCGGAGTGCGGAGTGCGGAGTGCGGAGTGCGGAGTGCGGATGCTTCCACTGCTTAGCCAAGGGTGCTTGCCATGTTGCGTTGGAGACTGCTGGTCGCGGCCATCATCATCGTTCCGCTGGCGGGAATCCTGGTGCTGGACTACCGTGTCAATTTCGGGGCACCGGGCATCTGGCTGTGGCCGGTGGTGCTCGCCATCACCGCGCTGGCGGTGGCCGAGGTGCTGGACCTATTGCGGGCGAAGGACTGGGCGCCGGCCGCGTGGAGTGTCTACAGCGGCGCGCTGCTGGTGGTCGGAGCCGGATTGGTGCCGCTGTTCTGGAATCTGAGTGGTCAAGCTTGTCCGACCACCGGGACACTGGGCCCGCTAGGCTGGCCGCTGGCCGCCCTGGCGATAAGCGTGCCGCTGGCCTTCCTCGGCGAGATGGTCCGCTATCGGCAACCCGGCAAATCCGTGGTGCACGTGGCCCTGGCCGTATTCACCGTCGCCTACATCGGCCTGTTGATGACGTTCCTGGTCGCGCTGCGCATCTACCACGGCAATGGCTGGGGCATGGCGGCCCTGGTGTCGCTGATTTTCGTTACGAAAATGTCCGACACGGGCGCCTACTTCGTTGGGCGCTCGCTGGGACGGCATAAGATGACGCCAATCCTGAGTCCCAAGAAAACGATCGAAGGCGGCATCGGCGGGGTGTTGATGGCCTGCCTAAGTTCCTGGCTCTACTTCCGCTGGTGCGTGCCCCTGCTGGTCGGTGCTGACGCGGTCGCGACGCCGTGGTGGGGTTGCGTCCTGTACGGTGTGGTGGTCGCGGTCGCTGGTGCCTGCGGCGATTTGTCCGAGTCGCTGCTGAAACGCGACATGGAACGCAAGGATTCCAGCCGTTGGATGCCGGGCTTAGGCGGTGTGCTGGATGTGCTCGATTCGCTGTTGGTCGCAGCGCCCGCCGCCTATTTGTGCTGGGCGGCCGGCCTTGTGGGACCTTAAGGCTATTTCGGATACAATCAATGTGAACCGCAAACGTGCTGTGTAGCGTCCGCTTCGTTTCGCCGCGATAGGTGCTAAGGAGACCCTACCTCCCCACCACAAAGATCCGTTCGACCGTTTGCTGATTGCGCAGGCCCTGATCGAAGGCATCCCCGTCGTGAGCGTGGACAAGAACTTCGACTCCTACGCGGTCAAGCGATTCTGGTGAGGCGGTTAGTCATCCCGTCCGCTTGCCCCATCTATCCTCCGGCCACCGAGCGCGGTACACCATTACCGATCCTTTCCTCAACCCCACGAGGTCCTCATGAACGCCGACAAGCCAACCGTTTCACGTCGCAACTTTCTCCAACGCACCACGGCGGCTGCTGCCGCGACCATGGCGGTCCCGCTGATTTTGCCGTCGCGGCTGTTCGGCGCTGCGGCACCGAGCAAGCGCGTGGCCTTGGGACACATTGGCGTCGGCGGTCAAGGTGGCGGACTGCTGGGCGGGTTCCTGGGCTTGCCGCAGGCGCAGAGCGTCGCCACGTGTGACCCGTTCAAGGACCGCGCCGAAGGAGCCGCGCGCCGCGTCGAGCAGCAGTACGCGGCAGCGACGGCACAGGGGACGTACAAGGGCTGCAAGGCTTACCAGGACTTCCGGGAGTTGCTGGCCCGGGACGACATCGACGCGGTGGTTATCGCCACGCCCGATCACTGGCACGTACCGATCGCGCTGGCTGCTGTGCGGGCCGGCAAGGATGTTTATGTGGAAAAACCGCTGGGGATCAGCGTCGAGCACAACAAAGCGTTGCGTGCCGCCGTGCATCAGTTCGGCGCCGTATTTCAGTATGGGACGCAGCAACGCTCGTTCAACACGCACTGCGCCCACGCTTGCGAACTCGTGCGCAACGGATATCTCGGCGAGTTGAAGGCCGTTCACGTCGTGGCACCCAACGGGTCGCGAGGTGGCAACGCCGCGCCTCAACCGATACCCGCAGGCTTAGACTACGACCTGTGGCTGGGACCCGCTCCGGTCACACCCTACGCGACGGACCGCGTGGTCGGCACGGGCCGCTGGTTCATCTATGACTACGCTATTGGCTTCATTGCCGGCTGGGGCGCTCATCCGCTGGATATCGCCCACTGGGGCTACCCGCACATTCCGGTCGAATACGAAGGCACCGGCGTGGTTCCGACCGAGGGCCTGTTCGATACGGTGGTCGACTGGGATGTACGCGGCCGTTACGCCAGCGGCGCCGAGTTCACGTTGAAGCCGGGCGGAGACTTGACGACGTTCGTCGGCACGACCGGCTGGGTGGCGGCATCGCGCGGCGGCATCACCGCGGAACCCGCGTCGCTGCTGCAGGTGAAGCTCAAGCCGGACGAACTACACCTGCTGCAGGACAACCACCATTACCGCAATTTCCTGAACGGCGTCCTGACGCGCAAGACGCCGGCCAGCGATATCGACTCGGCGGTCCAGTCGGACTTCATCAGTCACCTGGGCGACATCTGCATCCGCACCGGCCGCAAGCTCAAGTGGGATCCCGTCCAGGAAACCATCGTCGGCGACGAGGCCGCCGCCCGCCTGCTGCGCCGGCCGATGCGCGAGCCGTGGACCCTGTAGGCGACAACGAGCGTCAAGGTGCGGACGAGCAGGTGATGCATCAACGATGATCGGCTGTCGGCTTTATCGAGTCTTGTATGCATCCGCTAGTGCGAGCACCATGTCCAAGAGATTCAGGGCCGTCTCCAGCAGCGATTGGAGGGAATTGCCCAGCAGCTCTGTTTCGTCCAGCGTCAAGCCCAAATCCGTGGGGACAAAATCGACACCGATATTCCGAGACTGCGCGAGAGTGCCGATTCGATCACGGGCCTTGCACAGCGCCAGGTCCAACGGACTGGAGGACAGCACAGCGGTTTCGCCCCCCGCGTCGAGTTGGGGCAGCAACAAGGGCTTTTCGGTGAGCGGGCGAGTCTCCAGAGTGCCGATTCGATCGCGGGCCTTGTTCTGCGCCACATCCAACGGACTGGAGGACCGCACAGCGGCTTCGCTCCCCGCGTCGAGCTGGGGCAGCAACGAGGCCTCCTCCAAGAGCGTGCGAATCTGTTGTCGGCAGCTGTCGTAACGATCCTGAGACTCACGCACCGCCTTGCTCCAGGAGCACTCGGCGAACACCTTGTCGACGAGACCAAACAGTTCGTCCATCGGCGCCGGGAGTTCGCGCGTGAGCACCTCCAGTAAGTCGCTCTGGGCCTGTTCCAACACGGCCCGCCGTCCGTGGGCTTCGACAAGTTGATGGGTGCGCTGACTGACCAAGTCATCCAGCTGCGCGCGATGCCGGGCCAACTCCCGTTCCAGCGTGACGAGTCGGACCTGGGTCCGGACCCGCGTTTCGACTTCCGGGAGTTGGTACGGCTTCGCGATATAGTCGATGCCGCCCACTTCGAAGGCTCGGACCTTGTCCATCATTTCATCCAGGGCGCTCATGAACATGACGGGGATGTCTTTCAGCTTCGGGTTCGCCTTCAGCTGCTCGCAGACCTGGTATCCGGTCATCTCCGGCATGATGATGTCGAGCAAGATCAAGTCGGGCGGTTCCTGCTCCGCGGCCGCCAGGGCCAAGCGTCCGCGAGGAAATGCGCTCACGCGATAGCCCCGCTCGCGGAGCATTCCCACCAAGAGCCGGAGATTGACGGGCTCGTCATCCACGACCATGAGGTTGGCTGGAAGGAAATCGGCTGGCTTCATAGCTAAATTTGGCTTTCTCCGTTTTCGGCTTGGCATTGGTACCATCCGCGATACCCGTCCCGATGCGGAGATTGTATAGCCCATGCCGGGGCGAAGACAAGCGAGTTGCTCGAAGACCTTGGATCAGATTTCCGAATCGCCCCCGCTCGCGTCCCCACGCGCGCTGTCTTGTGCGGCACCCCAAACCGCCATAGGATGCGCAGGTTGTCGTGAGAGAACTCGCTGACCGACGAGAGGGAACTGGCATGGGCAGGCTTTGCGGACGGTGTTTGCTGGGTCGGGACGCCCCCGCCGCTGCCCCCCGGCCGACAATGCCTGCGCTGGTTCGTGGGTTCGCCGGGGTCTCGTTCACCCTCGTTCTGCTGTTGACCGATGCCCGTGGAACCACGGGATTCCTCGACGCACCGCCTCCGTCCACGTGGTCGCGTCTCTCCGAGACGCAAAACCCGGTCTCGGAGAGACCGGTCCACGTGCAGCGGGCAGGTTATTTCGGTCCGCGTGTCGTGGTACGTCACAGCGACTCCTGGCGGGAGGACGGACTCCGGATTCCCGCTGCTCCGTGGTGCCTGGTGGCCCAATTCGACCAGAAACATATCTCTGCGTTTCTGCGCGAACACATCTGGATCCTGGGCGCCAGCCTCGTCGCTCTACTCCTGGCCCTCGGTTGGGGCGTCCTAGCATTGCGGGCTCCGGGAGAGGCCCCCAGGCAGCCAGGACAGCAGGCCGCAGAACACGCGCAACCGCGAGGCACCGAACGGTTGCCCCATTTGCTCCAGCAGGCCAGCGACAGCGTCCTGCTGATCGACCAGGGCGGGCGCATCCAGGACGTGAACGAGCCCGCCAGGGAGACCTACGGCTATAGCCTTGATGAGTTTCGCGGCTTAGCCCTGCGGGACCTGCGGGCACCGGAAGCCCGCGAGGACTGGGACCTCCTGGCCGACGACGCCGCGGGGGCGGCTGGCACTCGGCGGGAATCCCGGCATCAGCGAAAGAACGGTGCCACTTTCCCGGTAGAAATCCATTGGCAGGCCCTGACGCTGGGAGACGCCCGATACTATCAGTGCCTGATCCGCGATCTCACCGCCCGCAAGCGAGCCGAAGAGACGCTACGGGAAACGCAGGACTACCTGGAGAACCTGTTGCCCTCCTCCAATTCGCCAGCGATCGTGTGGGATGCGAATTGCTGTATCTCCCGTTTCAATCGAGCCTTTGAACGCCTGACCGGACGTAACGCCACGGAGGTGCTGGGGCAACGGCTGGATCTGCTTTTTCCGGAAGACCAGCGGCAGGCCTGCTTCGACTATATCCAGGCCACCACGGGAGAGCCGTGGGAGACCGTGGAAATGCCGCTTCAACATGTGGACGGAACCGTACGGACGCTGCTCTGTAACGCGACGCCCCTGTGGGCAGCCGACCACCAGACGGTCGTGGCGACCATCGTCCAGGGCCAGGACATCACCCAACGCAAGCAGGCCGAGGAACTCCGCATCGCCAAGGAGGCCGCCGAGACGGCGAACCGGGCCAAGAGTACCTTCCTGGCGAGCATGTCGCACGAGATCCGCACGCCGATGAACGCGATTCTAGGCTTCTCGCAGTTGTTGGCGCGAGATCCGGCGCTCACCTCACAGCAACGCGAGTATCTGGACACGATCAGCCGTAGCGGCGAGCACTTACTGATGCTGATCAACGACATCTTGGAGATGTCCAAGATTGAGGCCGGCCGGACCACGCTGAATCCGTCGACGATCGACCTGCCTGGACTGCTCCACGATCTGGAGTCGATGTTTCGCCTGCGTGCCGAGACTCTGGGCCTCCAGCTGCTGGTGGACGTCGCCACAACCGTGCCGCGGTATGTGGTCGCGGACGAAGGCAAATTGCGGCAGATCCTGATCAATCTGGTGGGGAACGCCATCAAGTTTACCAGCATCGGCGGCGTGACCGTGCGGATGCGCGCCGACGGGGACGCGCTTGGGCACTGGTGGCTGAACGTCGACGTCGAGGACACAGGTCCCGGCATGGCTGCCGAGGACATCGCCAGTCTATTCCAGCAGTTTCGGCAAACCACCCTCGGCATCAACACGGGCGGCGGCACCGGACTGGGTTTGGCGATCAGTCGCGAGTTCGCCCACTTGATGGGCGGCGATATTTCGGCTACCAGCGTGCTCGGTCAGGGCAGTTGTTTCCATCTCCGCCTGCCGGTCGGCCAGACGACTGACGGCGAGTTGCCACCTGCGGCGGCTCCGGCCCGGCGCGTGAGTCGGCTGAAACCCGGTCAAGAACCGATCCGAATCCTGATCGTGGATGACCAGGCGACGAACCGAGCGCTACTCCACGAGTTGCTGACCATGACCGGCTTCGAGACCCAGGAGGCCGCCGACGGCGCCGGGGCCCTCAGCGCCTCCGAAACGTGGTCGCCGCATTTAATCCTGTTGGACATGCGGATGCCGGACATGGACGGCTACGAGGTGATGAAACGCCTCAAGTCGATGGAACAGGGGCGGCGCACGCCCATCATCGCCGTGACCGCTACGGCTTTTGACGAGGACCGGCGGCAAGCGTTACAGGCTGGAATGGACGGATTTGTCCGCAAACCGTTCAAGGAAGGCGAGTTGTTCGACGCCATCGCGGCTTGCTTGTCCGTGGAATACCAGTATGCCGACGAGCCGCCGCCCAGCGGTCCGGAAGTTTCGGAGACCGCCACTGCCGCAGATGTGAAGCTGTCGGTCAAGGCGTTACCGGCCGAGCAGTTGCAGACGCTGCGCGAGGCTGTGACCCGTGGATACATGGACCGCTTCCTGGAATTGACGGAAGTCATTGCGGCCCGCGATGCGCCCCTCGCCGCGCGATTTCGTGAACTGGCCGATCGTTACGATTACGAAACCCTGCTCCGGCTGTTGGAGGTTTGAAGCCCGCTGGTCGGAATGCAGCAAAGCCGGACGGTTGACAGGCGTCCCGGCACCGACACACAATGACGCGTGTGAACAACTGGAGTCATCCCAGGTCACGACGATTCGAAGGTCACGACGATTCGAACCACGAACCATCCCGGAGGACAACGACATGTCTCGACATGCATGGACACGACGCGAAGTGTTAAAGGCGGGCGCGGCGGCGCTGGCTCTGCCGGCCTTGGTGCCGGGGCGGGTGCTGGGCCTGGAGGGCAAGGCTCCGCCGAGCGAGACGGTCCGGGTCGGCGTGATCGGCTGCGGCGGCCGCGCCGGCCTGATTGGCGAAGGCGCTGACGTGAAAGGCTTCCACGTCGTGGCCTGCTGCGATGTCGAACTGAAGAAGGCCGAAGGCTACGCCAAACGGATGTCCCGGGGAGCGGCCTGGGGGGTGTACGAAGATTTCCGCCAGATGATCGAGAAAGAAAAGCTCGATGCCGTGATGATCGAAACCACCACGCACGCCCGGGCCTGGATCGCGATCAACGCCATGCAACTGGAGATGGACGCCTACATCGAGAAGCCGATGTGCTTGACCATCGCCGAAGGCCGGGCCATGGTCAACGCCGCGCGGAAACTCAAACGGGTCACCCAGGTCGGTACGCAGCAGCGTTCCATGCCGATCAATAACTGGGCCAGCGACCTGGTCAAGAACGGGGCGATCGGCAAGATCAAGACCGTGCTCGCGCCGAATTTCGTCGGGCCGCTGCGCTGGACGAAGACTTCCTCCCAGGATGTCAAGGGACCCGTCGACAAATGGTGGGACGTGTGGACCAACCAAGCCGAACTGCGGCCGTACGATGCGGCCCTGCATCGTGGCTGGGCCACGTGGCGGGACTACGATGGGGGCGGGCTGTGCTTTGGCGTGACCGGCTGGGGCACGCACTCCTACGACCAAATCAACCGCGCCTTGGGCACCGACGACACCAGCCCGGTCGAGATCTTGCTGGAGGAGCCGGTGGCGAATCGTGAGACAGGCAAGTTCGCCGGCCGCCAGACTGTCGGTGGGGTGGTCATCGGCGACACGGACGATGTCGATACGGGCACGGATTACCACGGTATGGCCAAGCCGGTCGTCGGCCCGCGGGCGAAAGTCACGATGAAATTTGCCAACGGCACGGAGCTGAAGCTGCACCTGGACGGCGATCGCGGACCGGGCCTGGGCGCGATCTTCATCGGCGAGAAAGGTAAAATTGAGATCAATCGCAATAAACTCGCTAGCAATCCAAAAGAACTCGTCCGCGCGCCGGAAAACCCGGGCCCGAACAAGCGACCGGAGACGGCCTACCACATCGAGAATTGGATCGAGTGTATTAAGAGTCGCAAACTTTGCAACGCCGACATCGAGATCGGACTGCGGGCCACGACGCTCTGCTATCTGGTTAACATCGTGCGGGATGTCGGCCGCGTCGGCGAGACGCTGAAGTACGATCCGGTCGCCGAACGGTTCACCAACTGCGACGAGGCGAACAAGCTTCTCGACCGCGAACGCCGCAAGGGCTTTGAACTGCCGAAGGTCGTCTGAGCTCTAGCCGAAAAACCACGCCCTCGCCCCGGATTCCGGGGAGAGGATTGGGGTGGGCCGCGCGCCATCGCGGTGGGAAGCTGACTGGAGTTTGTCTCGTTTTTGTGCTGCGCGAAGACAGGGGGCGGGTGTACGAATTTCAGTTCTTGCGGCTCCAAGTCCGTGGCCAAGAAACAGCTACTCGCCGCAAAAACTGAAATTCGTACACCCGACCCCCTAGCCACACGTCCGCCCAGTCTTGCGAGGGCTGATCCGCTGCTCGCGTTTTTTCGCAACGTGATGATTATGGCCCGCGGCGACACGACCCGCGATCTAGCCTTGACAAAGCACTAGCCAACTGGGCTGATTTGTTTGGCCCCTTCGGGGCGAGAAAACCAGGAACATCCACCGTCTTTGCCGTTCAACTTCCGTAAACAATACCTGCCCGCTGGCTTTCATGCGTCAACCCCAACTTTGCATCACCCTAGGTTGGCCCCGGCAAAGCAAAACCGAAAGAAATCGAAAACACGGGCAGGCGGGGGGTTGTCTCTGGGGCGGGTGGGGGCGAAAATTCCTCTCAGTCAGTATTTCGTTTGGTGTTCGAGAACATCGGAGGGAGCGACCATGTTTAACAGGGTGGCAGGGACTAACAGGGTGGCGAGCTTGGGGTTGGCAATTCTACTTCTTCTGGCTGTTTCAGTCCGTGGCGGCGAATACGGGACCGGAGTCAATCTCGACGACAGCCAGATCGGGCTTGACGGCGGATCCTGGGGCGACGTGAACGACTGGGATTGGTTGGGTGGATTTCCTTGCCCAGAGAATTGGGCTGCTTTCTTCGGGATTTTCTCGGACGAGGCTCCGCAGGACGTGCTGGGCACAGCGAACAACTCGCCGCCCGCGGAACTCTACGAAAAGCGAGACTTGAACGTATCGAATGACGGGACAATAGGAAAAGGGGTAGGAATTCTCTTTTCCGGCTCATCGACAGCCGTCCTATATGCGGGCGATGACAATAAGAAAGTTCAAACCAAGACGATCGTTATCATACCGGACTGAACTGATAGGAGTTTGCCTGTTCCGGCTAATCGGAGCCGCCGGGGGAAACGCGGAAATTCCGCTCTACGAAGGGACAAACCTAGCCGCGGCTTGTGAGCGGCAAGGCGCTAGCCTAATGCCACTTACTTTGACTCCACCGGTGGGGGTTGTTCGGCGTCAGATTTATTTTTCTTGCGTTTGGCTTTCT
>JAPLNJ010000832.1 GCA_026692885.1 Planctomycetota bacterium | reverse complement strand
GCGCAAAATTGGGGAGTCGGGCGTCAAACGGATGGTCCTGTTTTCGTTCCGCCCCCATCCGGGCTTGCCCCGGTGGAGCGAGGTTTCTGGACTACGCCACGGGTCCGTAACCGCCTCACTTCTTCCGCCGCCTCCCGTCCGCCGCCGGAGGCGGCGGACGGGAGGCGGCGGAAGACAGTACGGCTGGCGTCTGCCGACGTAGTGTACGAAACCCAATTCCACTGGGGCGAGCCCGGATGGGGACCCGACATGCCAAGCTGGAACAAGAGCCGGACCAGATCTCACCATGGCAAGGACTCTCTGGGATACAATTTTTCGCGGCCCAGGGTTGGGGTGAGGCACCGAACAGCAAATGCCGAAATTGTTGTTCGGCCGGTCCGAAGAGAGCTGAAAGACGGTGCTGGGAACGTTCCTGGCGCCGCTGTTAGGCGGCCATGCCCCACCGGTCCCCGCCTCCATCCGCCGGGATTCCTATTGAGTCCTAGGTTGCCAATGGCATGGGGGGGGCGAGGGGCCCAGCGGGCACCCCGCCGAGCTGGAACGGGCCGTCAGGGACGGCACGGCTCCGCGGGAGCGTCGCCCTCCCAATCCACGTTCTCTCGTTTTCCATTGGCACCTAGGACTCAATTGTCCTTGGCCCGCTCTGCGTCAGCTGGGGGCGGCTGCGGAAGGAGTTCGGGCTTCGCCGGGGGTTGTGGGACCCTTGGCGGCAACGAGATTTCATCGGGAGTCGGCGGCAGTTGCGGCGGCGCGGCAGGCGGTGAAGGCCCCTCGGACTCAGGTGCCAGACGGAGCTCCCACCCGCCCCCCAGCGCCCGGTAAACCTGTATTAGCCCCAGCGCAATCTCGCCGCGCGACTGGGCCAGTAGGTCTTGCTGCTGGACCCGGTTCTGCTCGATCAGGGCGTAGCGATTGAAGTCGGCGTCGGCTCTGCCAGCTTGGTACTGGAGGAAGATCGTCTTGACCGCGTCGGTAGCGGCATTGGCACTGGTGGCGAGATGTTTCTCCCGCCGCTGGGCCCGCAAGAAAGTCACCAGCCCGTCTTCCACTTCCTGGTCGGCCGCGAGCACAGTCTGCTGGTAGGCCAACACCAACTCCTGGAATTTGGCTTCCTGGAAGCGGACGTTGTTCACGATCCGTCCGTAGTTCAGCAGGTTCCATTGGAACGCTGGACCGACATTGCTGTTGAGCGACTTGGCCTGGAACAGATCGCCGAAGTTGTTGGCCTGCCATCCGAGGGTGCCGGTGATCGACAAGGCCGGATAGAGCTCGGCCTGGGCAATACCGATCACCTCGGCCTGGGCTGCGGCGAGATACCGGGCACGCCGCACGTCCGGACGCCGGGAGAGCAAGTCGGCAGGAATGCCAATCACGACCCCCGGCGCAGCGCTGGGGATGTGATCCTCGCCGAGCAAGTTCTGCAAATCGGTCGGCGGCGTGCCCATCAAGACGCACAACCGATTGGTCGCCTGCTGCAGACCGATCTCCAGTTCGGGAATCTGAGCTTCGGTTTGTTCGAGGGTACTGATCCCCTGGTCCACGTCCAACTTGGTCGCTCGGAACCCTCCTCCCAAGCGTTGTTTGAGCAGGTCCACGACCCAGCGCTGAAGTTCCACATTGTCCTTCAGCAGTCGGATCCTCGCCTGGAGCGTGCGAATCTGGACGTAATTGGTCGCGACGTCGCCTAGGAGCGTGACCAGCACATCATCATATCCCTCGACCGACGCGTTCAACTGCGCGTCCGCCGCCGTCACTGCGCGGCGGAAACGGCCCCAAAAATCCAGCTCCCAAGCGAGATTGAAACCCGAGTTCCACTGATCGTAGAACTGCTGCTGAGGGGAGAACCCCGACGTATTCGTGGTGACCGCCTTGCGCTGAAAGCTCCCGGTGGCGTTTTGCTGCTGCGGAAAGACTTCCCCGACGGCGATCCCACGTTGGGCCCGCGCTTCGAGCACCCGGAAGCCGGCCTCGCGAAGGGTCAGATTCTGGCGATAGGCACTCGTGATCAGACGGTCGAGAGTGGGATCCTTAAAGACCGTCCACCAGCGGCTCAAGTCTTCCCCTTCGTGAGTGCGAATGTCGGCCGAATCGATCCAATGCTCTGCCACCTCGGCCAGTGGGGGGGCGTAGTTCGGCCCGACTTTGAAGCCGTTATTGACGTAATCGCGGACACTCGTGCAGCCGCTCAAAGCGAGGAGCAATCCGGCCGTCCAGCCCAGAACAAGGAGTCGGTGCTGGGGCTCACGCAACCGCATGCGGAAAACCAGAATAGACATTGGCGAATACCACACGGGTCTAGGAATGAGCAAACGATACGCAACGGGTCTTTCTGGAGTTATCGGTGGAATGGAGAAAATCGATACAATTGAAACCCTTTTGGCCGGACAAGCGGAGCATTGGCTATTCGCTTTCTATTTATCCCAAACTGCGCCGTTCTCCCTGGCGTTCTGCGGATTGGGCGTCCTCGACAATCCGGACTCGTCCAGCGAATAGTGCCAGGTTCGCTCGAATGAGCCGCCATGAAGCAACGCCAATCCATGCAACGGATTTGTGCGGGTTGACTTGGCTTGGCCTGCCTGCTGCTGGCAATGACTGCTATTGACCGATGGCGATCCGGCGATAGACTCGCCCTCCCGCGATACGTTTCCTAGTGAGGTTGCGTTTCCCAGGCGGCCTTTCGGCAAAGGAGGGAAAGCAGTGCCTAGCAATAATGATCGGACCCCAAACTCTTGGGGTATCTTTGGCTCGATCCGCAGAAATCGGCTGGCGGCGAAATGGCGCGCGCTGGTCCCTGGTGTCATCGCCGTGGGATTGACCTGCGGAGTCGCCGTGGCGTGCTACGTGGCCGCCGAGGGGTATGTGTCGGTCGAGCCGGACGAGAAGTCAGCGGACTCCGCCGCTCTGCCCAAAGTCAACAGGCTGAACCTTGCAACGGTCGGCAAGAACGCCTACTTCAACCTGGAACCGGGCTATCGTCTGCGTTACACAAATGGTTCGACGACCCGCACCATGACCGTGCGGCGAAAAACCAAGCTGGTGGATGGTGTCGAGACACGGCTGGTGCAGGAGCAGGAGGAAGAAGACGGCCAGCGAACAAAGGTCGTATGGAAGTACTACGCCATCGACAAGACTACGAACGATCTCTACTGCTTTGGAATTCACGTCCGATACTACGACAATGGTACACCGCTGAGCTGTCGTGGTTGGCGTGCGGGGCTCCACGGTGCGAGTTTTACTCGGGCAATGCCCGCTACGCCGGAGACGGGCGATAGGCTGGTCCGCGGTCATGCCAGGCGGGTCTACGCAGTGATCGACACGGACGGGGAGGTCGTAACCCCGGCTGGGACATTCACAAATTGCCTCCGCATTCGGGCCAAGGAAGCGGATGGAAAAGGGGCCATTGAAAAGCTGTTCGCCCCCGGCGTCGGACTTGTCAAGGACGAGCGATTCACGCTGGCGAAGATTGTCCATACCGTACCGAAGCAGGCGGTTGAAGCAGACGACGACGGTCTTGCTGTTCTTGCTCGACGTGACACGACTAATCGCGTGCGTTGATCCGTCAACCCGGATTATTCGCGTAGGCCGGAACGAGGTCGCGCAAGGCTATGCCGGAACGGCGCAACCGACGCTCGCAGGAAGAACCCGCTTGGTGCAGATGCCCCGCGCCGGAAGCGACCGAAGTTCCGGCCTACAGGAGCTGCTAGCTGGTCCCGTCCGAGAAGCTCCCGACGTAAGTCGGTGAGAGCAGTCCCGCCGACTCCTAACACCGCGGCGCCTCACCGAGTTCTCCCGACTCGTCGGCTGCCTG
>JAPLNJ010000831.1 GCA_026692885.1 Planctomycetota bacterium | reverse complement strand
TGGCTGAGCCTAGGCGAAGCCCCAGCAACAGTGGACTGGGGCTTCGCTTAGGCTCAGCCGCCAGCCACCCGGACCGTGGCCAGCACGGACAGCAGTGCGCAACCTTACGATCAAGGCCGCCTTTCTGCACTTGGCCTCTCTTTGGCCTCTCCCCTTTCGACCCAGTGAGTTCTTAGGGTATGCTACGGGGTAATCTGCGCAGTTTTTGTCACTGAATCAACTTCAAGAGAAAGGCTGAACATGAGCAAGCACTGGGGACTCTGGGCGATGGCTGGGTTGGCAATCGTAGCCTTCGGCAACGGACCGGCGCTGTTGGCGGCGGACGCCGAGGCGGGGTTCGAATGCATCTTCGACGGCAAAACTCTGCAAGGCTGGGAAGGCAAAACGGAATTCTGGTCGGTTCAGGACGGCCTGCTCACGGGTCGGACCACCAAGGAGCAGCCGACGAAAGGTAATACTTTTTTGATCTGGCGCGGCGGCCAGCCGGCGGATTTTGAACTGCGTCTCAAGTGGCGGTTCGGAGACGAGGCGTTCGGCAACTCCGGCGTGCAGTACCGCAGCGTCGACCGCGGCAACTCGGTCGTCAACGGCTACCAGGCCGACATGGACCTGGGCCACAGTTATACCGGTATTCTGTACGAAGAAGGGGGCCGCGGAATCCTCGCCCGCCGCTGCGTCAAGACCATCGTCAAGGAAGACGGGAAAACGGAAAACGCAGGGCCGACGTGCGACGAGAAGGAACTGTTGGCTTCGATCAAGAAAGGCGAATGGAACGAGTGGGTGATCTCCGCCAAAGGCAATCAACTGCTCCAACAGCTCAACGGATTCACCACCGTCGATGTGACGGACAACCAGGTCGCCAAACGCCGCATGGAGGGGATCATCGCGTTGCAGCTGCATGCCGGACCGCCGATGGTCGTGCAGTTCAAGGACATCCGCATCAAGCAACTGAAATGAACGGGCGTACAAACGACTCTTGGTTCCCTGACTGGAAGTAAGCCGCACAAAGCGATTATGTCATCCTCGCCTGCACGACGTGTTGTCATTACCGGAATGGGATTGATCAGCCCCTTGGGAAATACCAAGGAGTTGCTCTGGGACGCGCTGTCGGCCGGGCGGAGCGGCGTCGGACCTCTGCAATGCCTGCCGACCGACCACTTGCCCATCTCGCACGGTGCCGAGGCACGCGAGTTCCACGGGAAGGTCGACGATTTCGGCGTCTTGGAACCCGATCAGAAGAAGAACATCCGCAAAGGCCTGAAGGTGATGTGCCGCGAGATCCAGATGGGGGTAGCCGCGGCCCAACGGGCGTTCCAAGATGCCGGACTGAAACCCGGGACCTACGATTCCGACCGGACGGGAGTCGTGTTCGGCTCGGACTACATCCTGACCGACCCGCATGAATTCACCGACGGCGTGCGGAGTTGTCTGGACGCAGACAAGCATTTTGAGTTCGACCGCTGGGCCCAAGACGGCCTGCCTAAAGTGACCCCCTTGTGGCTCCTGAAGTATCTGCCGAACATGCCGGCCAGCCACATCGCGATTTACAACGATCTGCGTGGTCCCAGCAACTCGATCACCTTGCGGGAAGCCACGGGGAATCTGGCCGTGTCCGAAGCCTATTGCACGATCGTTCGCGGTCAAGCGGATACGATTCTGGCCGGGGCCACCGGGACCCGGCTGCATCCTTTGCGTACCGTTCATGTGGCGTTGCAGGAGGAGTTGGCGTTTGGTCCGGAGTCGCCCGAACAGCTGAGCCGGCCGTTCGATTTACATCGGCACGGCATGGTGCTTGGCGAGGGCGCAGCTGCGATCGTCGTCGAAGAACTGGAGCAGGCGTTACGGCGAGGGGCCACGATTTGGGGCGAGATTGTCGGCTTCGGCTCGTCGGCTGTTCTGGACCGCCAAGGGACGGCGAACATCAGTCAGGCGTTGCAGAATGTGATGCGTCAGACGCTGCACAAGGCCCAGCTATCCCCGGATGAAATTGGGCATGTGCACGCGCATGGCCTGTCCACGCGCCAGGGCGATCAAGCGGAAGCGTCTGCCATTCAAGCTATTTTCGGCGGCCGTGCACGGCCGGTGCCCGTGACGGCACTCAAGAGTTATCAGGGGAATCTCGGTGCGGGCGCCGGCGTGGCCGAATTGATCGCCAGTGTCCTGTCGCTGCGATCCGGGGTGCTGTTTCCGATTCTCAACTACGAAACGCCCGATCCGGCTTGCCCCGTGGCGGCGGTGCGGTCGCGCGACGTGCCTGCCGGGAACAGCTTTCTGAACGTGAACGTGACTCCGCAGGGACAGGCCAGCGCCATCATTGTTCGGCATTTCTCGTGACGGCGGCGCGCGGCGCAAGGCGAGGCTTTAGCTCCGCATGCACTTTATTGAGTCCTAGGTTGCCAATGGCATGGGAGGGCGAGGGGCCCAGTGGGCACCCCGCCGAGCTGGAACGGGCCGTCAGGGACGGCCCACGGCTCCGCGGGAGCGTCGCCCTTCCAATCCACGTTCTCTCGTTTTCCATTGGCAACCTAGGACTCAATAACGTCTGCGGTTGCGCGGTGCTCGCAAGACAGCCGTGGGCCGCGTTGGATACCTGGATCAGCCCCAATCGCGCGGTTGGTGACCACACTTCTGGCACATAGACTGCCCTCCAGCTTGACAGCTCTCTGGGGGACCTGTATTCTTACTGCACTTTGCCTCGCACTAAGTTGCGTGCTTGGAAGGATTTCGAACCTGACTACGCGGTTGGAGACCTGCGCGGCCAGCGAGGTGCAAGGTAGGCACCGCGTCCTTAGGAAAGCAAATAAGAGCATGAATCCGAACGAGTTGCTGCGAATTGTGGATTCGCTCCACCGCGAAAAAAACATCGATGCGGAGATCGTCTTTCAGGCGATTGAAGCCGCGTTGGTGACCGCGGTTCGGCGGCAATATGGCGAGGACGCCGAAATCGTCGTCCAGGTCGACCGTGGAACGGCGATCCTGACGGCGACGTTGAACGGTCAGCCGCTGGACGAGGACACGATTGGCCGCATCGGAGCGCAGACCGCTAAGCAAGTGATCATCCAGAAGATTCGCGAAGCCGAACGGGATTCGCTGGTCGAGGAGTTCAGCGGCCAGATTGACGATATGGTCAACGGAGTCGTTCAGCGTAGCGATGGTGGAGCGATCGTGGTCTCGCTGGGTGCCGTCGAGGCGATCCTGCCCCGTAGCGAGCAGATCCCCGGCGAATCGCATCATGTGAACGAACGCCTGCAGGCCGTGATCTATGAAGTCAAGCCGCAGGGCAATCGGGTCAAGGTGATCCTCAGTCGCACCCGACCGATCCTCGTGCGACGGCTGTTTGAGCAGGAGATCCCGGAGATCGCCGACGGCGTGATCACGATCAACGCCATGGCGCGCGAGCCGGGATATCGCACCAAAGTCGCGGTCAGCAGCAGCGACCAACGGGTGGATTGTGTGGGGGCCTGCGTCGGTGTGCGCGGCAACCGAATCAAGAACATCGTCGACGAACTGGCGGGTGAACGCATCGATATTGTGCGGTGGAGTGATGATTCGCAGGTGCTGATTCCCAATGCGCTCCAGCCGGCTGAAGTGGATCAGGTGCTGCTGTGTGATATGCTGGGGCGGGCCATCGTCTTGGTGCGCGAGGACCAGTTGTCCCTGGCTATCGGCCGCCGCGGCCAGAACGTGCGATTGGCGAGCAAGCTGGTGGGTTGGGACATCGAGATTATGACCGCCGAGGAGTTGGACCAGCAGATCGATCGTGCGGTAGCCGGCTTCAGTGCCCTGGAGGGCGTGACGGGAGAACTGGCGGCCCACCTGGTCGAACAGGGCTATCTGTCCTACGACGACCTGTCCGTTATCGAACCGGAAGCCTTGCAGGAAATGGGCAATCTGACCGAACTGCAGGTCGAGCACATTGTCGCGCAGGCGGAGCAGAAAGCGGCGGAGGCGGAACGGGCGGCAGCCGACGAACGACGGCGACAGAAGCAGCAGGATAAAGAGCAGGATCAGGTCGAGGAACTCGCGACTGTGGCGGAAGTGGCGCCCGTCGAAGGCGACTCGCTACCGATTGAGACACCGATTGAGACACCGATTGAGACACCGATTGAGACACCGATTGAGACACCGATTGAGACACCGATTGAGACACCGCCGCAGGCGACCGGAACGTGAGGACTGTGGCCCGACAGCCTTGGCCCAAACAGCCAGGGTTCGGGCGGCAGTTCCAAATGTAGGTAACAGGGATTCCGCGTAGCCAGTACAGGAGACTGCGGATATGAGGTAATTTTCCATTCGATGAGAAACCACGCCACCCGGACGCAGAGCGGTTGCGTGGCGGTTGAGGGAGGGCCCAACGTGCCCGTGCGGATTTACGCGTTAGCCAAAGAAATCAATGTCGACAGCAAGGACTTGGTGGAGATCTGCCGTAAGGCGGGAGTCTCCGGCAAGGGTTCTGCGCTGGCCAGCCTTACCGACGAAGAAGTAACAAAGGTTCGAGCGTTTCTCTCCGGGGGTGAGAAGAAGAAGGTCGAGTCCGCCGCCGAAGCCGGCCCCGTGCGGGGGCCCGCCATGGGTCGCCCGTCTGTGGGTCGCCCGCCCGTGATTCGCTCGTCGGTCAGTCACCCGCCCCAGCGTCCCAGCGAGCCGGTGCCCATCGCGACGAGCGATGCACCCCTTCCCGACGAACCGGAGCCCACCGCGACGAGCGATGTGCCCCTTCCCAGCGAGCTTCCCAGCGAGCCGGCGCCGTACACCAGGGGCGATTACATCGCGCCTGGAGCGGGAGGCAAGAGCAAGGTGCTGGACGTCTCACGCGCCCGGCCCGGCGAAAAACCGAAGGAAAAGAAAGAGGAATCCGACGCCCTCAAAGGTCTGCTTAAGAAGAAACGCGAGCCGGTCATCAAGCTCGCTGAAATGCCCCAGGTGCAGCAACCTGCTCCCACCGTCCGCCGCGAGGAGCCGAAGGCTCAGCGGCCGGAGATTCGTCTGCCCAAGGACGCGATTGCCGGCCACCGCGCGGGCCAGCGTCCACCGCTGGAGCATCTCACCAAGAGCTTGGAGAAGAAACCGGAACCGGTCGTGAAGAAGCCGGAACCGCCCAAGGACGCGAAACCTCACACGGTCGAGGCGCCGCTGAGCGGCAAGGGTGCCGGTCAACGAAAAGGCAAGTCGGAGACCGACGAGGAGGGTGCCGAACGTGGACTGGCGGGCATGGCCAGCGCTCGAGCGGACCGGCAGAAAACCCGCAAGTCGCGGGTGAAAGTCAGGGAAGTGAAGGATGCGGATCTGGAGGATCCCAAAGAGGCCCCGACGGTCGCGCGGAGGCCCAAAACGCTATTCCGTCGGCGCGGTACGGTCAATACGGCGGCGCCGCGCAGGGAAAAAGTGGCTTTGGAATTGCCCTGCACGGTTCGCACGTTTTCCGAGGCCAGCGGTGTGAGTGCGGCCCAGGTGCTGAAGAAACTGCTGGACCTGGGAAGGGCCACGCTGAACATCAATGCCCAAATCGATGACGAAATGGCCCACCTGTTGGTATCCGAGTTGGGTGTCGACGTGGAGTTCAAGCAGTTCGCCACGCTGGAAGACTCGGTCATCGACCAAATTGTGCAACAGCCCGAGTCGCCCGAAGACTTGCAACCGCGGCCTCCCATCGTCACGTTCCTGGGCCATGTGGACCACGGCAAGACGTCCCTCTTAGACCGCATCATCGGTATCAATGTGGTGTCGGGAGAGGCTGGCGGCATTACCCAGCACATCCGCGCCTATCAGATTGAAAAGGACGGCCGTAAGATTGCGTTCGTGGACACGCCAGGGCACGAAGCTTTTACCGAAATGCGCGCCCGCGGTGCAAACGTGACGGACATTGCCGTGTTGGTGATCGCGGCGGACGATGGTGTGATGCCCCAAACCGAGGAAGCCATCAGCCACGCCAAAGCCGCGAACGTGCCAATTATCGTGGCCCTGAACAAAATTGACCTCCCCGCCGCCGACGCCAACCGGGCAATGCAGCAGTTGACGGGCGCCGGACTGTTGCCCAGCGAGTGGGGTGGGGATGTGGAAGTGGTGAAAACCAGTGCCACGAAGGGCGATGGCATCGATGTCCTGTTGGAAAATATCCTGCTCACGGCCGAATTGAACGACTACAGGGCCAATCCCAATCGCCCGGCTCAAGGCGTCTGCTTGGAAGCAGAACAGCAATCCGGACGGGGCGTGATCGCCAAACTGATCGTGAAAAATGGCACCTTGCGCGTCGGCGACATTGTGCTTTGCGGCACGGCGTACGGCCGGGTCAAGTCCATGCACGATACCTTGAAGCCTCGCCAACGCATGCAGGAGGCCGGTCCCTCCACGCCAGCGAACGTCACGGGCTTCGATCAGGCGCCGCAGGCTGGCGACAAGTTCTTCGTGTTGGCGGATATCATCCAGGCGCGGGAAATCGCGGCCAGGCGGGAAACGGTCAACCGGCAGAAGTCGTTGTCGGGACTCACCAAGAAGGTCTCGTTCGAGGAATTCCAGCGCCGGCTGTCCACCGGCAAGTTGCTGGAGGGGAAAGATGTCGTCACGTTGAACCTCATCCTCCGGACCGACGTGCGCGGTTCGATCGAAGCGATCGAAAAGGAACTGGAGAAACTGGAGCATCCCGAGGTCCGCGTCCACATCTTGCACAAGTCGGTGGGAGCCATCACGGCGGGTGATGTCACGCTGGCCCACGCTTCCGATGCGGTGATCATCGGTTTCAACGTGGTTCCGGACGAAGCCGCGCGCGCGCTGTCCGATGATAAACAGGTCGAGATTCGCCGCTACGACATCATCTACAAGGTGACGGACGACATCAAAGCCTTGTTGGAGGGCAAGCTCAAGCCCGAAGAGCGGGTCGTCGAATTGGGACACGCGGTCGTCAAGCGGGTCTTCGCGATCAGTCGCGTGGGCGCCGTCGCAGGGTGTTATGTGGTCAAGGGGACCATCAACCGGGGTTGTCGGATTCGCGTCAGCCGCGATGGCCGGATCATCGGCGACTACGACATGGAATCGCTGCGGCGCGATAAGGATGACGTTCGGGAGGTGCCGCGCGGCATGGAGTGTGGGATCAAGTTGGCCGGATTCAACGACATCAAACAGGACGACATTCTGGAAGCCTACCGGATTGAAGAGGTCGCCAGGACTTTATAATTATGCCTTCTCGTCGAACGCTCAAAGCCGCCGAAGCCATTCGGGAAGTGGTCAGCATGGCCATCTTGACCGAATTGCGCGACCCGCGGATTCAGGATGTCACGGTGACCTACGTCGAGGTGTCGGACGACATGCGCTACGCGAAGGTGCACGTCTCCATCATGGGCGACGAACCCAAGCAGAAGCTGGGGCTGCACGGATTGCAGAATGCGGCCGGCTTCCTGCAACAGAAGGTCGCCAAACGCATCGATACGCGTTACACTCCCCGGATTACGTTCCAGCTGGACCTGGGCGTCAAACGCTCGATCGAGGTCAGCCGCCTGCTCAGCGAATTGCTGCCGCCAGAGAAGATCGAAACTAGCCCAGCAGAACCCACAGACAACGCCCTGGAAACTGAGAACGCCCTGGAAACTGAGAACTGATGGCATGTCCGCATCGAATCGCGCCGCACTAATCAGCAAGACGTACAAAGTCCTGAAAAAATACTACAAGCCGGTGAAGCCGCCGGCAGATCGTACGTTGCTGGAGCATCTGCTGTACGCTTGCTGCCTGGAAAATGCCACGCACGAGGCCGCCGACGAGGCCTTTGCGAAGGTGCAGCAGGCCTTCTTCGACTGGAACGAAATCCGCGTGACCACGGTGGCCGAATTGGCGGAGACCATGTCGTCCTTGGTGGACCCCGCGGCCGCTGCCATGCGGCTGAAGAAATGCCTGCAGAGTGTGTTCGAAACGCACTATGCATTCGACATCGAGGCGCTGCAGAAACAGAACCTGGGGAAGGCGATCGAGCAACTAGAAAAGTTCAACGGCATGACGTCCTTTGTGGTCGCGTACGTCTCGCAGAACGGTCTGGGGGGCCATTCGATTCCGACGTCCCTGGGGACTCTCGACGCCTTGGAAGTCATCGGCATGATCAGCGAAGCGGACGCCAAGAAGCACCGTGTGCCAGGCCTGGAGCGAGCGATTTCCAAAGCCAAGGGCGTGGAGTTCGCTTCGCTGTTGCACCAACTAGGCGCGGATTTCTTCGCCTCGCCGTGGGGCAGCAAGGTGCGGACGATTCTGGTCGAAATCGAACCGGAGGCCAAGGATCGGCTCCCGCAACGCAGCCTCCAGGCGGACGGCCCCGCGTCTGGGGCAGGCCCTCCCTCGGTGCCCCCAGCTCGAACGGCCGTATCCCCGCCATCGCCGAAGGGACCACCGGCCGAGGCGGCGGATGCCGCCAAGAAGAAAAAAGCCCCCAGGACTCCGGAAGCGGCGGAAGAACCAGCCGAAGAACGGGAAAAACCCGAACGGAAACCGGGCCACGATGCGTCCAAGGATCCTGCCGACGAAAAGAGATCGCCGACGAAACAATTGTCTCGCAAGAAGCCTCGCTGACGAATTCTGCCGTGTCTGACGCAACGACACTACGGTGCCTGGGCATTGCACTGCTGCTGGGGCTCACACCCGCGCTGGCGGGAGCGATTGATTCTTGCACCGTGGATGGACGTGGCGGCTCTACGCCGTTTCCAGCGTGCTTGGCGATACGATTCGGAAGCCGTCTCCATCCTGCCGGAAATCGTCTTCCTGGCACACCATCTCCACCGTCGCGACGAAGCGGCCCGGTATGCCGTGATCGCCGCAGAATGCACGGAATTGGACCCGCTGTTGCTGAGGCCGCTGGCCCTGCAACTGAGTCTCCAACGCCAGTGGCAGCGGGCCCTGCGTCTGTACGAGAAAGCCTGGCAGAAGCAAGCACCCGCCGACGGTAAACCGCCCGACGCGGCCACCGTTCTGCTGGAAGTGGAAATCGGGCGTATCTACTTTCTGACTGAGAACTTCGCCAAAGCCGCCGAGTTCTTTGCCCGGGTGCGGGAGGCGTTGCGGGATCCTCAGCTGCTCTCCGGCAACAAGACGATTCACGACGCCATCCTGGGCGAACCGGAACGCACCTATCAAATGCTGGCAGAGGGCTTCTTCCAAGCGGGCCGTTATGCCGAAGCCGTCGCGATGTTCGGTAAGGCGAACGAAGTCAAACCGAACGAGGCCTGGCTGTCACATCAATTGGCCCGCGTAGCTGCCAAGGAAGGCCGGACCGAGGTGGCGCTGCAGCTGTTGGACGTCTATTTTCAGGCCAAGTCCGCCGCCGAGGACACGGCACCGTACGAATTGCTCGCCGACCTGCACAAGTCCCAGTCGAAAGACGAGGCGGAGGCACAGCAGAAGTCACGGGCCGCCTTGGAGAAACTGCTGGCTGCCGATGGCAGCAACACCGCGCTGCTGTTCTTCCTGGCCGAACGGCACGGGCAGGATGGCCGGTGGGCGGATGCCGAGTTGCTCTGGAACAGACTTCTCGACATCCAACCGACCGCCGCAGGCTATGCCGGTCTGGCTGGTGTCTATCTGCGGCAGGAGCGGTACGAGGAACTGCTCAGGACCTTGGGCGCTGCCGTCGCTCAGACCGGCTCGTTCCAGCCGTTGGAAGCCTTCCAAAAAACCTTGCCAGACGCTCAGCAGCGTCTGGCAGACTTGCTGCCTGTGGCCCGGCGACAATTAGCCGGCGCCGCAGAGAGTCAGGGAAAAGGTGTACCGTTGGTCGCGGCGTGGCTGGCCTTTCACAGCCAGCAGTTCGAGACGGCGGAGGCCTGGTTCACCAACGCGTTGCCGCTGACCCAACCGTCTCAACGCGACCGCCTCAGGTTGAGTTGGGGCCTGGATCTCGTATTGGCGAAACGCTACGAGACGGCGGCGGCCGTGTTTCAGCAGGCGATCGATGACCAAGTCGCGGAAGACAGCGCGGGGGTCTATGATTTCTACTTAGTGCGAGCCTTGTCGTTCGCAGGCCAGACGGAGGAGGCTTTGCGCGTGGCAGACAAGACCGCCGCTCTGCATCCGACGTCGCCCCGCTTGCAGGCGTTGCCGGGCTGGGTGCTGTACCGTGCCAAACGCTATGCGGAGGCCGAGCCCCTGTATCGCGCCCTGATCTCGGCCTTTGACGACAACCACGAAAACGCGGATGTCCGCGACGAACTGCGGGAAGCGCGGCTGATCCTGTCCCAGATCTGCGTGCAAGCGGGCCGGCGTTCCGAGGGCGAGGAATGGTTGGAGCAGGTCCTGGACGAGTTTCCGGAGGACAGCGGAGCGTCGAACGACCTGGCCTACCTCTGGAGCGAGCAAGGCCGACGACTCAAGCGGTCGCTGGCCATGATCCAACGGGCCGTCGACGGCGAACCGGACAACGTAGCCTATCTTGACAGCCTGGGCTGGGTGTATTACCAGTTGGGACGTTGCGAAGAGGCTGTCCGGCATCTGGAACGGGCTGCTGCCGGCCAGCACGCCGACGGGACGATCCTGGATCATCTCGGAGACGCCTATCTCCGCAATGGCAACCGGAACAAGGCGCTGGAAGCCTGGCGCAAATCGGTCGACGCCTTCACGCCAGACGGCGACGACACCAAACGGGAAGAAACTCGGAACAAGATCAAAAACCAAGAGAAGTAAGATATGTCTGGTCATTCTCATGCGGCGAATGTCAAGCACAAGAAGACGCTGGTCGACAACAAACGCGGCGTGCTTTGGAGCAAGCTCTCCAAAGCGATCATCGTCGCGGCAAAAATGGGGGGCGGCGATCCGGACATGAACATCCGCCTGCGTACGGCCATCCTGGATGCCAAGGCGGTCAGCATGCCCAAAGACAACATCGAACGGGCCATCAAGAAAGGTACGGGCGAACTCGAAGGCGGCAATATCGAGGAAATTCTCTATGAAGGCTACGGGCCCGCCAGCGTGGCGGTGCTGTGCGAGATTGTGACGGACAACCGCAACCGCACCGCACCCGAGATGCGGAAATTGTTCGAACTGCACGGCGGCAAACTGGGCGCCACCAACTGTGTGGGCTGGATGTTCGATCGCAAAGGGTTGTTTGTGTTTGTCGCTGACCAGGTCGACGAGGAGAAACTCATGGAAGTCGCCCTGGAAGCCGGCGCCGAGGATGTCAGCCGCGAAGGGGACAAGGTCGAAGTCCTCTGCGATCCGGACAAGTACTCGCTGGTCGGCGAGGCCCTGGCCGCGGCGGGCTTCACCGCAGAGACCAAAGCTCTCACCCGGATTGCCCAGAACACTGTGGAACTGAACGCGGAAGACGCCCAGAAGGTGCTGAAATTTATCGACGCACTGGACGATCACGACGATGTGCAGAACGTTTCTGCGAACTTCTACATCTCCGACGAGGTGCTGGCGGAGATCGAATCGTAGATTTACTGTCGTAACATCTCGCGGAACGAATCCGCGATGGCCTGACTGTCGTGGACGGCCGCAAAGGCGACCATCCCGACCATCATCAGACCAAAGAAGATCAGACTGACACCGTAGGGATTCGGTGAGGTCTTGGTTTGACGCAGCGCCGCACGCAGACGCACCTCCAGTCGCCGCCAGCCCGGAAAGCTCTGGCGGGGCCCGGCTGCCACGAGTTGCAGATTCCGCATCGAGCTGAACGGCTCCAGATAAAACTGCACCCCCAGCTGCGGAAGGGCCAAACTCTCGCCGGCCCAACGTGCGGTGCTATCGAGTTCGCTCACCAAATTGGCCAAAATGGGGCGCAGTTGATCCGACGTGATGTTGTAGATCACCAGACGCGGCCGGGTGAGCAGGACGACGAGCACCATGCACATCGCGTAAAAGGCCAACAGCAGCAGCCAGACGTAACCGCCAATATGCATGGCCGCCGCCTCCGGCCAGAACAGTTCCATCGGTCCGATCACCGCGAGGCCACTCAGGGCGAGTCCCAACGCCGCCGCGTCCCTTGCCCCGGTCGTGCAAAACGGCCTCGCGGCGAGATTCAACGCGCCGAGCAACAACAGATAGACCGCCAACGGACCTAGGGCGATGCAGAGCTGCAGAGGGTCCAAATTCATGAAGTTTGCCATGCGTCGATAAGTGCGGGTTTCGCGGTGCCAGACACAGTGGCGGTAATTCTACCCGTCACCGCCAATCGCGGTCAACGATGGCCATTGCCACCCTCCTGTATTTTCTTGCGATGACCCCACGGATCACAAGGCCGGCGAGTCGGTGGTCAGGAGTCTCCAAGCGGCCAGGGCCGCCAGGCAGCTCCGGACCACCTGGATGCACCAGTTCTTTCTGGTAGCAACGCTCACGAAATAACTTCCTCATTCCAACAAACCAGCCGTTGATCGCTGGCCGAAGGTTCCGGTTCTGCGAGTTGGATGCCACGGGCTCGCCCCGTGGAGGCTCACGTTTCTCGCTACACCAGGCGGCCCAACTTGCCCCTTCCTCCCCCGGCGGTATCGGGTATCCTTGCCGGAGGCCCTGCGTGGTGTTAGTCTGGCGACACGGCGCGTCACCGACAGCGCCGTCTCGAATCACCCGGAGGGCAAACGGATGGACAGTACGATTCGCTGGCTGCACCTGACCGACCTGCACGTCGGGATGAGCGATCAAGACTGGCTCTGGCCGCGGATGCGGGGCAACTTCCGTGACGATCTCCAGAAGATCCGCGAGACGGCCGGTCCCTGGGACTTGGTGCTGTTCACCGGCGACCTGGTCCAGACAGGAACCGAGTACGCCAAGCTCGAACAGATCTTTGGCGAAATCTGGGGTTGGTTCCAGGACCTGGGCTGCGAGCCCCAGCTGCTGGCGGTGCCGGGCAACCACGACCTGCAATGGCGCGACGCCGAAGACCCGGCCGTGAGAATGCTGCAGAGATGGGCGGTCGATTCCAAGGTCCGCGACGGATTTTGGGCCGAGCCGAGCGGCAAGTATCGCCAGGTAATCAAGGACGCCTTTGCTGGCTACGAGACTTGGTGGCAGGGCACACCACGCAAGCCAGACGGCATCCAACCCGGGTTGCTCCCCGGTGATTTTTCCTGCACGGTCACCAAGGGCGGCCTCCGTTTGGGCATCGTCGGCTTGAATTCGGCATTCCTGCAACTGACCGAGAAGAAAGGTGGCAAAGGTTACCAGGGCCAGCTGACCGTCGACCCGCGTCAGTTCCATGCGGCCTGCGGCGACGACGGCGTGAAGTGGGCCGAGTCGCACGACGCCTGCTTCCTGATGACCCATCATCCGCCCGACTGGCTGAACAAGGAAAGCTGCGGCCACCTGAACAGCGAAGTGCTCGAAAGTTTCTGCCTCCACCTGTGCGGCCACAATCACCAGACCCAAGTTCTGCAAGAGTTGGCGGGCGGTGCCCAGGAGGCCCCCGTGCGCTGGCTGGGCCGCTCTCTGTTCGGCTTGGAGAAGGCCCGCAACGGCAAGCTGAACCGCTCCCACGGCTACGTCGCAGGTGAGTTGCGAGTGGCCGACGACGGCCGCGGGCAACTCCAATTCATGCCCCGGCAACGCGTGCTGCAAGGCACAGCCTGGCGGCTGGTTCCCGACCACGATGGTGTCAACCTGCCGGACGACCGACGCACCCGCGTCTTTCCGGTCCGCCTTCGACGCGCCGGGACGCCGAGACCGTTACGGCCACCGGGCGACGCGAAGGCCCTGTTCCGTCGCGTGGTCGACACAATCACGGGAGTGCTGAAAGCCAATCCTGTGCTGCGCGAAAACCTTACAAAGGCATTGAAATCAGACGACCCGACCGTTCGAGCCGCCGCGACCGATATCGTCGACATCATCTTCGCCGATGGCCTGTACGCGGTGCTCATTCGATTCGTGAATTGGATGCAGAGCGCGAACACGCAGGACTACAGCACACAGTTGGTCACCCTCGTGGAAGCGTTTTCGGCGTTGGGGGTGCCTCCCGATCGCATCCAGGCCCTGCGTCAAAACCTGGACAGCCGACGGGTCGATATCGCCGACAAGGCCAAGCCCGCAACGGCAGCGATGATCGCCGCCTCGGCGCTCGACATTCCGATGCAGTGGGTGGCGAGCCTGCAGGGCCTGGACGCTTCGCCCAAACGCCTCGTTCGCCTGTCCCAGCACGACGTGCCGTACGCCGGTAATGACAGTGACAGTATTCTGTTCGAATTGAAGAAGCGGCTGATCGCGTCCCTTGATTTGGACGTCCACCCAAACCACCCCGACGCCATGAACCAGTTGCGCCAGCGGCTCGGGGCCCTGTGGGACATGAAGAAACCCGCCCTGACCATTCTTCATGAAGACGAGGCGGCAATGAAAGTCCTGGACGAGATGGACGACGCCGCCAAACGCGACTGGCGGAGTCTACTGGTCCTCCGCAAGAAGCCGAGCTTAGACGATGTCATTCCCAACGCCGTCGGGGTGTCGACTGTCCTCCAGGAAATCTTGGCGGAATTGCGGCGCAGAGACGGTGCCCCAACCCCAGGAGCAGACCGCCTATGAACGCTGTTGCCGATGCCAAACTGGCCCGCTGTTTTGCTCGTCTGGACGAGGTCGGGGACCAGCAAGTGGTCGACTTGGCGCCCGTTAAATCCTGGCCGGCGACGCGCCATCGGTTCGCCGCGACGGACCTCTGGGCGCTGCGAGCGGCCCTGGCCGCGGGGCGACCGCTGCTGGTCCGCGGCGAACCGGGGATCGGCAAGAGCCAACTGGCGCGGGCGGCCGCCCAGGTCCTCGGACTTCCGTTCGTCTACAAGGTGATCGACGCGCGGTGCGAATGCAGCGACCTGCTGTACGAGTACGATGCCGTCGCCCGCTTGGCCCAAGCCCAAATCATCGGCCAGACCGGGGCCCCACAGGACTGGCGCGAACAGCTGCTGGAAGCCCACTTCGTGCGCCCCGGCATCCTCTGGTGGGCCTTCGCGTGGGGCTCCGCGCGCAAGCAGGCGGAGCGTTACCGTCCGCGCTCGTCCGCTGCGGAACAGGCTGGCCGCGAACTCCGCCAGGAGCCGTCCGCGCCCGCGGGCTGGAGCCTCGGCGACGGCTGCGTGGTCTTGATCGATGAGATCGACAAGGCGGATACCGACGTCCCCAACGGCCTGCTGGAGGCCCTCGGCAACCTGGGCTTCGACGTGCCGTACACGGGCGACGCCGTGGCCCTGGGCGAGGACGCGGTGCCGCCGCTGGTCGTCGTGACCACGAACGAGGAACGCGAGTTGCCCGCCGCCTTCGTGCGCCGCTGCCTGGTGCATCCGATGCGGATGGACCAACACCCCGGCGGAGAACAAGGCTTCCTCCTGTCCCGCGGTCGCGACCATTTCGGCGGCCAGATCGCCGATCCGGCCGTCTACCAGCGGGCGGCCGAACAACTGCTCAAGGACCGCGGCGCCCTGACCGGCCGCGGCTTGGCCAGGCCGGGCGCCGCCGAGTACATCGATCTGCTCCGCGCGCTGACGAAACTCTGTCCGCCGGGCGACGCCGCCTCGCAACTGGCCGCCCTGGCCAAGATCGAGCGTTTCGCCTTGGACAAGAACTCGCAGGAGTTGGGCTGGTGAAACACCGCCACACGATCAGCCGTGGTGACCTGCTGCGGTGCCTGTTCCGGTGTCCCGCAGCCGAGCAGGCGGTGGCCGCGTTGTGTGGCTACACCGCCGCGCCGGACACGTCCCTCGCGCCCGCCGTGGCCACCGCCGAGAGCCGCGTCCTGCCGCCAGCCAGCGAAGTCACGGCCCCGGTCGCGGGGCCCACGCCGGCGCCCGCGCCCGGCAGGGCCCGTTGCGAATTCCTGATGCCGCTGCGCTTCGCCTCGTGCGCCAGCCCCACGCCGGACTCTGCCGACGAGGCCGATTGGCTGACAGAGGACGGCATCGCTCAATCCGAGTTGAGTGCCGCCCGAACCATGCCTGCCCCGCCGCCACTGGTCCCGTGGTCGCGTCTGTGGCCGTTCCTGCAGCACGTGCTGGGCTGTCGCCGGCCCGGCCGCCGCGTGGACGTCCGCTGCCTGGTCCGGCAGCTCGCGCGATTGCAGCCTGTGCGTGACGTTCCGCGCCGGCTGGTGCTGGCCTGGGCGCCCGAGGCCTGGCTCGTGCTCGACGATCGCCGGGAACTGACTCCGTTTCGCGCCGACTTCGCCGGCTTGGTCGACCGTCTTCAGCGGCAGCGCGGCCGGGCCGGACTGCGCTGCGACCGGCTGGACGATCAGTCGCTCACCAGCGGCAAGGCCCGCTGCTTCTGGACCGGCCGGCGGCGTCCGCTGCAGGCCCCGGCGGGCGCGCCCGTGCTGGTCCTGAGTGATCTGGGCTGCCTTCCGCGCCAGGCCGATCTGCGCCAGCCGTGGCGGCAGTTCGGAGCCGACTTGACTCGCCGCGGAATCCGCGCCACGGCCCTGATGCCGTGCCCCACCGCGCGCTGGGACCGCGAGCTGGGCCGGGACTGGAATTGCGTCTGTTGGGACCGCAGCCGGCGATTGCGGCCGCGCTCGACCCGGCCCTGCCGGCCTCCGCTCGCGCCGCCCGAAGACGAACCGGCCCGGGCCGAAATGCTGCTCGACCTGCTGGCACCGGCGATCCGCATCGAGCCGGCCTTGCTCCGCGGCGCGCGCCTGCTGCGGGCGGCGCAGCAGGCGGATATCGGTACCGAGTTCGACGCCTGGCATCACCAGGAAGCGGCCTTCACACCGGACGCGATGGCCCTGCGTCCGGCCGCCGCGTTGCGCCGCAGGGCCGCCTTCACTCGCCTGGACGGCGACCTGAAGCTGGCCGTCGCCCAATTGATCCGCGAGGTCCACCGGCACTGGTCGGTCACCTTCTTTGCCCGCGAGACGCTGAACCTCGAAGAATGCGGCACGCCGTTGCCCGCCGCGGACATCGACCAGGCGCGCCGGATCCTGCGGCGCATCAACAAGACCATGTTCGAGATCGCACTGGACAATCCCCGCCGCGCCCGAATCCTGCGCCTATTTGAATGGCAGCAGGCGGACTTCACCCGCTGCAGCCCGGCGGCGCAGCGCACGCCGGAAAGCGCCGTGGCCTGGGCCCTGGCTCGGACTTGGCGCGGCGAGGAAAGCTGCTCGGTCCCGGACGAGATCGACCGCGACGAAGTCGCCCGGACGCAGGAGCGGTTGTTGGCCCACGGGAGCGGCCCCGCGGTCTGGCAAGTCGGCCGCGCCGGTTCGGAACTGGCGCTCGCGCGCGGCGCTGCCCAGCCGTCCAGTCGCTCGCCGGTGGCGTTGCTGCCCGCCGTAGCGCCTCGGTTTGATCTGGCGTTGGTCCGCGAGGACGGCGGCGGCGAACTGCTGAACCTGCTTCCGCAGCCCGGCCCCGCGGCACTCCGCGTCCCGCTTTCCGTGGCCCGACAGCTCGCCCTCCGCTCCGACCGGGGCGAACTGGAACTGGAGCTGGTGACGCCGCCCCCCTGGGTCACCCGCTTCGGCTGGGACCGGTGCGGGTTGTTCGCGGATTTCGCGGTCGATGGCGTCACGTTCTCGTTGCGCTGGATCCCGCCGGGCGAATTCGTGATGGGTTCGCCCGAGGACGAGCCGGGACGGTGGGCTACCGAAGGGCCGCAACACCGGGTGACCGTCGGCCAGGGGTTCTGGCTCGGCGAAACCCCGGTCACGCAGGGGCAGTATGCCGCCGTGACCGGCCAGCGACCGTCGAATTTCCGCAACGCCGGCGACCAGGCCCCGGTCGAACAGGTCAGTTGGGATGATTGCCGGACGTTCTGTCAGACGCTGGCCAGCAAGGTGACCGACCAGGATCCTGCGTGCGCGTTCCGGCTTCCCACCGAAGCCGAGTGGGAGTACGCTTGTCGAGCCGGAACGACGAGCGCCTTGTTTACGGGGCCGCTGACTATCGCGGGCGAGAACAACGGCCCGGAACTGGATACCATTGCTTGGTACGGGGGCAACAGCGGTGTCGACTACGACGGCGGATATGACAGTTCCAGTTGGCCACAGAAACAGTACGAGCATACGCATGCCGGAACCCACCCAGTGCGTCGGAAGCGGCCGAACGCCTGGGGCCTGTACGACATGCTGGGCAACGTCTGGGAATGGTGCGAGGATGTATGGCATGGCAACTTCGATGACGCTCCGACTGACGGTAGTGCGTGGCTGGCTGAAGGCGCGTACCGCGTCTTCCGCGGCGGCAGCTGGGCTTTCAGCGCCCGCGGCTGCCGCTGTGCGAACCGCCTCGACTGGGGGCCGGGCTATCGCGACAACGACCTCGGTTTCCGGCTGGTGCTTGCCGTCAGCGTCAAGGAGGATATCCGTCCGTTTTCTTGAGCCTAGCGAGGTGCGGGCGGCACGGGCGGCACGGCGAGCGGAGCGGAGCCGCCGTGACAAGCCAGTGCAAGCCCGCACTGAGCTGGGGGGTGCAGGGGGGTGTCCCACCTGCCGAAGAAATTTTATTTCCTCGTTCCCAGGCTCCGC
>JAPLNJ010000830.1 GCA_026692885.1 Planctomycetota bacterium | reverse complement strand
AAAACTTGTGTATAACGACGAGGGGCAAGCCGGGGGCATTCGCAGATGGGCCTCGATCGTAAGGTTGCAAACTGACTACATTTTGCAGCGCTACGATCATGGCCGTTTTGTCACGGCTCACAATCCTCCAAGATACCGGTCTCACCCGAGGATGCAACCGGTCTCGCCCGGCGAGGCAAGCGTGGCGTCCGCCGGGAGCGGACGCATGATTGCCTTACTCTGGCCAACGGCTAAAATGCCCAGTCGCAGTCCTAGTGCGTCGTCAAGGCTTAATCGTGGGGTGACCGATGCGGTGGCGTAAGCTTCCAGCTTGCGTTTCACGCGATGATTCGAAAGGCAAGCAGGATGCTTACCCCACTTTTTAGCCTTGAAGACGCACTAGGCCACATAGCGATAGTGACTCGCCACGAAAGTGTCGCACACGGCTCTGGAGAGCCATGCTACTTTCGTTGCGGCCGCAGGACGCGTTAAGAAATGGATGCCCATACGATGGTACCGACAGACTTCGACCGGCAGATCGCGGTTCTCCAAGCACGCGGCGGCAGGTCCGGACACTGGCTGAGGCGGGTTTCGCTCAGCGTGCTCGTTTTCGGCTGCCTGATGCCCCAGGCCCTGGGGCAAGACCCACCGCCTTGGCAACAATCGTGGGAAGTGGCCGACGAATTGCCGACTTTCGCGAGTGTTTGCTTCGGTGACTTCGATCCCCGGGCACTGACGCAGCCCGACGATCTGAAGAAGTGGTTCGCCCCGGTGCCTGGGCAACGATTCGACGTGCGTCCGGCGCAGATCGAGGCCGGCCACTGCGCGGAGTTGGAGGGCTTGGCAAAGCTGCAGATGCCGTGGCGGCCCGAGGTGGCGTGGCGTCTGTCGCTGCAACGCTTCAGTCACCTGCGTCTGCACCTATTTCACGGCGTCCAGGGCGTCACGTTGGCGTACCACGAGGAAGAACAGGACGGCTGGGCCGCCTACATCACCACGCGTAAGCCTGGCGCGCCTCAGCCCGAATCCTACGTCTTGACCGCGACCGACGAGGGCCGGGCGCGTCGCACGGAGCTGCGACGCGGCGGCACCTTCGAAGTGCGTTGGCATGCGCAGGAACTACTGCTCAGCCGCGGCGACATCGTGCTGCTGCGAGCACCCTGCGAGCAGGTGCCGGAGGCCGTGTACCTGGAGGGCAAGGCGGCTGTTTGCGGAATTGCCGCCGTACGCAGCCAACCGCCGCCAAACGACGATCGTGGGGGCCAGTCTCCCGACCAAGGCCCTGTTGAGACCGCCAGCGTGCTAGACTCTGCTCGTCCTGGGGAGCTGGAGTGGACGCCGAAGTTGGGTCCGGGTGCGCAGTTTACCATGGCTCCGGACGGGACCGTGCAGTTGAGTGCCGACAAGGCGGAACGCAGCGGCTCGGTGATTACGCTGCTGCCGAAGTCGGGCGGAGTGTACGAGGTGATCGTCGAAGTCGACCAAGCCACGCCCGGAACGGGTGTGTTCCTGGGACGGGGAGAGGGCCTGCCCACCGAAGCCATCCGCTTCGTGCGGGACCGCCGCAGCGGACGAACCTGCCTTACGGTACGGGACGACGACACCACGTACGAGCACGATTTCCCGCCCGTCGCCGACCACACGGTCGCTTTCGCCGCTGAACACCAGTGGATTCGGCTCATCTTCGGTTGTGGAGCCGTACGCTGGTGGATCAGCCCGGACGGCGTGCACTGGGCGATTCCCGAGGCTCCATGGGGCAGTCGCTCTGGCAATGTGACCTCGTTCGGCGTGCAGCATGTGCCCAAGCTGGACGGCTGCCGAATCAGGTTGCGACGGGTGACGGTGCGTGAATTGCCGCTCCTCACCTCACTGGCCCCGCGTCTGCTGCTTGAGCGCGCGAAATCGTTAATCGACGCTGCGCACATCGGCCTGTGGGTCGCCAGAGCTACGGAATCACTGCCCGCGGACGTGGACCTGGACGAGTGGCGGCGGGCGTGTGCCGTGCGCACCCTGGGCGCGGGCTGCGCGCGGGAGTTGGCGAATTCCTTGGTCGGCATGCTGTGGGAGGATACCGTGCAGCGTGGCTGGCCGGTGGAGCAACAGCGAGCCCTGCTGAAGGAACTGGCCCTGCTGCTGGATACGCGGGACGACGTGACCTGTGCCGAGACCCTCCTCCAACGCTATCACCAGCTGGGCTTGAGAGCCTTCGAACAACAAGGCGAACGGCCCTTCTCGTGGATCCGCCAGGCGGCAATGTCCGTGCCGCTGGCCACTGCGCACCAGGTTCGCTTGTTCCGCGAGGACACGGTCCGCCTGGAACTGATGCAATTGGCCGAGCAACAACGTTGGGCTGAGCTACATGATTTCTGCCGCCAACTGAGGTTCTTCCGATCGCAGGAGGGCCTGGGCCTGCTGCCCTGGGCAGAAGCCATCGCCGTTCGCAATCAGTGGCGCCGCGAAACTCGCGGCGCCGTCGCCGGACTGCACGAAGACTGGCGGCATCCGTGGACTCCCGACGTCAGCCGTGAGACCTACAATGTGCTGACCGAACTGCGCTCGGCGCTGGACGGCGGCTCGTTGGACGAGGCGGCACGGTTCATCGCCGCCGTCGAACCCGGCCTCACGTCCGGGTTGACACCCAGCCTGGATGACCGACAGCTGCTGGTGTCGTTGCCGACGGCCTTGCGGCTGGCACTGGACACCCGTCCGGAACTGGCGGCCCGCATCCGCGAGCGATTCGGCCCCGCCGCGCTGCTGCGTGTCCAACAGGCTGCGCGGGACAGCAACGCGGCAGTCGTTCAGCTGGCGACCATCCAGTACGCCGGTTCGGAAGCGGCCGCCGAGGCCCATCGTTGGCTGGGCGACCGCGCCTTGTCCAGCGGCTGGTTCCTGGCCGCCGTGGCCCAATACCGTCAAGCAGCCCGTTCGGCGAGCGCGGCGTCCAAGCGGGATCTGGCTCCCCGAGTTCGGCTCGCCGCCGCGATGGTCGGCCGGCAGGTCGGCCGGCCCACGAGCATGGATGTCAAATTGGGCGGCGTGGGCGTGAGAGCCGAGGCTTTTGAGTCGCTGCTGGCGGAAATGTTGAAACAGAATTCGGCCGAACCCACCACGGCCCGTGCGTTTGACACCAGCCTGCCTACCGCGCCCCAGCCGACGGGGTTCAACATCGTGCCGCGGGGCCAGCTAGATGGAGCTGTGGGACGCGATCCGGCCACAGAACTTGTCCCCAACGCGCGGCGTTTCAACGTCGACTGGGTCGGCCGCCAACTGGCGACTGCGGTCGAAGGCAACACACTGTACGTCAGCAATCGCTTCCAGGTTGCCGCCTACGACTTGACGAGCGGACAACGCAAGTGGCAGGGACAGCTGGCGCAAGATGGCGTGCTCCGCGCCCAGGACTGGGGCTTGGTTCGCATGCGGCCGCTGATTACGCCCCAGTGCGTCTTCGTCCGCCTGCTGTACCAGCCCACGGCCCAGTTGGTCTGTCTGGACAAACGCACCGGTGAAACCCGGTGGACTTCGGAACCCGTCGCCAACCGGCATTTCGTCTCCGATCCCTTATGGATCCAAGGCCAACTGGTCGCCCTGACTTTGTCGCAGCTCGAACCAGACGAGAACCAACTGCGACTGGCCATCCTGGATGCCGAATCGGGCCGGGTGATTCGGCAACACGACCTCCTGCGTCTGAATGAAGTCTGGGCGCGCAGACGCTACTGCGAAGTGACGCCGTTGGACGACGGTCTGGCGGTTGCCGTGGCCGGTCTTACGTTTTGCTGCGACGTGGACGGGACTCTGCGGTGGCTGCGGCGGCATACCTTGCTGCCACCGAACGAAGAGTTGCAGTGGGTCACGCAGGATTTCAATCGTCCGCTCGCGGCGGGCAATGCCCTGTACGTGACTCAACCCGGCCTGCGATCGGTCCAGCGTCTGGCCACCGACACGGGGCGTTCGATCTGGAGCGTGGTCCTGCCGACCAGCCGAGGAATCGTCGGCCTGGCCGCCGGACGCGTCATCGTTCAACTGGACGACGGCCTGCTGGCGTTGGATGGCGAAACCGGCAAGAAACTCTGGACGCATCCGGCCGCCGAGTTGTTGACTGCCTTGCTGACCGCTGATGATGGCATCTTGTACTCACGGCGAGTGGCCCTGGAAGATGGTAAGCCAGGCTTCCAACCGCAACTGGCGTGGCTGGACCCCAACACCGGGCTGGCTCGGGCCGTGACGCGACTGAACATCCCTGGAGATCCGGACCCGCGTCTTGGCCCGTTGGTTGTTGCGCAGGGCCGCCTGTGGACGTTTCTTGGGCGCGGCCACGATCAGACGACGCGCGAGTTGATCGAGTTAGTGCCCCAAGGTCCGGCTCAGAAGCCCGAACCGGACTTGGGGTCAATCGATCCCTGGACGGGACATCTGCCGCAGCGATTGGTGGCTGCCATGGTGCAGAAGCTCGGCCCCTGGCGTCTGGTTTGTGGCGAACCAGTCGGACCGCAAGCCGTGGAGACCGAACGGTGGGGCCGGCGAGATGTGCCGGGCACCCGCTGTCGCTCGGGTCTGCCGATAATTCTGACTCGCAGAATCAGCATTCCCCAGGAAGGCCAGACCAAGCTCCGACTGAGCGTGGGCAACGAACCTGGACAGGAGTGGAAACTACAAGTTCGGCTCGGTGAACAGGATGTCTTCTCCAAAGAAGTCACCGCCACGGCAGACCCGCAACCGTGGAAAACGCTCGAAGTCGACCTGACCGGCCAAGCCGGCCAGTCAGGTTGGCTGACGATCGAGGCCCACTTTCTCCGCAATGGCGACCACGCCGACCTCTTCTGGGACACCCTGGAGTTGGTCAGCCGGTGATGGCTGAACCAGGATAAGCTGAACCCGGATAATTCGTACGGTGGGCCGAAGGAGCGCACATCACGGTGGGCCTTCGCAAGCCGTTCCCGCCGCGATTCAAAGGGCGACGGCGCAACCACGTTTGACAAAGCGACCGCGGCCCACCGGGAATTACGGCTTGCTCGACCCACCCTACCAAACCGCCGGGCTAGTTCCCCGTAAACGTCGTGCCGTAAACGGGATGCGAATTCGTTGCGCCCTTGGTGATATTGGGATTCATGATGATCACGCCGTGCGAGTTGTAGTACGCTCCCATCCACATGGAAACGGCCGATTCGGGATCGGCGGGACTCGCCCACGTCTGCCAACCGGTGTTGTAGCGGTGGACGCCACCCATCTCGTTGTTGACGCGAGAGACCCGGGCAAACTCCGGATCGTACTTGATGGGCGGCAGGCCGCGGAGCGCACGAAAGCGGTTGATGATTCCCAGGCCGATGTCCCCACGCGTCGTCTCGGCACCGCCTGCAGTTGGCTCTTTTTCTTTGCCTTTGGCGATCTGCTCGGCCTCGCCGACCCTCAGCGCTACCGGTACTTTGCCCCCGGCGGCGAAACTGGGTACGACCAGGCTGGTCGTGAACTCGTCTTTCTCGTCGGTCGAAAGTGACTTAAGCGTCAGTATCATGTTTTCGGACAACGTGTAGTAGCTTTTCGCGCGGTAAAGATACTCGCCCTCTATTTTTTGCGACGGTTCGTGGAACGAGACCCACTTTCCCACATGATGCTGAACTTTAGGCTGGACGAGTTTTTCCTTGCTGACCACTTCCACCATGCCCCGGCCTTGGGCGTCGAAGGCGAGCCAAGCCTTCATCGCAGGGGCTTGGCCTTCTCTGCCTTGCACGAGGTTCTGGTTTGTTCCGAGAATCATCCAGGCAGCAACCATGACGACGGACGTCAACATTACTTTGCGCATACGAACTCCCTCTTTTATTAATTGGACACAATTTCCTTGTGGACTATTCGCGAAGGGGTGGCACCAAGTCAGGCAGGCTTCAGGTAGGCCGTCGCGAACTGAGTCGCTAGCACGAATAGTCCCGGCTGACACGGCACGAGTGTAACGTCTCTAGCCGTGTGTCAACAGGGGGTAGCTAGCGTAACCTTGCGGGGACAGCCCAGGGACCGTGCGTCACGCGAAGCCGACGCCGCTGCGTTTGCCCAATTCGAACAGGTGCTGGCGACACTTGTCGTACTCGGCGGCATTGGCCATGTGCTCGATCATCAAAGGCACGTCGCCGGGCAACGCGGCCAAACGGCGGAGATAGGTCGTGAAATCCAACGAGCCGGTGCCGATCGTCACTTCCCGAAAGTGGATCTGCATCTCGACGTCCCAGGTCACGTCCTTGGCGTGGCAACTGGCGATCCACGGCGCGAGCTTATCGAAGCATTCGTCGATGAGTTTCCCATTCTGATAGAAACGGGCCGGACAATTCACCAGATTGCAGGGATCCAAATGGACCCCGAAGGCCGGGCGGTCGACCGCCTTGATGAGTCGGACGTAGGAGTCCGGACTGTCGGGCAACGCCCAGCCCATCATCTCGAAGCAGAACTTGGCCCGTTGCGGCTTGACGGCATCAATGATCTTGCGGGCATTCTCCACCGTCTCGTCGAAATATTTCTCGGACAGATTTTCCGGATGAGGGCCATGCCAAGCCTCGCGGCTGAAGGAACCGGCGATGTCCACGCAACAGCGGGCCCCCAGCGCCTCGGCCAAAGCCAAACCGTCCGACACTGTTTTCAAGTTGGCCGCGCGTTTTGCCGAATCGGCGTCCAGAAGATTGCACCAGCGGCCGACTTCGGCAATCGCCACGTCGTGCTTGGCAAAAGCCCGCACGACGTCTCGGATGCGGTCGGTATCGTTCAAGCCTACCGCCGGGCAGTAGGCAGCACGGTAGCCGAGTTGGCGGTGCGAGGCTGCCAGTTCGTCCGGGTCTTGGGGAGCCTGGAATACCGGCCCGCCAAGACGAACGGGCTTCGTCCCTGCTGTTACAAGCGGAGTCTCTTGGGACCGAGCCATTGTGCCCGCCAAGAAGAACGGGGCGGTCGCGGCCGCTCCCATGGCTTGCTGGAGGAACTGACGGCGATGGGTGGATTGTGGATGCATGGCAGCCTCGGCTGAGTAGGTGTTGAAGAAGAGTTCGCGCGGAACGATCTCCAGAACGGCAGCGATTATACCGAACGGGTCGAGGCTTGCCACTAAGCCACCGCCGAGAAATAGCTCCCTCGCCCAGGTACTCCTGGGAGAGGGTTGGGGTGAGGGGTTGAGAGGCAAATGCTGAAGTTATTTCTCGGCCGTTCCTAAGCCACCGGTGCGACCTTGACGATGATTGCCGTGGCATCGTCCTCCAACCGATCCTGCCGCGAGAACGCGCACACCGCCCGATACAGGCGGTCGATGATTTCGCGTGCCGTCCGCGTGTTATGGGCGCGGATGACATCCAGCGCACGGCGGCTGCCAAACTGCTCTCCCGTAGGCGACCTGGCTTCGACGATGCCATCGGTCAGCAACACCAACAGATCTCCCGGGGTCAGCGTCACGGGAGCCCCTTCGGGGTACGTGGCATCCGGCAAGACCCCCAACGGCATCGCCGTGCTCTTCAACTCGACCTTGGTGGCGCCGGACTGGTCCAGCAGGTACCCAGGCGTGTGCCCGGCGTTGACGTAGCGGAAGACGTGCGAAACCGGGTCCAAGCGGCCAAACAGCAGGGTCACAAATCGTTCGTCGTCGGTCTGGCGAACCAGGTAGAAATTGGCTCGCGTAATCAGCTCGCAGAGATCGACGTGGGTTTCAGCCAACACCCGCAGAAGCGTCTCGGTAGACACGGCCAACAACGCCGGGCCGAGCCCGTGGCCGCTTACGTCGCCAATCGCCAGACACAGGGATCGGTCCAGCAGCCATAGATAGTCAAAATAGTCAAAGAAGTCACCTGCGGTAAACTCCGCTGGATAGGTCGCGCCGGCAATGTCGAAACCCGGAACCGCCGGAGGTTGTACGGGCTGAAGATGCTGCTGGATGTCTTCCGCGATCCGCAGTTCCAGGTCGTGTCGCTGCTGGACCGCTTGGGATTGCTTCCTTTCGCTGATGTCGCGGACAATGGCCAACGCCCACCGCTGGCCTTCCATCTGGAACGTCGAAACCGCCATCTCGATCGGGAACTCAGTTCCGTTCTTCCGCAAAGCCTGCAATTCCAAGACTTTGCCCAGTGCCGTCCCCTCGCCCGTCATAAAGAACTGCTCGATTCCCGACTGGGCTTGTTCCGCATGGCAGGGCGGAACGAGTACCGCATGCGGATCGCGGCCGAGCATCTCTGCCTCACCGTAACCGAACATCCGTTCCGCCGCGGTGTTCCAATGCACAACGCGGCCCCGACCGTCGATCATCACGATGGCGTCCAACGCCGAGTCGCTGATCGTTTGCAACTTGGCTTCGTTGCCCCGGATTTCCTTCTCGGCCTGCTTGCCGGCTGTCACATCCCGGTAGACGACGCTCACCGCGAACATCTGGCCATGCTCGTCCCGAACGGGCAACAAAATCGATTCCAAGTCCACGAACCGCTGACCAATCACCACGCGATCCTGGACCTGCAGCGACTCCCCAGTGGCGAAGACAGCATCCACTCGGGTCATCCAGAGTTGAAGAAACTCAGGCAGGTGCCCGAGTCCGTCACGCATGTTACCGCCGAGGACCTGTTCCGGGGTCGTCCCCACATGCTCGATCGCGGACTTGTTCGCGTACAGATAGTTGTAGTCCTGGTCCCAGACGACGATGCAGTCCGGTGTCGACTCAATGATCGATCGCAGCAACTGCTCCATGTTCCGCAACTCGGACTGCAGTCTTCGCACTTCTCGCAACAGTCCGTCGTGCGACTGCTCAGGCAGATCCGGTATCGGAATGGCACCGAGCGGATTATTCACGGCCGATTCTCCAAGTTGCGGCGGGGCATGGTTTCACGGCGAATCGCAAAGATGGCAGGGCATCCTTTGCCTTGAGGTCATCAATGTAGGGTAATGGGAGTTGGCCTACAATCGCCAACTCCCAAGAATTCCATGCTTGGCAAGCGGACCGATACTTCCGCTACGAACCTGTTCCTGCGCCCCCAAGAACAAATCCACCTTGTACGGCGAAACCGCCTGTGCGATTCTACGAGGCAGCGTTTTTCGTTGGCAATGTTCTCTTTGGTAAAGGGGAAACTTGGTCCATGGCCGATCGCATCCGAGTGGCGCTGGTCATCACCGAACTGAACGTGGGCGGAGCAGAACGATGTCTGGTCAACCTGGCCACCGGGTTGGATCGAACACGGTTTGAACCTGCTGTCTATTCGCTGGCTCCACGGCCCGCTGCGGATCGGGATGGCCTGGTTCGCAGCCTGGATGCAGTTGGCGTGCCCGTCCAATTCTTGGGAGTCACCTCTGTCCGGCAGGCGTTTTCGGCCACCCGCCGCCTTCGCATGTTGTGGGGCCAACAGCAGCCGCACCTGGTGCAGTCTTTTCTGTTCCATGCCAACGTGGTTGCCACCCTGGCGGCACAAACCCTGCCGGGAATATGCATCGTGACAGGCATTCGCGTCGCTGATCCGACCCGCTGGCGCCAATGGTTGGAACGCTGGATCAGCCGGCGGGTCCAACGTATCGTCTGCGTGAGCCGCTCCGTCGCCGATTTCTGTCAGCAAGCCGGCCTGCCGGCAGAGAAACTGGTCGTTGTTTCGAATGGCATCGAAACCTCCGCGTATCCAGCGTCAGGCCCCGCGAGTCTCTCCGCTCTCGGCATCAAGCCTGACCGCCAAATCATTGCCTGTGTGGCGCGACTCCACCCACAAAAAGGCGTCGATTGGCTGCTGTCTTTCAGCCGGCGCTGGTTGGACCAACTGCCGCATCACGATCTCTTACTTGTCGGCGATGGCCCACAGCGTCAAGCACTTCAACAAATGGCCGTGTCGCTAGGCATTGATGCGCGCGTGCACTTCACAGGTTGGAGGCCGGATGTGCCGCAAATCCTGGCCGCTTCCGCGCTGCTCGTCCTGCCGTCCCGCTGGGAAGGGATGCCCAATGTCATGCTGGAGGCGATGGCCACAGCCTTGCCCATTGTGGCAGTCCGGACGCAGGGGGTCGACGAACTGCTGGGACCGCTGGCCGAACCTCAAAGCGTTGCCTTGGGCGATCGAGATGGCTTTGTCGCCAAGCTGGTTCGCGTTGGACAAGACGCCGCGGAGGCCGCCGAGTTGGGACGCCGAAACCGTGAACGGGTCATCCAGCACTTCTCGCTGTCGGCCATGGTGGCAGCGTACGAACGTCTCTACCTTTCGTCGACGCGATCCTAAGTACTGACATCGATCGGTCTGGGAAAAAAAAGTTTTCCTGCTGCTCTCGGCCATAACCTCTCAATTGGTCGAAAGCTACGGAGAGTCGCCAATAGAAGTAACCAGCCGTCGTAGCGTACCTCATGTTGACGAGAAAGGAATTGTGGGTATGCTTGGGCGAAAATGGTGCGAAATGGTGGAGGGTGGGAACCAATGCTGCTGACCGGGACTTTCCGCCGATCAATTGACGAAAAACTTCGGTTTGCGATTCCCAAGAGTCTCCGGGACGCGTTCGGATTCCCGCAGAATTCGGTCCTGTACTTGGCGCCGGGTACCGATGGAACCTTGGCCCTTTACCCTGAACAGTCGTTCTCGCGTCTAGCTGAGAAATTGGAGCAAGGTCCGCCGAACGCCAGAGAAGTGAGGGCCTTCAGTCGTCTATTTTTCGCCCAGGTTCAACGCGTCGAAGTCGATAAACTGGGGCGGGTGAGGCTGCCGATAGAGTCAGCTCAATTGGTATCGGTCTGCCGAGAGATCATTCTTTTGGGTGTGCACGATCACCTGGAGGTTTGGGACACGCAGCGTTGGGAGGCCTACCTGAGTCGCACCCAGCCGCATTACGACGAACTCGCCGACCACGCATTTTCGGGGAGGCCCGCAGCCACGGTCCCTAGCAACGACCGCCTCGCGGAGTCGCACGACGTCAACGCCCGCCCGGTTCAACCTCGCTGAGAGGCCTGGTCCGGTCGAGCGTCGAGGTCGATCGCGGGTTCGGGGGTGAGGGATCCTCTCGGCCGCGGATGGTGGTCCGTTCGTTTTTCTTCGGGGACGAAGGGATCATCGGCGTTGACCCACCAAGGGGGGCATGGATGCCCCCTGGGTCTTCTGCTATTTTTAGGGACAATATGTCCACCCCTATTCATATCCCTGTCTTGCTGGACGAGGTCCTGGACTGGCTGTTGCCGCAACCTGGCCAAGTGCTGGTCGATGGCACACTGGGTGGCGGCGGCCATACACGTCGGCTCGCCGAACGGATTCAGCCGGGAGGTCTGGTGGTGGCCCTCGACCGCGATCCTCAGGCCGTGGCGGCGGCGGAGCAGAATCTCGCGAGTCTGCCCGTTAAACCCGTTTGTGCCAACTTCTGCCACCTGCCCGACGTGTTGGCCGAATTGCGTCTGGGAGCGATCGACGGAGTCGTGCTGGACCTCGGCCTATCCAGCGACCAATTGGCCGACGGGGAGCGCGGTTTCAGCTTCGATTCGGACGGTCCGCTGGATCTGCGGTTCGACCCCACGCAGGGCGAACCCGCCTGGCGACTGCTCCAGACGCTGCGTGAAGAGCCGTTGGCGAACCTGATTTACCAGTATGGGGAGGAGCGATTTAGCCGCCGGATTGCCCGCCGGATCGTCGAGCGGCGCCGGACGGTACGCCTGCAGACCTCAGCTCAGCTCGCCGATCTGGTCCGCAGTTGTGTTCCGCGTAGCCGGGGACACTCGATTGACCCGGCCACTCGCACGTTCCAAGCGTTACGAATTGCGGTGAACGAGGAACTGAAATCGCTCGAACTCGCCTTGCAACGGATTCCGGACTGCCTGAAACCAGGTGGCCGTTTCATCGTCATCAGCTTCCATTCGTTGGAAGATCGGCTCGTGAAGCACGCGTTCCGCCAGGATCCACGGCTGCAGAATTTGACCAAGAAGCCGCTTCGTCCGACGGATCGCGAAGCCGCCGGTAACCCTCGCAGCCGCAGCGCCCGATTGCGTGCCGCACAGCGGACAAGTGAATAATCCGGCCCGATCTGCCGATATATGCGAGTATCTCTTCTTGCACGGGTCGAATGTGCTAGCAGTCCCCACGATGGAATTCGCTTGATGACGACTGGCAGTAATCGCCTTTTAACGCTGCTGGCAACTACGGGTTTGGTGTTCGCGGTGTTGCTGGCCAAGTCGTTTTTGGGTTCAGGGGCGCTTCCGGCTACCTCTCTTTCGGACCGGGCAGAACCGGCCGCTGATGAACGCCTTTCGGACCGGATCTTGAACCAGCCGACGATTTTGAAGCCGGAGGTCCTCCAGGACGAGGGGCGCGTGGTCTCGTCCCCGCGTCAGACCGGGACGCCGTCCAGTTACCACGAATACGTGGGGGACGTGTCGCTCACCACACCGTCGCCGACGGTCCCGGCCGAGTACCTTTCCGCTCCCTCGCTAAACTTATTGCAGGGGCCTTGACCGTCCGAGGTGGCGCCGATCCGGGCGATCTGCTACCATGACGGCATGCAGCGCGAGAAACACCATTTCCGCATCCGGCGCATCGTTTCCGGCGGCCAGACGGGCGTCGATCGTGGTGCCTTGGACGCAGCCATTTCTCTGGGCCTTGAGCACGGCGGCTGGTGCCCCCGTGGGCGACTGGCCGAAGATGGCGTCATTCCTCGGCGGTATCGCCTGCGGCAGACCAAATCGGCCGATTACCCGACCCGCACCGAACAGAACGTGCTGGACTCGGACGGCACGCTGATCCTGTATCGCCAGAGGTTGTACGGAGGCACGGAACTGACGCGGCGGTTGGCCGAGAAGCACGGCAAACCCTATTTTGTCGTGGATTTGAACCAGCCGGTGGATCTGCAGCCGGTTTGCCGTTGGATCGACGACCAAGTCATCGCCGTGTTGAATGTGGCGGGGCCGCGCGAAAGCTCGTCGCCCGGCATCGCGCGCGAGGCATGCGAATTCATGGCCGCGTTGCTCGCCTCCTAACGCAGCCCCAAATGCGAACCAGTGCGGCTTGGCGGCTGTCCAACTGCAACGCTATACTGTCGGACCGTAGTGGACTTGGCGACATCCTTAACCCATGAGTCTTGGCTATGATTCGCGTCGGCATCCTGGGAGCAACCGGTTACACTGCCCTGGAATTGATCAAGCTGCTGCTCCGCCATCCCGCAGTCCAAATCACGGCTCTCACCAGCCGCCAGCAGGGCCAACCTGCGGTGGCTACGGTGCACCCGTCTCTGACCGGCCGGTTGGATCTGACCCTTGAAGATCTCGGCCCACAGGACTTGACGGCGCGGTGCGAGTGCGTATTCAGCTGCCTACCGCACGCCGCCTCGGCAGATGCGATCAAGCCGCTGGTGGCCGCCGGTTGCCGCGTGATTGATTTCAGCGCCGATTATCGCTTGCACGATCCGGCCGTGTATGCCAAGTGGTACGAGCATCAACATGTGGACCCGGAGCAGCTGGGCAAAGTGCCCTACGGCCTGCCGGAATTGTTTGCCGACCGGATCCGCAGTGCCCCCTTGGTGGCCAATCCCGGCTGTTACCCAACGTCCGCAATTCTGGCGCTGGCGCCTTTGCTCCAGCAGCGTCTAATCCAACCGCACGACATCATTGTCGATTCCAAGAGCGGGGTCAGCGGGGCCGGCCGGACGCCGAAGCTAAACACCCATTTCCCCGAATGCAACGAGAGTTTCTCCGCGTACAACATCGGTCGACACCGGCACACGCCGGAAATCGACCAGATTCTCAGCATGGCCGCCAGCCGGCCCATTGAGGTTGTTTTCACACCGCACTTGGTGCCCATGGATCGCGGCATTCTGACGACGGCGTACGCCGTGCCAGTCGGCCCACTGCACGAGGAGGATCTGCTGAGGGCCCTGCACGAGTTCTACGCTGGTAAGCCGTTCGTTCGCGTGGTCTCGCACCTGCCTGCCACGAAAGATGTCGCCCACAGCAATTTCTGCGACGTCACGGTCCGCCTGGTGCGTGGACGGGTGATCTTGGTCAGCTGCCTCGACAATCTGATCAAGGGTGCTTCCGGGGCGGCCGTACAGAATTTCAATCTGATGTACGGCTTTCCGGAAACCACTGCCCTGCTGTGAGTCGTCTGTGATTAGCCGCACCGTTTCCACCGTCACGAACCAGGAGCTCGTCCATCCATGTCAGTCGCAATTCCTCTCGGCTTCCGCTTCGCGGGCGTCCATTGCGGGATCAAGCAGGATCCCACTCGCGAAGACCTCAGTCTGGTCGTCGCCACGTCACCGGCGGTAGCAGCCGGGGTCTACACACAAAACCTGGTTTACGCCGCGCCGGTGGCCGTCGACCGCCGCCGGACACCGTCGAGCAGCATCCGCGTGGTCGTCACCAACTCGGGCAACGCGAATGCCTGCACGGGTGAACGCGGCGAGCGAGATGCGTTGGAGATGGCGCGTCTGGCCGCCGTGGCCTGCGGCGCCGAACCGGAACAGGCCCTGGTCATGTCCACCGGAATCATCGGGCATTTCCTGCCGCTGGATAAGATTGCCGCGGGTATCCAAGCGGCCGCGGCGAAGCTGGCGAGCGATTCGGCGGCATTTCTGTGCGCCGCGCGGGGGATTACGACGACCGACAAGTCGCACAAAGTCGCCAGTCGCACGCTCCAGGTCGCGGGGCGGACAGCGACCATCGTCGGGATGGCCAAAGGGGCCGGCATGATCGGGCCGAACATGGCCACCTTGTTGGCCGTCGTGATGACGGATGCCGCCCTGACGCCGGAAACGGCCCAAGCTTCGCTCACGGCGGCAGTTGCCGACAGCTTCAACTGCATCAGCGTGGAAGGTCATACCAGCACGAACGACACGGTGCTGCTGCTGGCCAGCGGAGCGGCGTGCCCACAGCCACTGGCGGGTCTCGAGTTGGACCATTTCACCCAATCGCTCCGGGAGCTGTGCATCGAACTGGCACGGCAGATCCCCGCGGATGGCGAAGGCGCGACGCATCTAATCACGATCGACGTCCGGGGGTGTGCGACACGGGACGACGCCCGGCGGATTGCTCAGACCGTAGCCGATAGCGCGTTGGTCAAGACGGCCATCGCCGGCGGAGATCCGAATTGGGGCCGCATTGTCTCGGCCGCGGGCTACGCGGGCGTTCCGTTTGATCCGCAACGTCTCAGCCTGACGGTGAACGGCACGCTGCTTTTCGACCGCGGTGCGCCGGTCAAATTCGATGCGGCGACCGTTTCGCGTTCAATCCGCGACCAACACGAAACACAGCTTGTGCTGCAATTGGCCCAGGGCGATGCCGTGATTCGCTTCTGGACCAGCGATCTGACAGTGGACTACGTACGCTTCAACGCCGACTACCACACCTGATCCGAGCCCCACACCCGAGCCCCACACCTGACCTGCGGTGTTGACAAAACCCGCTGTGTCAGCTAGTTAGTTTCGTTTTGCCCCAATCTCCCTGTGATACGTGTAGGACGGCCCTCCGAGGCCGTCTGTGTCAGCTAGTTAGTCTCGTTTTGCCCCAATCTCCCTAGCCGTAGGAAGTCGTGATGAGCGCTAAACCAGGGTTCTCCAACGACGACGATGAGGATCGCGAACTGGATGCCGACGACGAGCTGGACGAAATCCCACCGTTGGAAGCGGATCTACTCGCCCACGACGAGTTTGCGAACGATGACTTCGAGGACTTTGACGATGAATTCGATGACGATTTCGAAGAACAACTCGAAGACGAATACGGCCTCGCAACCGACGAGGATCTAGGCGAAGAAGTGCTAGCCGAAGAAGAAATCACCAACGTGGAGTTCGTCGCCGACTTCGAAGACGAAGAAGAAGAGGAAGAGGAAGAGATCTTGCCGTTCGTCGCGGACGAGAACGAGGACGACAAGGCCCAAGGAAAGGCCAAGGCGGCGGCGGACGAGGAAACAGACGAGGACGTCGAGGACGATGCCTGATGTTTGACCCAGTTCCAAGCAATGCGAATTTTCCCCAACTCGAAGCTGAAATCCTGGCCTTCTGGAAAGACCGGCGGATTTACGAGCAGTCCTTGGAACGACGCGCCACCGCCGAGCGGTTCGTATTCTACGAGGGGCCGCCCACCGCGAACGGAATGCCGCACCCCGGCCATTGCCTGACCCGCGCGATCAAGGATCTGTTTCCCCGATACCGCACGATGCGCGGCTATCGGTGTGAACGCAAAGGCGGCTGGGATACCCACGGTTTGCCCGTCGAGGTGGAAGTCTGCAAAGAACTGGGGATCCACTCGAAGGCAGAGATCGAAGCCTACGGCATCGAGCCGTTCATCCACCGCTGCCAGGAGAGCGTCTGGCGGTACATGCAGGAGTGGGAGCGGCTGACCGAGCGATTGGGCTTCTGGATCCACCTGGACGAGGCCTACGTGACCTATCACCAGAGCTACGTGGAAAGCGTCTGGTGGTCACTCAAGAGTCTGTTCGACCGCGGCCTGTTGTACCGCGGCCACAAGATCGTGTGGTGGTGGGCGCAGGGCGGCACGGCGCTCAGCAGCGGTGAGGTGGGCCAGGGCTACCGCGAAGTGGCGGATCCTAGCGTATTCGTGCGGTTTCCGCTGCGCGATGCGCAGCACACCTCGCTGCTGGTCTGGACCACCACGCCTTGGACGCTGCCCAGCAACCAGTTCGCGGCGGTGCACCCGGACCTGGACTACGCGGAAGTGACGGACGAGGAGTCCGGCGAGCGGCTGATCATCGCGGTCGCCCTAGTCGATGCGATCGCGGCCAAGGTCAAACGGAAACTACGGGTCGAAGCCACCTGCAAAGGTGCGGCCCTGGTGGGCCGACAATACACGCCGCCCTTCGATTACTACAGTCGCACGTGGGGCGACACCACCGGCAGCTTGCGACAAGGCGGCCGCCAAGCGATTGCGTGGCGCGTCGTGGCGGCCAACTTCGTCACGCTCGACACAGGTTCCGGCGTGGTCCATCAAGCCCCGGCTTTCGGCGAGGTGGATTACGATCTGCTCCTGGCCGAACAGGCACGCTTCGTCCCTGGCGAAGGGCCGCCCTTGATCTGCTCGGTCGGCCCGGACGGGAAGTTCACCGCGGAAACTCCCGGCTACCAAGGTCGCTGGGTCAAAGACGCCGACAAAGATATCTGTCGCGAACTGCGGACGCGAAACTTGCTCTATCACCAGGAACAATACCTGCACGACTATCCGTTCTGCTGGCGGGCGGACGAGGACCCCTTGATCCAATACCCCCGCCAGAGCTGGTTCATCCGCACGACGCAATTCAAGGACCGGATGCTGGCCAACAACAGCAGAATCAACTGGTTGCCGGACCACATCCGTGACGGCCGCTTCGGCAATTTCCTGGAAACGAATGTGGATTGGGCGTTGTCCCGCGAGCGTTATTGGGGCACGCCGCTGCCGATCTGGGTCTGCCAGGAAACCGGCCGGATGGAGTCGGTCGCCAGCTACGCCGAATTGCTGGCCAAACCGGGGATTACCGGCCTCGAAGTCTGGGAACAGGCCAAGCTCGCCAAGCCGGATCTGCCGGATGACCTGCGGGTGCATAAGCCCTACATCGACGCGATCACCTACGCTTCGCCCTTCGCCGCCGGAGCGCGGATGCAACGCGTGTCCGAAGTGATCGACTGCTGGTACGACTCCGGCGCGATGCCGTTCGCCCAGTGGGGCTATCCGCACCAGAACCGAGAACGCTTCGAGGAGCAGTTCCCCGCGGACTTCATCAGCGAGGCTATCGATCAGACCCGCGGCTGGTTCTACAGTCTGCTGGCGATCAGTACCATGCTGTTCGGCGACGACGAAGCCGGCGACGACGAAGCCCGTGACGAGTCCGCCCGGCCACACCCGTTCCCGCATCCATTCCAGAATTGCATCGTCCTGGGCCTGATGCTCGCCGAATGGTGGGAGAGTCCCGACGGCAAGCAGCGGTTTCTGACCGAGGTCGAGGCGCACGACGCCTGCGGCGAGAAGATCGTGCATCGCATCGGCAAGATGTCCAAGCAATTGCGGAACTACCGCAGTCCGCAGGAGATCTTCGACGTCCACGGCGCCGATGCGTTGCGCTGGTATTTCTTCGCCAACCAGGCCCCGTGGAACTCGATCATCTACAGCGAAAAGGCCATTAAGGAAAGCATCCCGGAGTTTCTGTTGCGGCTGTGGAATGTGTACAGCTTCTTCGTCATCTACGCCAACATCGATGGTTTTGATCCGGCTCAGCGGGCCGGTGGATCGATCGGACAGCTGAACGCCGCGGACTTGGCCGGGACGGCCAGTTTCCGGCCGGTGCAGCAACGCGGTGAACTGGACCGCTGGGTGTTGAGCGAACTGAACCGCACGGTGGCGGAAGTCACGCAACGGATGGATGCCTACGACAACTTCGGGGCCTGTTCGCGGCTGAGCGAGTTTGTCGACGCGCTCAGCAATTGGTACGTGCGCCGCAGTCGCGATCGGTTCTGGAGCGCCGATGGCCAGTCCGCAGACAAACTGGACGCCTACGCCACGCTGTATGAGTGTTTGCTCACGATGGCCAAGCTGATCGCCCCATTCACGCCGTTCCTGGCCGAGACGATCTGGCGAAATCTGACGGGCGTGTTCGGCGATCGCGCGCCGGAGAGCGTGCACCTGTGCGACTATCCGACCTGCGCTGCGGCGGTTGTGGACGATACGTTGTCCGAGCAAATGCGGTTATTGCGGGAGATTGCGTCGCTGGGACGTGCCGCGCGCATGGACTCCAAGCTGAAGGTACGCCAGCCGCTGGCCAAGGTCGAAGTGATTCTGGCCGACGACCGTCACCAGGCCTGGCTGGAAACTCACGAGGCCCTGCTGCGAGACGAGCTGAATGTCAAGCAGGTCGAGTACACGCGCGAGGCCGACCGGTATATCTCGTACCAAGTCCAGCCCAACTTCAAGCGTCTCGGGCCGCGTCTGGGAGCCCTGTTGCCCCGCGTGAAGCAAGCTTTGCTGCAGGCGGACGGCGCCCACCTGCTGTCGCAGATCAAAACCGCGGGAAAGGTGACAATCCAGGTCCAGGATCAGACCGTGGAACTGGACCACGAAGATCTGCAGGTGCGACTGCAGGCCAAAGCAGGCTGGGCCGCGGCTCAAGGCCACCAATGCGTGGTGGTCCTGTCCACCGAACTGACCCCGGCTCTGGTACGCGAGGGGCTGGCGCGCGACGTGGTCCGCCTGATCCAGGAACGCCGCAAGGAACTGGACTGCAAGTACACGGATCGTCTCCAGCTGGGCTTAGTCACCGAGGACGAGGAGTTACGGGCGGCGATTCAGGAGCATGCCGGGTTCATTCGCGATGAGACTTTGGCCGTCCAACTGTCGTTGGTCCCGCTGCCCGCTACCGACAGCGTCGAACACCCCGTCGCCGGCAGCCAGCTGGTCATTTACGTGTGCGTGGCTGCCGCGAGTTAACTAGTGCGTTGTCCAGGCTTAAGCTTGGGGTGACCGATGCGGTGGCGTAAGCTTCCAGCTTGCGTTTGACGCGATGAATCGAAAGGCAAGCAGGATGCTTACCCCACTCTTTAGCCTTGAAGATGCACTAGCAGCAAACGGCTTTTTGCGGCTGGTGTGTCAAGAATGAGATTTTGTGATTCTGTGAATTGGATGCCACGGGCTTGCCCCGTGGAGGTTCACGTTCGCAGCTACACGAGGCGATCCACCCCACAACCTTCCTCCCCCGTTTCGCCAGCGGCGGCGAAGCCGCCGCTGGCGAAACGGGGGAGGAAGGAGTAAGGCGTGTGTGTAGCGACGAACGTAAACATCCCCCGGGCAGGCTCTCATCGTTACACAAGTTTTCGCCCCGATAGGGGCAGCCACATAGCAGCCCAGGGCAGAGCGGAGCGGCGTTCGCCGCGTAGCGCCGCCCTGGGTTATGAGAGGATTGAGAACACTAGCCCTGAAGGGGCGAAACAAGCCTTGGTGACGTCTGACGAACGATGCGCGTGAGAGGAACCGCCTTGTTTCGCCCTTTCAGGGCTACCAGGTTGCTTCGATACCGTACCCAGGGCGTCGCTCCGCGGCTGTCGCCGCTA
>JAPLNJ010000829.1 GCA_026692885.1 Planctomycetota bacterium | reverse complement strand
GGAGTCGTCGTATCGATGCCGTCCAGGATGACATGTTCGATGCCCGTGAAGGACACCGTGCCTCCGTATCCCGTGACCGTCGCTGGCTCCAGGTTCGCCACCACCGCGCCCGCCGCATCATTCAGATTCAACACGTCGCTGGCATCCGGATCGCCGCCGTTCACATGGATCGAGGTGAAGGGATTCGTCACCGCGGGCGTTGGGGGCGCTATGACTGCCGGCGTGAAACCGGTCACGTTGAACTGATCGTCGCCGTTCAGGCCGTTGAGGGTCAAACTGGAGACGCCCGGAGTGGTCACCACGACTTGACTGTTCAAGGTCACGTTCCCCGACGTGGCCACGCCAAACACGTCGTTGCCGTCCGTTCCGTTGTAGACCAACGTGTCCACACGCACGGCGGGATCTGTCGCCGCGTCCGCCATGCTCAACTTGCCGCCGCTGCCCAGATTCAGGAAGCTCATCGGCACCAGCGAATCCACTTGAACGCCGCCCGAATCCACCGTCGCGCCCGGCGTCAGGGTCACAAGGTTGGGGCCGGCAGGCGTGGTTATCGTCAACGTGTCTGTGCCACCTCGGCCGTTGTAGATCAACGACTCGGTGGTGGTGACGTTGATCTGGGACACACCTTGCACGAGGTCCGTGCCGTAGGTCGTGCCCGTAATCACCGCCTCATCCGCCGCGGCGGGCGTGATCGTCACCTTGTCGGGGACAATCGTACCGTTGACAACCACCGTATCGCTGCCACCGGTCGGATCACCACCCTTGACGCTGATCACCGGATCGCCTTTCCCTACGTCCTTTCCCAAACCCGTCGGGGTGGTCGAATTGTTCAGGTTGATGGTGTCGTTGCCGGCCAGTCCGTCGATGGTCAACGTCGTCTTGTTGATGAACTCAATCGACTCGAAGCCGTCTACTGAGACCAAACCTGTGGACGCTCCAATGCCGTTATTGGGTCCGGCGGTGTAATTGATGGCGTTGTCGGCATTCGTGCCGTTCACCGTCAATGTGCCGAGGATCAGGTCCACGACCGGCTCCAGATTCGCGAAGTCGATCGTCATCGTCTTCGTTGAGGCACCGACGCCCACCTCCACCAAGCGGCCCTGGTTGCCCAGCGGGCCCGGGGTGTACGTGGCGCTCGTTGTGAAGGTCCCGGCCTCTACCTTCGGCGTGCCCGTGACCGTCAGCAGATCGCTGCCTGTCCCACCATCGAACGTGATCGGCACCGTGATCAGATCCGTACCGCCCACATCCACGGTGACCTTGTCGTCGCCGCCCAGCGTGTTGATCTGCAGCCGGCCCAGAGTAGCCAGCGTAGCTGTCACGCTCTTGGGGTTGGCGATCGTGCCAAACGTGACGGCCAGCGCGGACGTCCCGCTCGCCCCGGTCACCGTATAGTTGTCGGCCGAGCCATCGTTACCCTCAATGATCAGCGTATCATTCACGGTCAGGGCCGCCTCGTATTTGGTGGCCGCTTGCGTGAGATCGCCCGTGACGAACGTCGCCGCCACACTGCCCGTGACCGCATCCGCGATCCGCACCGGCGCGATCTGCAACGTGTCCAAGCCATGCCCCTGAACCTGTGGCAGTGAGTCACTGGTCACGCGGTCGTACGGGCCCGGCATCACCAAGGGGGAAGCCGTCGAACCCGTGAATCGGCCAGCGTCCACCCGCACCGTATGTGTACCTAGCCCCGGGTCGACCACCAGAGTGTCGTCCGCAACAGGATTATTACCCAGAGTCGGGCTGCCCAGGTAGTAGATTCGACCCACGCCGGAGGTGGAGATGGTGCTCGTCGGAGTGGCACCGGGACCGGTCCCGAGGATATACGTCTCGCTGTCGATCCACCGATTGGGCGTCACGGTGATCTTCTCGACCCGACCCGCCGCCCCACGCACCACCACCAGGTCTCCGCCGCTGTCCGGATTGCTCGCCGTAACCGGCGAGCCGCCCGTGACGATAATCGAGTTGTAGGGATGATCCGCCGCGATGTAGAACACGTCGTTCCCGCCGCCGCCCACCAGCACCAGATTTTTGACGCTGCTGGTGATCACGTTCGGCGAAAGTTTCAACATGTCGTTGAGGCGTCCCAGCGCGCCCACCGCGGTGACCTGCAGCTGATCCACCTCGGCCCGGCCGCGATAGAATAGCGTGTTGCTGCCGGCATTGGTCGCCCCGTCGATGGTCACGCCATTGCCCACGTCCCCGCTCGTCATGTCCAGGGCCAGGGCAACGTTCTGGAACTGGATTCCCAGCAGCGGCCCCAGATTCCCCGTGGCATCGACGTTCTTCACCTCGACCAAACCGACGCTGGCGAACGCGTCGTACTCGAACGACACCATGTTCGTCCTTGCGGGCAGGATGACTTTGACGGTGTCGGCCTTGTTCTGGCCGTCGTAGATCAACCGGTCCACGCCGGCCAGTTGGATCACGGCCGTCAGTGGGAGGGGGACGCCGCTCCCGTCGACCAGCACCAGCTTGCCGCTGTCGGCACCCATCGGCGTGTAGACCACGTTGTCCAACGCGATCGCCTGGCCCTTCACCGTGACCGTGTCACTGCCTCCCCCGCCGTTGACGGAGACCGAGGTCAGGGCAGTCGGGGTGGTCGGGTTATTCAGGTTGATCGTATCGCTGCCGGCACCGGCGTCGATCACCAGGGTGGTCTTGTTGATGAACTCGATGGGTTCGAAGTTGTCCACCGTCACCCGGCCGCCACCAGCGATGAGCTGACTGGCCGTGTAATTGATGGCGTTGCTCGCATCCAGCAGACTGGCGATGCCCGGTACGCTGGCGATGCGAAAAGTCGGTGCGATGAGGGTGTCGATCACGGGTTCGATGTTTTGGAACGACACGCTCCGCGTGACGTCTGGTGGGCCGTCCACGACGGCTTTGTTGAACAAAGTAATCAGGCCCTCGCCCGGTTGGGCACCGGGGGAATAGGTGTCCGACGTGACCGAACCGCCCTGCAGCACGATGCCATCGAAGCCCAAGCCACCGTCGAAGCGGAGGCCGTTGACTGGAAACGGATTGCCATCGATCCAGGTGACTGGCAACGGATTGCCATTGCTCAAGTCGACCGTCAGAACATCGTTTCCGGCTTGACCGTTGATCGTCAGCGAATTCAGATTCGCCGTCTCGAAGGTGTCGACCAGCGCACCGTCGATGAACACGTTGGTCAAGTCGGTTTGGGAAGGATCGACCTGAACCAGGACAGCATTGTCGCCGTCGCCAGCGTTGATGATCGGATTCGGGTCGAGGTTGATCACGTAGATGCTCGCCTCCCAACCCGCGTAGGTGATACTATAATCCGACGTGAACCAAAACGACAGTCTTTGACCGGTCGACTGAGCCGTCGTGGGCTGGTCGTAGGCCCCGTCCCACGACCTAATGAAAGTTACCCCCCCAATCGGGCCATTGTAGGCAGACAAGTAGTCCTGATTAGCCTCAGTCTCAACGTAGCTAAACACGGCCCGTACCTGCGTCCCAGCTCCACCTGTCCCGACGCCACCGTCAAACGCGATCGTCGAGTCCTCGTAGTCGGAATAATTCCCCCCTATGCTGCTGTCGTAGTACAAATCGCCGGTGTGAACCGTTGCTGCAGCCGTCCCCCCTTGCATGTACGTCGTCAGCAATCGGCGATCTTCGAGGTGTTCCAAGTTAAGTTGCCGTGAAAGCTCCTTCCGCAGATTCGCGCGACCTTCCTGGCGGCGATTCTTCCGCGTCCGCGTTTTGGTGATATCCCGACCCAACAGACGATCAATGAAACTGCTAAGCATGGTGAAACTCCTTCACGAATTTTGGGAAACCATCGAGCTGCCAGCGGTGACTGCCGCAGCGGGCACGAAACACGACGAATCATGATCAACACGGAAAACGACTGCAACTTCCAGCACGATGCACGACATCCTGATGTGTTGCGACGACAACCAACAACTCTGACGAGCCAATCTCGCCAAGATGCTAGCGATCCGAAAGACCGGCTGTCAAGCTGCCGAGAAGTCGCTTCGCCAAGAAATAATCATCATTTTCGGAACCCCGCCTTGACAATCGCGTCTAAGCAAAAATATCGACATCGCGTGCTCCGCCCGGGCCAACCCTGAGTTGCGCAGCATTGTATCCCAGAGTGAGGCGGTTGCGGACCTGTGGGGTAGTCCAGAAACCTCGCTCCACCGGGGCAAGCCCGAATGGTACGAGGTTAAGCGTTGAGGTACGGGTTTCAGTCATGGATCGTCCGTCCTCCCACCGCGGAGCTTGCCTCCGTGGAGGAGTGTTCAAAACCAGATTGGCGCTGCAATCCTCATACTTCGCCACCATGCGGCTTGCCCGGAATGGTACGAGGTTAAGCGTTGAGGTACGGGTTTCAGTCATGGATCGACCGTCCTCCCACCGCGGAGCTTGCCTCCGTGGAGGAGTGTTTAGAACCAGATTGGCGCAGCAATCCTGATACTTCGCCACCACGCGGCTTGCCCGCGTGGAGCGGTGTTTCCCCAGGCTTTTCCAGGAAACATCGCCCCACGGAGGCGAGCTCCGTGGTGGCGTGGAGACATCGTTGGTTGGCATTTCTGGTACTAAACATCGCTCGACGGGGACAAGCCCCGCCGTGGCGGGAAATCGCTCCTGCCGTCCTTAACCTCGTACCATTCGGGGCAAGCCCCGTCGTGGCGGGAAATCGCTCCAGCAGTCCTTAACCTCGTACCATTCGGGGCAAGCCCAGATGGGGACGGAACGAAACACAGCCTTGGCATGTGCCGTTGGCGGCTTGGCCCCACCAAGGTGGCTTTGTCGCGGCTGATGGATACTGCCCGCGGGCAGCTTTGTCGTAAAACGGATTTCAATCCGTTCAGTGAAGCGGAATAAATTCCGCTCTACGAAGGGACAAGCTGGCCGCAGGCAGTATAGTCGACCAGTCCGTCCGCTTGCCCAAGAAACAGAAAGGGGCTTCCGGCCGATGGCCGGAAGCCCCTGCTGCTGTGAACATCGGGCGGTTGCCCAAGTCCTTTACTCCTGCAGGTCACTAGCCTTCTTCGGCGCCGCGCGGTTCACCACCGAACCCAGATTGTTCAGCGATGCCATTTGGAGATAGGTAAGTTCCAACTCGTCGGTCTTGACGAGTTCCGCAACTTTCTCGGGGTTCAGATTCTTGATGCGGGCGCGGCTGGCTCCCAGGAATCCGCCCAAGGAGCGTTTCTCGCCGCCGGGCAGCACGATCTGAGCTTGCATCGGCTCCAGCAAATTCAATTCTTTCAGCTTCTTGCAGTAGGCCTGCGTGCGCACGAACTGCGTTTGGTAATCGCCCAGGAACTTCAGCATGTTCTGCAAGTAGGGAGTCTGATTTCCCTGGTCGTCGAACAAGCGTTGGCCGCGCCCCTCGCGATTGCAGCCGGCCCAGGTTTCGTCGACGCACAGCGTGAACTGGGAAGCATCTTCGTTCTGCGAGAAGACGAACGGATAGCGCCGGACAAAGGCCGGGATATAGTCGGCCTTCCAAGCCTTGTTCTCGTCGAGATACAGGTTTTGGGAGTCCGAGACGCCCAGCACCACCACCGGCGCGACGGCCTCGTCCTTGCCTGCGAAGACAATCGTGTACTCGCGAGCCGCCAGCGGTATCTCGACGGCCGTCAGCGGCACGGAGTTAACCTTGGCGGCAAAACCGAAGTCCACCCGTTCGATGCTCAAGTCGCGGTGACGTTGCGAGGATACGGGGACCACCTGATCATAAAACAGCAGCTGCGTCATGGTGAGAAATCGCCTCTCTAGTTTCAGGACGTGAATTAGTTGACGAGCCCCCGCGGACAGCCCCCGCCACGACGCGACTCCGTTGAGTGCCCTACGTCGTCCGCGGACGAGCGGTGCCTGGGTAGCATCCAGAAAGTAGCAGAAAGATCGGGCCAGGAGTATCCCCTTCAGCGTATTTCCCTCCAGGAATGGTGGAAGAACTGGGACCCACTTGTGCGTGATGGCGGCTGGATAAGCTGTACGGACCACGTTGTGAAATGCAGTCAGTGCGGGCATCCGCGAATGCCCTCAGCTTGCCCCTCATCGTTATACACAAGTCTTTCGCCCCGATAGGGGCAGCCACATGACTGATGAAAACGGCGGAAAGTGGAGAGACTGTAGTGGATACAGAAAGTCAGAGTTGGGCCTTGATCGTAACGTTGCGAAATGCCAGCAGCGAGCGTCGGGGCAGGGCGGGGCAGGGCGGATATCCGACCGTCCGCACCAAAGGTGCGTAATTCGATAGCCCAGGGCGCAGCCCTGGGATCGGATGCCCCCACGAAATCCCTGCCCTGAAAGGGCGCAACCGGGAACGGGGGGTGCCCTGTCAGGGCACGTGATCGGGGGCGGCCCCTTTCCCAGGGCTGCGCCCTGGGCTATCGAGTTGGCCGCCGTTGGCGGCGAACGCCGGTGATTGGTTCCAATCGTCGGCGGCAGTTGTTGGCGGATATCCGACCGTCCGCACCAAAGGTGCATAATTCGATAGCCCAGGGCGCAGCCCTGGGATCGGATGCCCCCACGAAATCCCTGCCCTGAAAGGGCGCACCCTGGAACGGGTGGTGCCCTTTCAGGGCACGTGATCGGGGGCGGCCCCTTTCCCAGGGCTGCGCCCTTGTGCCACGCCTTGTGCCGCGCCGACCTGCCGGGTAGAAAACGACTATGGATCGGTCGAAGCAACTGGGCGAGAAGGGCATTCCGCAACTGCTGTTCGCGTTCTCACTTCCAGCGATTGTGGGCATGCTGGCGCAAGCGGCCTACTACATTGTGGACCGCATCTTTGTCGGACAAGCCCTGGGAGCAGTGGGACTGGCCGGCATGACCGTGTCGTTCCCGTTTATGCTGGTGCTGCTGGCCTTCGGCATGCTGATCGGTCTGGGCGGCACGGCGTTGGTCTCGCTGCGACTGGGAGAACAACGGCAGGACCAGGCGGAGCAGGTGCTGGGCAATGCGGCCGTGTTGATGGCGGGCGTGTCGCTGGTTGTCTCCGTCAGCAGCCTGCTGTTCCTGGATCCGCTGTTGCGGTTGTTCGGCGCCAGCGAGACGGTCCTGCCTCTGGCGCATGACTACTCACAAATCCTGGTCCTGGGCGCGGTATTCCAAATCGCCGGATTCGGACTCAATGCGATGATCCGCGGCGAGGGGAATCCGAAGATCGCCATGCTCACACTGCTGATCGGTGTCGGGCTGAATGTGATTTTGGCCCCGTTGTTCATCTTCGTCTTTCGCTGGGGCATGCGCGGCGCGGCGACCGCGACGGTTCTGGCGCAGGCGGTGTCCGCCGCCTGGGTCGTGGCATACTTTCTCAGCGGCCGGAGTCTGCTGCGATTCCACCTCAAGAACTTGCGATTGCAGCGGCCCGTGTGCATGGCGATCCTGAGCATCGGGGCGCCGCCGTGCTGCATGCAACTCGCGGCCAGCGTCATGAACAGCCTCATGAACCATCAATTGCGAATTCACGGCGGAGATTTGGCGATTTCCGCAATGGGCGTGATCTACGCGGTGGCCATGCTGATCGCCATGCCGATTTTTGGGATCAATCAGGGCACCCAGCCGATCATCGGCTACAACTACGGGGCGCAGAAATTCGACCGGGTGCGGCAGACGCTCCAACTGGCGATGCTGGCGGCCAGCGGTATCGCATGTTCGGGATTCCTCGCGGCGATGCTGCTGCCATCCCAGTTGATCTCGCTGTTCACGAACGATCCGGCTTTGATCGAACTCGGAACCCGCGCCATGCGGATCTGCCTGCTGATGCTGCCGATCATCGGGTTCCAGGTCGTCGGGGCCAGCTACTTCCAGGCAGTCGGCCGCCCCCAGGTGGCTCTGCTGCTGCTGCTCTCACGGCAGGTGCTGCTGCTGATCCCCGCCGTGTTGGTGTTGCCGCATTTCCTGGGGCTGGATGGCGTCTGGGCCGCGATGCCCACCGCGGATTTCGGATCCTCGATGCTGACGGGGAGCTGCCTGTTGTACGAATTGCGGCAACTGGGCCGCCGCGAGGGGAAACTTCTGTAGGCCAGCCTTTGCAGGCTGACGATGATTCCGCGTCGGGCAGGAAAGCGTCAGCCAGGGCCTTGTTCGCGAGCAGCCATCCCCATCGCCGAACTATACCTCGCGCGGTTAAGAATGGCACAATCCCGGTTGTCGTATAACCCGGAGCCAACGGCGACGTCGCTTGCGACAGACGCAAAAACGCCGTCGCCGTTGGCTCCGGGTTAAACGAGCCCATGCCAACCGCGTGCGGTATAGCGGCGTCGGCTAGCGCGTCTTGGAATCCGGTCGCTCCGCTAGACGTCCAGGCTGGCCACCCTCGTAGACGCTGAATTCGGCCCATACCGGCAGATGGTCCGACACTTCCAAAGCCTCTTCCAGGGTCAGGTTGTATTCGCGCAGAAAATCGAATACGCCACTACGGCCGGTGTACTCCGCTGTAGCGAGGCCGTGAAAGACCAGGTTGTCGAGCTGGTGGGTTCCGCGTGTGTTCGTCGGCAGTCCCCTGATGGCGCTGGTCATGCCCGAGATCTGACCCAACCGCCCCAGATGTTCGAAATCGGCGTTCAGGTTGCCGAGAATGATCACGTCGTCTTCCTGCCGTCCATCGTTTCGTACCCCTCGATACACATCGGCCAGGACCTCCAACTCCTGCTGGGCTTCGTCCGGTTCGACGTGGACATTCACCAGCGAGAAGGTGAAGGCCTGGTCCGGCGGAGGCCCGCGCACGCGGAACCAGGCGACGAGGGGTTCCCAATGTAGCAAGTCATCTGGGTCGGCCACGGTGTACAACTGCGACCGGTCCACCTCGACCGTGGCCATGTCGTAGATGAAGACGTACTGTTCCTTGCTGTCATTGCGGCCTAAGCGAGGTCCGACCAGATAATCGTAGTGGCGTCCACCCGCGTTGACCAAATCCAGAAAGTTCGGGATCAGGTCTTGGCTTTTCGAGCAAACCTCCTGAATGGCCACGACGTCGAATTGACGCACGATTCTCGCCAGGATGTCCATGACGTGGGGTTTCTTGGCTTTGCTGTCGCCGAACACCTGGATGTTAAAGGTGGCGACGCGGATCGATCCTGCCGATCGACTTGGCGGCAGATTCGCCGACGTCGGGGACGGCTCAAGCGGACTTCCTCGCGAAAACCGGTCTCGGCTTGAGCGTTGAAGATCCTGCCAACCGTGGATCTCGAACTTCTGCAAAATGATCCATCCGGCGATGGCGACCAAAATACCGGAGAGAAAGGTAATGGCCTTCTTCACGAGCCCCTCCATGGACTAAACAACTGCCGAGTTTGTAGGAGGATAGGGAAACCCGCCAACCCGCTCCAGATCAGTTTTGGGATTGATGTATTTGCGGGTGCATGTCAGCTTTTGCGCCGGTTGGCGGGGTGCAAAAAGGGTCAATAGGAGAATTGGCGGTTGTTGTGGTAAGCTACGGGCCGTGGATCATTTGGGGAACGGAGTGCTCCAAGAAAGGGGCCTTGATCATAAGGTGTCGCAAAACGCTAGCAGCGATATACTGGGGATTTTCGATGCCCCCGGCTTGCCCGGGGGAGCTTCACGCTCGCTGCTACACGGGCAGACACCGCTAACCCGCTTCCCCGTTCCCCAGCGGCGGCGAAGCCGCCGCTGGGGAACAGGGAAGTGGGGGTGGGGAGCGTTCGTGTGTAGCCACGAGCGTAACTATCCCCCGGGCAAGCCAGGGGCATTCGCCAACGCTATCACTGACTGCATTTCGCAACGTTACGATCAAGGCCTAACTTGCCCAACCCGATGTAGGATGGTCTTCCCGTAAGACGGCCCTCCGAAGCCGTCCACTGCGTCCCGCAGGTTGCTTTACCAGACGGCCTCGGAGGGCCGTCCTACGGGTAAGTTATTTCCTGCCGCTCGCCCAATGTGCCTGCCAAACGCATCAGCGGCTGGACTGGGAATCGACTTTGGCCCAAAAGGGATGCTGGCGGTCGCCGCGTGTGCGCACGTCCTCCAATAAGACCTTGGTGCTGGGTTCGACCGACTGACTGCGTTCGCGTCCGTTGACGGTCACGGAGAGACGCTTCGAGAAATCCACCATCTCCGGCGAGAGCCAGACCGTGGCATGCCCGGCGCCAGTCTTCAACGAGACGCGGTTCTTTTCCGTCACGCGGCCCTCGATCCGCGCCGTCTGCACGGTGCCTGTTGGCGGCCAGTTCGCAGGCAGGACCAGCGATGCGCTGGGGATGTCCTCCACTTCCGCCCACCAGAAGTAATTGTCCCACGGTCGCATCGAGTGGCACAGAAACTCCTTGGGGAAGAAATTGCGGCGATGTAACTGCAGCCACTGAAACAACCGGTGAATCTCATCCTGGAAATGCTCGTGGCCCCGCCCTTCGTAGACCACGACGACCACATCGTAGTTGGCCCGCGTCATGTAGCGATCCCACTCCACACCATTGCGGGTGAGCTTGTCGCTGTCCAGTTCACCCGCGACGAAGTAGAACGGCACGTAGCGACCGTTCTCCGAGTAGCGTCCGACGTACTTGTCGGCCGTGGCCACCACGGGGATGACCCCGGCCCACAGGTCCGGATGCGCCAGCGCGATGTCCCAGGCGGCATCCCCGCCCATCGAGTGGCCGCTCAAGAACACGCGATCCGTGTCGAGCGAGAACCGGCGCGAGGCGTCGCGCAGCGCAACCAAGACCGCCGCGTGTTCCCGTGCCGAAAACTCGTAGTCCCGCTGGTGCGGCTTGGTCCATTGCGGCGCGATCACGAGATAGCCCCGACGGGCGCCTTGCCCCAGTCGCAGCTTGGTCTCGGCGTTGTAGGCCCCGGCCCACCAGTCGATCTGCTGCTGGGGCGTAGTCCCGGCGCCGTTGAGCGTCACGATCGCCGGATAACGCCGGTGCGGTTCGTATTCCGGCGGCAGTTGCACGTAGTACGTGATCTCCGGGCTTTCCGGCAAGCTGGGCACCTTCAATTCATAGAAACCGGGCGGTGCGTCTTCGTCGACCGGCGTGTCCACGGCCGGTTTCAGGTGCGCGATAAGTTTCGCCAGGAAGTTGGGGGCACTGCCCTCCAAGCTTTGCAGTTCCTGCAGGATCTGCTCGCGTTCCAGCGGCGCGGCCGTATTCAGGTATCGCAGCACCAGTCTGCGGACTTCGCACAAGGACGCCGCGACCGTCAGATTCTCAATCCCCGCCCCGCTGCCTAACAACCAGCCGCTGATCGCCAGGGCCAGCTGCTGTTCGGCGGGCATCTTTTCGTCGCCGACAAACCGCAGGTAGTCGGCCAACCGATCGAAGGTGTTGATGTTCAGCTCGGCCTTGATCTCCTGAAGGACCGGTTCGACATCGGTCTTGGTCTTCGAGGCCGGAATCGCCGCGAAGTGTTGCTCCAACGACCGGAGCGCGTCTTCGCCCTGTTTTTGCAGTTTCTTGTACTCCTCCAGCATGTCGCGCACCTGGACCAGGACCTCGCCCGCCACGTCCTTCGGCGGGAAGCGATTGAGCATGTCAAAGGCCAAGGCGTGCTGCCCCGACTCCTTCCGAAGTTTGATCTCGTCGATCAACCTCCGGGCGCTCAACTGCTGCAGCGACTGGACCTGTTTCTGGAGATCCGCCAAGTCCGGAAAAGCCTTGATCACGCCTTCCAATTCCTCGCGGGCATCCTTAAAACGCTCCGCCTGAATATACAGTCGTACCACGCGCAATCGATCATCGGCGTCCTGAGGCTTGATCGTGTGCAGCAGCACATTGCTGAGCGTCTCGCGCGGGATGGAACTGGTGGCCACCCGCATGTCCCAGACAATCGCATTGCGGGCCTGCAGTCCCTCGACCTTGGTGTAGACGGGGGTGACCTCCGTAATGCCTTGAATCACGTCGACCTGGCCCTGAGCCGTGTTCATGCTGAACACCCGCCGGCCCCATTCGTCAAACGGTGTGACCTGGATGATCGGACCCACGGCGCCGATGCGGCGATTGCCTTTGGCCACGCGCTGTTCGATGCGGATCCGTTCCAGACTGGACTGCTTCGGGGTTATCGATTGCGTCTGGATCGTCGAAAAGAACGTACGTCGCAAGTCGTCGTCGACCAGCACGACCTGTTTGCTCTTGACCGCTCCGCCGCCGCCGCGTGGGTTCATAGGATCCTCGCCCAGGGAAGCGATCCGGCCCACGCTGCCTTCGAATTGCATGCCGTTCTTCAACGTGACGACGTCGGCCCGAGTCCCTGCGGGAATTCCCAACAAGATAGCCAGGATCAGGCCCGACAAAATGGCCAGCATCAGGGTAGTGCGGACGAATCGCAGCATGGCTTTGTTCCGGCCTTGATCGTAGCGTTGCGCAAAACGCCAGCGTGGATCAACACGGGCACCAAACGGTTTGCGAGTGGTTGGGCGTGCAGAATGAAACACACTGTCGACGTGCGCCTGGGATCAGGCTGGGCTGACAAAAACAGGGGTTTCGGAAATGAAAGGACAAAAACATTGATGACAAAAAATGCTCCTTGGGAACGTGGGATTCCTTCGATCTTTTTGTCATCGATCTTTTTGTCTACCGGAACGAAATCAGGATGAACTTTGGGTTCACTCTGTTCGCCCGTTTTCTCAGCCCAGGTCAGGCTAACCGAACGTTCGGCTGGGCACCGGCCTGCCAACGAGCTAGCGTTGCAGGCTGTGCAAGTTTCCGATCAAAGCCGCGAGCTCAGCGTTCTTCCAAGCCGAGTCTGCCGATGATGACTGCTGCGCCGGGAGTCAGTCGGCGAATCTTGGCGGCGATGACGACCTTCTCCGAAGCGCTGGCTTTGGCCGTGCGCTGTTTCAGTTGATCGAGTTTGATCTTGCGATGACGACGTCGTGTCAATTCTCGTCTGCGTTCACTACCACTCACGCGTAAGTCTCCTGTGTTGCTAGCGGCTGGGCGCTCCTGTGAGCGCTGGTAACAAGGTTTAACAAGATTAGTTTTTCCCGTCAACCGTTTCCGGCACGGGCTGGAAAGCTGGTTCTGGAATCATGAATTCAATGCGCGGGATGCATCGAGTGCGCTCGCGCCATCGCTTCCTCGGCCTGATGGATATAGCGTTGATCGCGTGTGCCCGCGAAGGCCCGCTGGTAAGTGACGCTCAGTGCGGTGTACGAAAACGGATCGTGGGGATCCAGTTCCACAGCCCGCTCGCCGTGCTTCACGGCATCTTCGTGACGGCCCAGTTTTCCGTAGACCACGGCCAGCGCAAAATGGGCCAGGGCATAGCTTTCGTCGACCTCCAGCGATTCCTGGAACTTGGCGACGGCTTCCTCCAAACGGCCCTCGTCCTTGAACTTTTCTCCCTGCGCATACACTTCCTCCACCGTGGCCATGATCTCTCGCTCCTTTTGCTATTGAACGATTTGCCAGTCCTCGCGTACAAATACCGCCCCGACGGGACCTCTCAATGTAACAACTTGACATGGCTCGTCGCAGGGGGCATCCCCACCGGGATGTGATTCGCGGAAAAATCTTCTTCGTCTGCACGGTTTAGCGTGCCGATGAGCGTCGTTAACTTTCTGGTCCGATTTCAAGTAATTCACGTTGAGTAAAGGGGAACGCGGTGGCTAGCATCCATCCCACGGCAGTCGTTGATCCACGAGCAGAAATTGCAGCCGAGGTGTCCATCGGCCCCTTCTGCGTGATCGAGTCCGACGTGGTTATCGAAGCCGGCTGCCGGCTGGCGAGCCATGTGGTGGTCAAGACGGGTACTCGCTTGGGTCAGAATAACCAAGTGGCGGAGGGCACGGTCCTGGGCGGCCGGCCGCAGCATATCCACGCCGGCAAGCAGGTGGGACGCCTGATCATCGGCACCGGCAACACCATTCGCGAACACGTGACGATTCACAGCGGCCTGCACGATGACGACCGTACCGTGGTCGGCGACAATAATTTCATCATGGTCAACGTCCACATCGCGCACGATTGCCATGTGGGCGACAACAGCATCATGGCCAATAATGCGATGATCGCCGGCCACGTGACGATCGAGAATCGGGCCTACATCTCCGGTGCGGTCGGCGTCCATCAGTTCTGCCGCATCGGTCAACTGGCGATGGTCGGCGGACAGGCCCATATCACGCGTGACGTGCCCCCCTTCATCACCGTCGATGGCCTGTCCAGCGAAGTGGTCGGCCTGAACCGCGTCGGATTGCAGAGAAACGGATTCACGGAAGACGATTTGATACAGCTGAAGGCAGCGTACCGCGTGATCTACCGCAGCGGGTTGCGCTGGAATGATGTGTTGGCGACGCTGAAACGGGAATTCAAGACAGGTCGCGCCGCAGCCTTCTACGAATTCCTCAAGGTCGGCGAACGCGGTTTCGTCCAAGAACGGCGCGCTCGACGCTCGACCCTCAAGCTATTCGCGGCGGACGAAGTGAAACGGACAGCGTCCCTGAACGTGCGTCCGGCGGCCGGTTGAAGCCGAGCCCGAACCCATTGGGCGAGCGGCAGGAAATAATTTACCCGCAGGTCGGCCTTCCCGGGCCAATCGGGACGGTCTGGGAAGACCATTCCACCATTGAGTTGGGTAAGCTATTTCCTGCCGCTCGCCTTACCGTCCCCCGCTCGCCACATTCGGCAACTGCAGACATCGCAACGTGCCGGCACCGTTGGCATTCTCGCGGAAATACAGACGCCCGTCTGCCAGCGCCGGCAAGGCCCGCGTGACGGCCTCTGAAATCTTGGCGGCGGCCAGGGTTTGAAACCCACGGGGACTCGCTTTCGCCAACACCAGTCGCCCGTCCACCGCGAACACCAACAACTGCTCGCGGACCAGGATCAGATGGGCGGTCCCAAACCGGGTTTCGGACCACTGGACCTTCCCCGTCTGCGCCTCGACGCAGCGCAGATCGGGCACCCCCACGTCCTCACGACCGTGGATCCCGTACAGATAGCCGGCCGCGTAGACCGGGCTGGCGTACTGGCTCGACAACGACTCGTCGCTGGCCCACACCGGGGCAGCGTCCGTGGCCCCGATAGTCACGGATTTCGCCCCGACGCCGTAATTGGCCGTCAGGAATAGATTCTGCCCGAAGACCAGCGGGGTGGCGGCGTTCACGGTCGGGCCGCGCTGACCGAAAGGAAAGCTGAAGCGGACGGACCCGTCTTCAGGATTCAGCGAAACCACGCTCAGTCGTGTCACGAAAATGACGTGCTGGTGCCCGTCGACCGTCGCCAGCGCAGGCGAGGCATAACTGGCCTTTTCCGCCGTCGCGGTCCAGCGTGTCTGGCCGTCGGCGAGCGAAAAAGCCACGATCCCTGCGTTTTTGTCACCGCCCACGTTGACCAGCAATTTGTCGCCCACGACGATCGGGCTGCTGCCGGCGCCGAAGTATCCTGCGTTGCCGCGATACTCGCGGTACGTCTGCCGCGACCAACGTTTCTTGCCTGACGCCAGTTCCACACTGTGCAGGTCACCCGCCGCGCCGAACACGTACACGCAGCCGGCATGGATCAGGGGCACGCAGCGCGGCCCCGTGTCCGAATCGATTCCGCCGCGGTACGAAGCAGGAAAGGCGACTTGCCACAGCGACCGTCCGGTCTTGGCATCGAGCGCGTCGAGTTGCTCGGAATCGCCGGCGCGGTGAAAGATAACGACGCGACCGTCCGCCACCGCCGGCCCGGCATAGCCTTGGCCCAGTTCATAAGTCCACAACGTCTTCAGTCCCGACTCCGGCCACGGTTGCAGTGTCTCACCATCGGCCTGGCCATTCCGCTGCGGTCCCAGAATCTGGGGCCAGTCGCCAGCCGGGGCCCGCGAGGCAAGGCCACAACAAATCAGGGCGGCCAGTCCGACGAAGCTTCGCATGACAAAGGTTCCTTCCAAAAAAGGTCCAGGTTTGATGACGCAACATTGAAGTCCAGAAGCAAGTAAACGTTTGGTCTCGGAGCTGCGTTGCTCGACTTGACGGGGCAGGAGTGGGCCTCGCAAAACCGGGCGGAAACGGCGGCTAGGGTCAGTCGTTCAAATTTCAGTTTTTTGCGGCGGCGAGACTCTCCTCCCTCGTTGCCCAGAGGCCGCAAGAACTGAAATTTGAAGGACTGACCCATGTCTGCGGGCGGAACAGAAGTGGAACAAACTCTGGCCTGCCTCGCGACACTGTTTTGCGAGGCCCAGGGCAGGAGCATCCGTCCGAAGCCGAGTTGATTTCCGATTGGCTGGCCGTTTCGGGCCGCTCGTTGCAGGAAGTCTGGGACAAGGACGAGGATGCCGTCTATGACCAGCTATAGTCGTGGCGACGTGATTCTGGTGGACATCGCGTTTAGGGCCTCGGTTCGCGGAGCTCATCGCGGAAACGCCGGAGGCGGGTGGTTTCGTCGGTGCCGTCGTCGATCTGCAGGTAGGACTCGATGTCGGCGGGCCGCAGCCAGGGGAAGGCGAGACTCGTGTCCTGGTCCTGGTAGGTGCCATCGTCTTGCAACACGCAGAAACGGAGTCTCTGGCCGTTGTACCGCCACAGTTCCTGGACGCCCATCGCGGCGAAAATACCGACGCGGCTGACCAGACTGCGGCTCATCTCGATCTCGATCGCCAGATCCGGTGGCGGATCGTGTCGGAAGTCGAATTCTTTCTTCCCGCGAACTTCTGCTTCCCGCTCGATCCACCAGCATTCGTCCGGCTCGAAACCCTTCTCCAAGTCTTTTCGCTGGAACGTCATCGAACCGCCAGACCGCGCGGGGATATTGCCTTCCAAGAGGATCATCTCGATCAACTTGGCCAGCATCTTCTTATAGAATTCGTGCGGGGCCTTGGTGATCATGATTTCCAGCATCCCGTCGCTGTAGGTGAGGCGCAGGGGGCGTTCGCCGATCTCTTCGCAGAAGGCGATGTAAAAATCCCAGCGGATATCGGCCAGCAGAAACCGCTCTTCACCAACACCAGGTGGAACGGGCGGGGCTTGGTCCAGGACGATGGTCATGCTGACGCCTCTTCGTTTTGTGTGCGGCCTGCCGCAGGGGTGGTGCGTTCAAGTATAGCCGTCCCGCGCCACGCCGGGTAGCCATCAAGGCCCGCCACGATGCTTTCGCGGTCAATCCAGACAGCCTAGTGCCCGGACCGACCTGAAATGACAAGTAGCCGAATTCGCCAGAATTCGGGCCGCCTGCTGCCACCGCCTGAAGTCTGGCGACTTCAGCTACCGGGCTAGCGACTGTCAAATCAGGTCGGGTGAGGCACTAGTACGTCGTCAAGATCTTGGGGTGACCGATGCGGTGGCGTAAGCTTCCAGCTTGCGTTTGACGCGATGAATCGAAAGGCAGGCAGGATGCTTACCCCACTTGTTAGCCTTGAAGACACACCAGAACCTCCGGCCGAAATCAACAACAGCTGAAATGCACTCGCCTGTCCGCCCTTCATTGACGATTTTGTGGTCCACTGATACACTTCGTGGCTTACTTTATCGCGGGGAAGCGTCTTCCGCGCGGTGGAGAGCCGCAGGGGCTCGTCGTTCGACCCCTGCGATCACCGGTTTGCCCGGCTTGTGAGCCGGGATCGTAACCAGTTTTCCCAGCCGCCGATTGCCGAACGTGTTGGCAGCGGCAGTGTTCCCGATAGTCCTTATTTGCAGAGGAATGCCGAAATGGCCAAGAAAGTGCCCGCCAAACAAGAGAAGCCCGCGAAGGTGAAGAAGACGATTTACTACTTCGGCAAGTCGAAATGCGACGGCCGAGGGAATATGAAGGCCCTGCTGGGCGGCAAGGGCGCCAATTTGGCCCAGATGACCTTCATCGGACTGCCCGTGCCTCCCGGCTTCACGATCACCACCGAGGTCTGCACGTACTACTATCAGAACGGCAATAAGTTCCCGGACACACTGGCCGCCGATACCAAGAAGGCGGTCGCGTTCATCGAAAAGGAAACCGGCAGGAAGTTCGGCGATCCCGCCAATCCGCTGCTCGTTTCCGTACGTTCCGGCGCCCGCGATTCGATGCCGGGCATGATGGATACCATTCTGAACCTGGGCCTGAACGACGTGACCGTCGAAGGCCTGGTCAAGGCGACCAACAACGGCCGGTTTGCTTGGGATTCCTACCGCCGCTTCGTCCAGATGTACGGCGACGTGGTCATGGGCGTGCAGAAGCGGAACGAGCAGGAGCCTGAACCGTTCGATGAGGTCATGGATCATCTGAAAGAAGAGGTCGGCGTCACCGAGGATACGGACCTGACCGAAGATCACCTGCGGGAGCTGATGGTCCGCTACAAGAAGCTGATTAAGCAGCGGACCGGCAAGGAATTTCCCGCCGATCCCTACGCGCAGTTGAACGGCGCCATCAGCGCGGTATTCAGCTCCTGGATGAACGACCGGGCCATCGTCTACCGCCAGAAGTACCGCATCCCGGACGAATGGGGCACGGCGGTGAACGTGCAGAGCATGGTGTTCGGTAACATGGGCGACGACTGCGCCACGGGCGTGGCCTTCACTCGCGACCCGGCCACTGGCGAGAACATTTTCTACGGCGAGTACCTGGTCAACGCCCAAGGCGAAGACGTGGTGGCGGGCGTGCGTACACCCAAGAAAGTCCAGGAAATGGCCCAGGACCCGATCATCGGCCCGGCCTACAAGGAACTGGAACAGGTCCGCAAGACGCTGGAAAAGAACTTCGGCGACGTGCAGGACTTTGAGTTCACGATCGAGAAGAAGAAGCTGTACATGCTGCAGACCCGCAACGGCAAACGGACCGCCGTGGCGTATGTGAAAATCGCTCACGACATGGTCAAGCAGAAGCTGATGACGCCGGAACACGCCATCAAATCGGCCGACCCGGAAGCCATCAACCAGCTGCTGCAGCCCATCTTCGACCGCCAGGCCTACGAGGCGGCCAAGCAGGAAGGCCGCTGCCTGACCACCGGCTTGCCGGCCGGCCCCGGTGCCGCTTGCGGCGCGTTGGTGCTCAGCGCCACCAAGGCCACCGAATGGGCCGAGCAGGGCAAGAAAGTTGTGCTGGCCCGCATCGAGACCAGCCCCGAGGATCTGCGTGGGATGATCGCGGCCGAAGGTATCCTCACCGCTCGCGGCGGAGTCTCCAGCCATGCCGCGCTGGTCGCTCGCCAGATGGGTAAGGTCTGCGTCGCCGGCGCTGGCGAAGTGCAGATCGACTACAAGAAGAATACGCTGACCTGCAAAGGCGTGACGATCAAGGAAGGCGAGGCGATCAGCATCAACGGCAGCACGGGCGAGGTCTTCCAAGGCTCCATCGCCTCGGCCGACAGCGAGTTGAAGCAGGTGCTGATCAGCAAGACGCTGAAGCCAGCGGACAGCGATTTGTTCAAGTGCTACGACTTCGTCATGAAGCTGGCCGACAAGTTCCGCACGTTGGGCCTGCGCACCAACGCCGACACGCCCGAACAGGTCAAGAACGCCGTGGCCTTCGGCGCCGAAGGGATCGGCCTGTGCCGGACCGAGCACATGTTCTTCGAAGGCGATCGCATCGACGCCATGCGCGAGATGATTCTGGCGGAGAATACGCCCGCTCGTCAGCAGGCGCTGGCCAAGTTGCTGCCGTATCAGCAGGACGACTTCGAGGGCATTTTCCGCGCCCTGGAAGGCAAGCCGGCTTGCATCCGCTTCCTGGATCCGCCCCTGCATGAGTTCCTGCCGCACGACGGCAAGCAGCAAGGCGATTTGGCCAACAAGCTGGGCATCCCGGTCGAAAAGGTCACCAAACGCGTGCACGAATTGCACGAGTTCAACCCGATGCTCGGCTTCCGCGGTTGCCGCTTGGGCATCGGCTACCCGGAGATTTCCGAAATGCAGGCTCGGGCCGTGTTCCAGGCGGCGGCCAAGGTGCAGAAGGAAGGCACCAAGGTCAAGCCCGAGATCATGATCCCGCTGGTCGGCTTCAAGAAAGAGCTGGACCTGCAGGTCGCGATCGTGCATCGCGTGGCCAAGGAAGTCATGAAAGAGACGGGCCAGAAGATCAAGTACCAGGTGGGGACCATGATCGAGATCCCGCGCGGTGCGTTGACCGCCGACGAGATCGCCCAGACGGCCGAGTTCTTCAGCTTTGGCACCAACGACTTGACACAGACCTGCTTGGGCATGAGCCGCGACGACTCCGGCAGTTTCCTGCCGCAGTACGCGAAGGACGAGATCATCAAGGTCAACCCCTTCGCCAGCATCGACGAGGGCGGCGTCGGCCAGTTGATGAAGATCGGTGTCGAGCGGGGTCGCCAGACCTGCCCCGATCTCAAGTGCGGGATCTGCGGCGAGCATGGCGGCGACCCGTCGTCGATCAAGTTCTGCCACAGTATCGGCCTGAACTACGTCAGCTGCTCACCGTTCCGCGTGCCCATCGCCCGGTTGGCGGCGGCTCAAGCGGCGCTGCAGTAGTCGCAGCCGAAAAGTAGCTAGGGCGGAATTCATTCCGCCTGAGCGGACAAAATGCCGCTGGTGTGAACAGCTAGGAAAACCTCGTTCCCAGGCTCCGCCTGGGAACGCACTGCCTTGCCGGCTCCGCCGGCTCCGTCGGCCTGCTTGCCAGGCGGAGCCTCGCGTCCGGTGTGGGTTACGAGGCGGAGCCTCGTAACCAGAGCGATTCTTCTCGTTCCGACGCTCTGCGTTGGAACGCAAGCCACGGACGCTCTGCGTCCTTGGGCAGACGACGCGGAGCGTCAAAACACTTGCGTTCCCACGCGGAGCGTGGGAACGAGAGAGGCGTGAAGACGTTCACAGCCGTGAGACTAAAGGCCACTCGACCAGCACGCATAGATTCGAAACACAACTTCGTCGGCGTGCAAGGCCCGGACGATCCGTTTGCCACGGTCCGGTGTTTCTCGATCTAATCGCCCGTAGCCTCCCAGCATCTGGTCGCCTGCACAATAGATGCGTACACTAGACCGGCGAGTCGGCCACGTATCACGACACGAGCAGGAGTTACGCATGAACGCACGAGACTCACTATCGCGGCGGGGGTTCTTGGCAGGGGCTTCGGGATTGCTGGCGGTCGGGGCGTTGCCCGGCGCGGCAAACGCGGCGGACGCGGCGGCGCCGCCTGCCGGCAGTTCTCCGCTGGCCTTGCACGGGGGCCAGAAGGCCGTCGGCAAATCCGCTACGCTGCCGATCCGTTGGGGCGAACCGGAACGTCAGCGGCTGGAGGCGATGCTCCGCCAGGATTCACTGTTCTACTGGCAGGGGCCACAGACCGGCCTGCTCGTCGAGCGTTTTCAAGAGGTCTGCCCGGTCAAACACGTGCAGACGTGCTCTTCCGGTACAGCCGCGTTGCACATTGCCGTCGCGGCGTGCGGCATTGGGCCGGGCGACGAGGTCATCACCTCGCCGATCACCGACATCGGCACGGTTATCGGCGTGATTTACCAGCAGGCCGTGCCCGTGTTTGCTGATCTGGGCGCGGGCACATATAACCTGGACGTGGCGGATGTGGAGCGGCGGATTACGCCCAAGACCAAGGCGATTATCGCCGTGCACCTGACGGGCAATCCGTGTGATTTGAACGCGCTGAAGGCGCTGGCGGACCGCCACCAGTTGGTGCTGATCGAAGACTGTGCCCAGGCTTGGGGAGCGCGCTATCACGGTCGGCCGATTGGCACGGTCGGGCATTTCGCGTGTTTCTCGCTGCAGAACAGCAAGCATGTCACGTGTGGCGACGGAGGCGTGGTGGGTTCGAACGATGAGCGGTTCGGACCGTTGCTTCAGAAGTTTGGCGACAAGGGCGGTGACCGGCGCAAGTGGGGAGGGTTCGATGCGTTCGCTACGAACTATCGCATGAGTGAGCCGCAGGCCGCCGTGGCAGCCGCCCAGCTTACGCGACTGGAAGCGATCGCCGCAAAACGCGCGCGGCTGGGCAACCTGCTCACCGAGAAAATTGCCGGTCTGCCCGGCATCCTCCCGCACCAGGTACATCCGGAGGACCGCGGCGTGTATTGGTTCTACATGTTTCGCCTTCGCCCGGAAGCGTTCCGCTGCGGCCGCTCGGAGTTCGTCAAGGCCCTGCTGGCCGAAGGCGCGCCCGTTTCCGGTGGGTACATCAAGGTGCCCCTGTACGGCGAGCCGGTCTTCCAGCAGCATGGCTTCTTCGCGGGCCGCTGGCCGATCCGTGAGTTCGGCCTGACCAAGATGGACTACTCCCAGTGGCGCTGCCCGGAGGCCGAAACTATCCTCCAGACCTGCATCCGGGTGACCGTGCACGAAGCCATGACGGAGGAGTACATCCTCAGCACGGCGACGGCGATCGAAAAAGTGGCCCGCTACTACGCAGTCTGAAAGGCTACAGTTTCGGGAAGCAGCGCTGCAAAGCTTCGAGGAGTTCTTTCTGACGTACTGGTTTGGCGACGTAACCGTCCATGCCGGCGGTCAGACAACGCTCGCGATCGCCCTTCATGGCGTGGGCCGTCATCGCGATGATGGGCACATGCCGGCCGGACGGAAGTTCTCGCGCGCGGATGGCTTGGGTCGTCTGAAACCCGTCCAGGTGCGGCATTTCGATGTCCATCAACACCAGATCGAAGTCGCTCGACTGCCACGCGGCGAGTGCTTCCTCGCCGTCGTTGGCCACCCTGACCGTATGGCCCCACTTCTGCAGCACGCCCAACGCCAATTTCTGATTGACTAGGCTGTCCTCGGCCAGCAGGATGCGCAGGACGCGGGTTGGCCGCGGCGACTCGGCCGGTGGCGCGTGGGCTGACAGCTCGGCCACCACCTCGCCGTGCAGGCAGAGCGTGATGGCATCCAGCAATTCCGACTGTTTGATGGGCTTGCTCAGGTTGGCCGCGATGTTCAACTCCCGACATCGCATCGCATCTTCGGGTCGGGTGCCGGACGTCAGCATCATGATGATGGTTTCCCGCAGGTCGGCGTGCGCGCGAATCCGCTGCGCCAAATCGAAGCCGTCCATCTGCGGCATGTGGACATCCGAGAGCATCAGGCGGTAGGCGCGATTCTCACGTGCGGCGAGTTCCAATTCTGGCAGGGCTTCGGCGGCGCTGCCGACCGCCGTGGCGTCGATCTCCCAATTGCACAGCACGTCGAAGAGGATCCGGCGATTCGTGGCGTTATCGTCGACGATCAGCACGCGGACGCCACGCAGCGCCGCGGAACGCGGGCGGCGGACGACTGCTGCAGCGTCGGGGGCCACCGGCAACACGATGCTGAAGGAGAACTGCGTGCCCCGTCCCAGTTCACTTTGGACCTGGAGCTGGCCCCCCATCAGCGACACCAGCCGGGAGGCAATCGTCAGGCCCAGGCCGGTGCCGCCAAAACGGCGCGTCGTGGATTTGTCGACCTGCTCGAACTCCTCGAAGATCTTGCCCAGCCGGTCGGCAGGAATTCCGATGCCCGTGTCCGACACCTCGAAGCGCAGTAGCGGCCCTGCCGGCGTCTCTCGCTCCAGGTCGATCCGTAGCACGACCTCGCCCTGATCCGTAAACTTGACCGCGTTGCCCACGAGATTTACCAGGACCTGCCGCAACCGGCCGAAGTCGGCGATCAGCACGTCCGGGATTTCGAGGGCGATGTGGTACGCCAGTTCCAATTCCTTGCGATGCGCCCGAACCGCCAGGGACTTCATCGTGACGCCGATGGATTCGCGCAGCTCGAACGGCACGGTATCCAGTTCCACCTTGCCCGCTTCGATTTTCGAAAAATCGAGAATGTCGTTCAACAGCGCGAGCAAGACGTCGCCGGACTCCAGAATCGTGGCCGCATACTCACGCTGGCTGCCGTTCAGCGGCGTGTCCAGCAACAACTCGGCCAGGCCGATGATGGCGTTCATCGGCGTGCGAATCTCGTGGCTCATGTTGGCCACAAAATCGCTCTTGGCCCGGTTCGCTTGTTCGGCCGCTTCCTTAGCGGCCCGCAAGGAACGCTCGGCGATCTTCCGGTCCGTGATATCGCGGGAGATCCCAAACGTGCCGAGAATGTTCCCTTGGTGGTCGCGGAGCGGCAGTTTGCTGGTATCGACCCAGGTTTCGCGGCCGTCGGGCCAGGTCTCTTTTTCTTCCTTATGCAGCAGCGGCTTCCCGGTCCGGATGATGTCTTGCTCGTCGTCGTACGCCGGCTGTGCATGGGTGGCCGTGAATAAGTCGAAATCCGATTTCCCGACGACTGCCGCAGGGTCTTCCAGCCCATACCATTCCGCGGCAGCGCGGTTGATGCGGATGAAGCGACTCTCTCGATCCTTGAAATAGATGTTGTCCGGAATGTGCTCCATCAGCGCATTCAGGAGATTGAAGTTGAGTAGTGCGGTCTCCTCCGCGCGAGGATCCTCCTCCGCGCGAGGATAGATGCCTGGACTCGCACCGTGCTGTGGGTAGGGCTGTTCCACCATGAACGTGCCTCGGACCAAGAGAACAAGAGAACAAGAGAACAAGGTACACCGGTGCCGCGAAAGGCGGCAGCCGAATCGCTATATCTTTACACGGAAGCTGTGGTGCAAACAAGCATCCTACAGCAATGTGGGCCGAAATAACTTACAGGATTTCAACGCGGCGCCGAAGGCTAACGGACGGACCAGATCGGGAACTAATTTCAGCACGCGTTGCTACAGCATGACGAATTTTTCACAGCCTGCCCAGCAGGCTGTTCAGGAATCGGATCGCCAGCGGCACGTGGCCCGTCTCCAAGGCTGCGAGCGTCGCGCGGATGGCCCCCACCTGCCGGTGGGTAAACGGCACGGGCGTACTTGGTGCAGGCGGTTTTGGGACCAGGCGGGCCGCCAGCCGTTGCACCAGTTCGGGCAGTCCCTCCCCAGTCACGGCGCTGGTGCGCAGGCCTGGAGGACGGCCCGCCCCCACCACGTTCCACCGATCGCCCTTGGAATACACGACGAGGGCCTGCGGCCAGGTGTGCAACAGGCTTTCATCCTCGGCCTGCCAAGCCTGTGTACCGTCAAAGATCAGGACCACCACGTCGGCCCGCGCCACGTGGCGGCGAGCCTGGACGATGCCAGCCGCCTCGATCGTCTCGCTGCTTTCTCGCAACCCCGCGGTATCCGCCAGTTCCACGGGCCAGCCGTCGAATGCCGTGTGGGCGGTGACGACATCGCGCGTGGTTCCCGGTTGGTCGAAGACGATCGAACGCGAATACCCCAGCAAGGCATTGATCAAGCTGCTCTTGCCCACGTTGGTGCGGCCTGCGAGGACGACCCGCCAGGGACGCGTCAAGTGCAGGCCGAGGTCCGCGCGACGTTCCAGACGCAACAGCGCTTCGCGGGCCGCCGTCTTCGCTCCACCCGCGAGGTCGGCTGCCGCCTGCTGCAGTGTGCTGCCGAGGGCGCCCCGATATTGATCCAGCAGAATCGCCGCGGTACGTTCGGTCCGGGCGGCCGCCAAGGCCATGATCGCTTCGGTTGCCAGCGCATCGCCCGTATGCCAGGCGAGCGGGCCGTACGCCGCGCAGGAAACGCCACGCTGGGCGGGGCAGGCATCTGCCGAACTGCTCGCCTCGGCCGGCTCGGCAGACGCCGCGCCCTCCTGTTCGACGGTCAGTCCTGGACTCAGGAGCTCCTGCCAGGACACTTCGCGGCAGCCCAACGCGACCAGCGACTCGACAACCGCCCGCTCGGCCGCTCGGCCGCCGTGACAATGGATCTCAACCTCTTGGTCACTGCGGCGCGCGACGATCAGTTCTTCCCCTGCTCCCGCTTCGCCGCTCAGGCGAGCTTCCGTCGTCTCAGGGACTTCGGGAGTCTCCTCGGCGGACCAACGGCCGAAGACGATCTGCCCAAGGGGAACGGCGTCAAGCGGTTTTCCGACAGCGTGAAACCGCCGCGCCACGAGTGCGGTAGCGTCGGCACCGACGACGGTCACTGTGGCCACGGCGCCACGTCCGGCGGGGGTTAGTACGCTGACCAGACAGTCTTTCATCCCGCCCTTCCTCCCGTAGTTGCCCTGTTGGGCGAGCGGCAGGAAATAACTTAC
>JAPLNJ010000828.1 GCA_026692885.1 Planctomycetota bacterium | reverse complement strand
AAAATCGCACATCAACGTGGCTGTCTACGATAGCCGCTGGGAGGCGACCGAGGCGTTCGAACTGGACCGAAACGAATTGGTGGACGCCTGGGTGAAGAACGACCATCTCGGTTTCGAGATCCTGTACGTTTTTCGCGGCGTGGTGAAGAAATACCGGCCGGACTTCCTGATTCGGCTCCGCGGCGGCACGCGGCTGGTGTTGGAAGTGAAGGGCGAGCAGACCGACGAAGCGCGGGCCAAGCAGCGGTTCCTGGAGGAGTGGGTCAGCGCCGTGAACGCTCACGGTGGATTCGGCCGCTGGGCATGGGACGTGTCGCACGAGACCGCGGACTTGCCTGAGATTTTGGAGACTCACGCTAGTGGCGCAGTGACGGTGGGGCGTCGCATGCCGTAATGAAGGCCCTGTTTTCACAACATCATGTTTGATGCTTCTCGTCGCGTAACAAGACCATCGATTAACCTTCGTAAGCCATAAACTTCCCGCGCAGCCATTCGGCGAGCTTCCAGCTTTCGTTCGCGAGGTCGTCCAGTTTCGGTTTGTTAAGAGTGAGCGACATGGATTGCGACATCCCTTCGCGGTTCGTTCCGTCGCCAGCAGGTAGCCGGCCGATGAATGCACCACAGAGACGCGACAGACGCAGAGAGGCCGTCGATTCTAAAGCCTTCCGCAAGCAGCGGCACGCAGCGAGGTGCCTGCAGGCTTCGGGATCGAACTCGCGCCCATTGACGCCGATCAAAGAAAGCCGCTCGGCTTGGCCGAAATGAAACTTCCGCAGGTGCTTTTCCGCCCCTCACCCCAACCCTCTCCCCGGAGTACCTGGGCGAGGGAGTTACTGTTCGGCCGGGCCTCCGCTGGCTGCCGCAGCTTTGCGCTCCTTGACTTCGGCCAGGGTGGGAGGCTTATTCCCGACGGACGAACGGATATTCACCAGCTTATTGACCATGTCGAACCAGAATGGCGCACCGAGCGAGGTGGCGAGTGTGGTGATGGCCAAACCAGCAAGTTTGATAAGCAGGAAGGCCAGCCCGCTCCAGATTCGCCGCGGACACGTGGGCCGTTCGTCAAGCGTGGGAAACTCGGTACGCGACCAGCCAAGCGGCAAGCCGGAATCCGTCAGTTTCTTGCGCACTTCGAGGTAGCGATTGAGCGGCAGATCCGTGTCGCAAGAGGACGGCTTGCCGTTGCTGCTTGCCGCCGTTTTCTGTGCGGGTGTCTCTGCTGGCTGCTTGGGGGCTTCCTCGCCGGGCTTCGAGGGCGGCTGGTCCGCAGACTTGTCGCCCGGTTTCGTCGCCGCCGAGGGTTTCGTCGCGGCAGTGCTCCCTGCGGCATGCTCCGTAACGTATTGCTCGGCGGCCTTCGCAACGGTGTCGCGCAGTTTGGCGTCCTGCCACAACACGTTCGCGATGCGGATGGAATCGACGTTCAGGATGACGACCAGGATGGCGGCGATCAACATCAGCCAGAAGCCGCTGGCACGCCGGTAGGCGGCCCGCACATGTTCCTGCGTCTCGTCGAACCAGTGCGCGATGTGGTCAAGGAATTTGTCGCGATTGTCGTCGGCTAGGTCTGCGAGTGTGAACAACGTTGCGCGGAGCGAGCTCGGGGGCAGGGCCTTAATCTGCTTGCGGATTTTGTCGAACGTGCGCGGCGTGCCGTCAGGCGGAAGCATGATGTCGAAAAGGGTTGCGGCAAAGGATGTTGAAGAAATATAGGAGACGTCGCGACGAAACTTTGGGGCAACCGCAGTGCTACTCAAACCGCGGATGAGCGGGTGCTCCAGGACGGCATCTACGAGGGGCTGCAGTGCGGGTGCCCCCGGTCCCGGCGCGGCGGCCGGAGGGACCGGGACTTGCAGATTGTCGAACATGGCCTGCAGGCTTTCGCGCAGCAGCTTAGGCCGCAGCTTCTGCCAGACCGACAGCATCGACTCCACGGCCGTCGACACCATCAGACTCAACAGCAAATAGACAAACGACAAAGCGATCGCGACGCCCAGAACCTGCCCGACGATATCCCACATGGTGATGCTCCTGCTTGGCTCCGAATCTAATCCCCGAGACGCCGCGCCACAATACTTCTTAGTCGCCTGCCGTAGGGTGGGTCAAGCGGGCCTAGCGTAGATGCTAGGGTGATGCAAAGTTGGGGTTGCCGCATGAAAGCCATCGGGCAGGTATTGTTTACGGAAGCTGGACGGCAAAGACGGTCAGTACCAACTTTGCGGTGGCCTAGCGCCGGCCCACCAGGATCGGTCGTCGATACTCAACTGCGTGGCAACGTTAGCGTCGCCGTAGGGGCCAAACGGGCAGACTGGCGACAGCGGCCGCAGGCCGTCATTCGCCGTCCAGCCGCGCGGCGGCTTCGTCCGCCCAGGGGCTGTCCGGCGCCAAGGCCAGGAACTCTCGCCAATGCAGGTCCGCTTCCTCCCGTCGCCCCAGTTCATCCAGCGTGCGGGCCAGATGATAGTGCACGTCGGGGTAGTCGCGGTGAAAGGCCAAGGCCCCTTGGAAAGCCGACACCGCCAACTCGTGCTGGCCGAGTTCGGCCAACACGCAGCCCAGATTGGCTCGAGCCTCGACGTAGTCCTCGTCCAATTCGATGGCGATGTAATACCGCTCGCGCGCGGCCGACAAATCCCCCAGCCGATACAGCAATTCGGCCAGTTGAAAGCAGATTTCTGGCTTCGGCCCACCGGCAGCCAAGGCCACACGAACCAGCTCTGCGGCAGTCGCCAGCTGGCCTTCGTCCTCCAATTGGGTCGCGTTCTGCAACAGTTCGTCGATCGAAGCCGGGCGGGCCTGGGACTCGACGTGTCCGGCCAGGGACAGCGTGGGCGGCCCCTGCAGCGAGAAGTCCAGCGGGTCCGTTTGGTCGGCCTGGGCCTCCAAAGCCTGGAAATCGAACCGCAACTGGCCCCCGGGTTCGATCAACCCTTCGCCTTGCCGCAGCAGCAACTGGCGGCCTTCGACGATGACGGACAACTGGGCCAGCGGCCGTTCGACCTCGGGCACGTAGCGTGACAGTTCAGCCAGTTTCTTCTCGATCGAGGCGGGCGTGGCACCGGCAGCCAGCAGCTGGGCCAGGCGGCGGGCAGTGGCGACTTCCTGGAAGTCGAAGTACGGGAGTCGGCGGACCTCACGGGCCGGCACGATCAAACCGCGACGATGCCAGCGACGAATGGTGGAGACCGAGATCCCCAGCATGTCCGCCAGCATCGCGGGGGTGTACAAGCGGCGTACGTGCTGCTCGCTTTCCACCAATCCCAATCGCTGCCACAGCTGAGTTTCGCTGATGATTTCCAGCCGGCCCTCGGCAGCGGCCTGTCGCGACGCATCGTCCAACGGCACGTCTTCGTCGGCGAGCGGCAGTTCATCCGCGCCGATCACCACCAAATCCACGTCGCTGGCCCCGCGTTCCACCGGTGTGCCACCCTGCTGACGCACCAATTGCTGAGCTTCACGCCTGGTGACGCCGCCCAGTTTACCGACGAAGGCCACTCTTTTTCCGGCGAGTGGCGACAGATCGCTATTTGCAGTCGTGGTCATCTCGACTATATTTCTCCGCCCTTTGAATTTGGGCCTCAGTGTCCCCGAGTTGCTAGCAGGTGTCAATTGCGAAAGTCGCCGCAGACGCGGTAAGAAATGGGCACTCGATGTTTTTTTCCCGGCGTGGCGTACTGCAACTCCTCCAACTGACGCTGTTCGCAGTGGCCATGTCGTGGTTGGGCCAACTTGGCCTGGGGCAGACTTGGTCCCCGTCCAAACCCGAGGGGCCGCTCCTCGATTCGCCCAAGAACGCCTACCCGGACGGCGCGCCGCCTTGGCGAGTGGCGCCATCCGAGTGGTCGCCGCCAGTCGAATCACAGACCGCAGCTGGGCGCTCCTCGACAACATCGCGAGTCGCCGAATTTCCGCGGCCCGTGAACCCGCAGCCCACGGACCCACCGCGGATAGGATCCCAGCTCGCAGGACTGTCTCCGCCGACGGACCCGTCGAGCTCTTGTCCCGTGTCGGCCGCCGCTTTTCCACTTGTGCCGGAACGCTGGACGCGGAATTACCAGGCTTCGCTCACGCTCGCAACGCAGGACTATGACCCGCTCGGCCAATCCACGTCCTGGGGCGACTGGTATCGCCTGGAGTGCCTGGCCCGCGGCTACTACGTGAACGATCAACGCATCGCCTGGACCGGCCAAGAGGAGACGTTCGGTGTCGCAGGCATTGTGGCGGGTATACTCCGGCGACCATACGGCGAGTGGGAGGTGGGACTGGAAAGCGAACTGTACTTGAATCAGCCGTACGACCGTAACCTGCTCGTGGACACGCCGCAACGCCGTTCCTATCGGGGCAACTTCGAGGTCCAGACGCTGGAAATCTCGCAGTTGTTGCTGTCCGCGCGCAGCGGCGATTGGCTGTTCGCGATGGGTAAGATGGTCACGCCGTTCGGCCGCACGTACTTTCCCGTCTATTTGAACGATCGCCGCGACGCACCGTTCATTCGCACGGAATCGATCCTTTGGCGCGAGACCGGGGCGCTGGTGCAATACAACCCCAGCCCTCTGGTGCTAACCGCAGCGGTGGTCAACGGCAGCCAGGATCAAGATACGAACTCGTCCAAAGGAATCATCTCTCGCATTGGGCTAGAGGGAGAGAACTATGCGGTCGGAGCCTCGGTCAAGTGGCAGGACGGGATTGGCTCCGAAGGCCAGAAACAATACAACAATCATGTGGGTGTGGACGCCCTGGTGCGCCGCGGTGCCTGGATCTTATCGGGCGAGGCGATCTACGATCAGTACGGTTTTCACCGCCCAGGCTTCAGTCCGATCGACATCACGTGGTACCACAGCATCTACTATCGCGATCAGAATTTCGCCGTGAAACAGCCGCTCACGGGCGTGGGGTACTACGTGAACCTAGGTTACGAGGCGGAATATTGGACCGGGATGTTGAACTACGGTGAATTCTATCCCGAGCACATCGGCGACCCGCACCACGACGCGGTCACGCGGCGGGGCATCGTCAAGTTCATCTACCACTTCAATCCGATGTGCGACCTGTTCAGCACGGTCATGCTCGAAAACAACTTGCCCGACGCACAAGGAGACCGCACGCGAAAGGGGCAATTCGTGCTGGGAGGTTTCCAAATCAAATTCTAAGGCGAGCGGCAGGAAATAACTTACCCAACTCAATGTAGGATGGTCTTCCAAGACCGTCCCGATTGGCCTGGAAAGGCCGACCTACGGTTAAGTTATTTCCTGCCGCTCGCCTAAGCATCATCCAAGCTAGGGCTTGGTGGCCAACTTGTCCGTACTGCGGTATTCCTGAAATTTGACCGCCTGGTAATTCACCAGGAAGTCTCCCGCTTCGTCGACTCGCTTACGGTCGGTGTTGGAGAGTAGCCAGTTAATCATGTGGCGGCTGCGGACTGCGAGTTTCTTGCCACCCAAGCGGCTCGGGGCCACCAGCAGTTCCACCTCATCGGGGACCAAGCCCCGTTCGGCGGCCGCCTTGTTCAATTCCAGTCGCGCAAACGGCGGCAGATTCCCCGGACGCGTCGCGTTCAGCCGCGCATACCAGTCCGCGAACTGGCGGTAAACATCCACGGCAGCCGATTGCTTAGGCTGACTGCCCTTGAGGCGATAGGTCATCAGCTTGCTGGACAAGGTCAACCATCCCGTCGATTGATCGAAGCTCTGCTCGAACTGCGGACTGACGGCGAAACCCACCACGCCTTCGGCATCCTGGGCCTGCGCCTTCATCGAAGCCGTGAACTCGAGCAGTTCCTGGGTGGTCAGGGTGGTCTTGACTTTCCGCTGGGTATCCAAGAGCACGAATCGGCCGCGGGTGAGATCCAGCACCGCAATTTCGCTCGGTCCCATCAGCGGGAAATCGTAAACCAAACCGCTGGTGAACAGCGTCAGATTCTGCGCCACGGGTTTCTTCTGGCCACCGACGAAGACATCGGTCTCCACGCGAAACTCCTGGGCGCGGGTCGCCACCGGAACCCCGCCTCCTAGCAGCATGAGTCCCAGTAGCATGTGCGAGCGAGACATAGCTAGCATCCTCGTGGTCAAACTCAGATCATCCCCAACCGACAGAGAGTACCGAAAATCAGCCTGCAATGTCCACCGCAAACAGCTGCCAATCTTCGGACATTAGGCGAGCGGCAGGAAATAACTTACCCAACTTAATGTAGGATGGTCTTCCAAGACCGTCCCGATCGGCCTGGAAAGGCCGACCTACGGGTAAGTTATTTCCTGCCGCTCGCCTTATGATTCGGACTGGTCTTGCGGGTGATTTCTTGGTCAATTAGACGAGACAACTTCCGTGAGAACTCACGCTGGCTTGGAGAGCACGCATGCGAGCGATTTTCCTGCGAATGACCGCGGTTGGGGGACTGCTGGCGGCGGCCACGGTGCTGGCGGCCGAGCCGTCTTCGGCAGCGCCCGCCAAATCACCGGCGACTTTCACCCGTGAGCAGATCGACCAATGGGTGAAGGACCTCAATTCGGACCGCTTTGTGGAGCGGGAGTTGGCGACCGAGAAACTGATCGGGGCCGGTGCGGCAGCCGTCCTGCCGCTGGCGGAAGCTTTGCAGAGCAACAACCTGGAGGTGACGACGCGGGGTGTTATCATCCTCCAGGAACTTGCTCTGGCCGCGGAGCCAGAAGCCGAGTCAGCAGCCCGCACGACGCTGCAAAAACTGGCCGAGACGCGATTCACGTCGGCCGCGAGGCGGGCCGCGGAAGCCTTGACGAAACTGGACGCCCTTCGCGCGGAGCGAGCCCTGGCGGAACTCAAACGCCTGGGCGCCTTGGTGGGCAACGATCCCGTCGAATTCGGCTTCCAGGTGGCCGATCGTTACGCCCTCGTGTTTGGCGACAAGTGGCGCGGCGAGGAGCAGGACTTGGCGCGGCTGCGTCATCTGCACGATGTCGGCGAGCTGATCTTCGAAGGCCCGCAAGTCACCGACGGCTGGCTGAAGTACGTACCCGAAGTCCACGGCATCGGCAGCCTCACGGTCAAACACGCCAGTATCACGGACACAGGTGTCAAACACTTGAAGAACCTGTGCAACGTACAAATGCTCAGCCTGATGTACGTGCCGATCGGCGACCCCGCAATCGATGTACTGACCCAGTTGCAGGGCCTCGGGACGCTGCGCATCTTCGGGACGAACGTCAGTCGGCCCGCCGCCGAGAAGCTGCAGCAAGCACTGCTGAGGACCAAGGTGGACGTGCGGTTCGGCGGGTTCTTGGGAATCGGCTGCCAACCGGCCCTGGAGGGCTGCGTGATCTACACCGTCCGCCCCAACAGCGCCGCTGAAAAAGGCGGCCTCTTGGCCAACGACGTGCTCTACGAGTACGAGGGACAGAAGGTTAACGATTTCGAGATGCTGACGGCTCTGATCTCCAAGAACAAAGCCGGCGACACGGTCACGCTCAAGCTCATTCGCGGGGACGAGCGACTGGTCAAGAAGGTCACGCTCGGCGAATGGGAATAGGGTTGCTGTGGGAACGGGGCAGGGATGCGCCACGGTCGATCATTTCTCTGTGATGGTTTCTTCCAGTTGACATTTCACAGGCTGGACAGTGGCGCGGTGGCGTTCGACTTCGCGGAGGATGTCGGCGAGCACGTCGGGATGCTCAGCGGCGACGTTGAACTGCTCGGACGGATCACGGCTCAACTCGTAGAGCAAGGGCGGTGCGTGGCTCTGCGTGTCGTCCTTGCCATAGCTCGAACGCGTGATGAAGTGGGCTTTGAACCGGCCTTTCCGGGCGGCGCAGAGTTGCGTGCCGCGATAGTAGAAGAACACTTCGCGCCGGCTCGGTCCGGTGCCAGTCAAGACCGGCGTCAGGTCCACGCCGTCAATCACGCGGTCTTGCGGCAGGTCCGTGCCCGCCAGGGTCAGGCTGGTGGCGAAGAGGTCCATCGTGCAGGCCAGTTCGTGCGTGACGACGCCGGCCGGGACGCGGCCCGGCCACCAGGCGATGCCCGGCTCGCGCATGCCGCCCTCGAAGGTGCTGCCTTTGCCGTCGCGCAACAGCCCGGCGGAGCCGCCGGCCTGGCCCATCGTGAGCCACGGGCCGTTGTCGCTGGTGAAGAAGACGAACGTGTTCTTGTCGAGGCCCTCGCGGCGCAACGTGTCGAGCACTTGGCCGACGCTCCAGTCAAGCTCCTCGACCACGTCGCCGTACAGGCCGCGCGCGCTGCCCGTGCGCGACGCAAACAGCGGCACGTGCGGGAAGGTGTGGGCGAAGTACAGGAAGAACGGCCTGGTGCGGTGTTCGCGGATGAAGTTCACGGCCTGCTCGGTGTAACGGCGGGTGAGCGTCGTCTGGTCGGCGGGGCACTCGATCCGTTGGTCGTTAAGGTACAGGGGGGCCGCCCACCACTCGGCCTGTTGGTCGAGTCGGCTGGTGGCGGCTTTCGGCGCGGCGGGGGTCGGGTTCATGTCGTTGGAGTGCGGCAGGCCGAGATAGAAATCGAACCCGTGCTTGAGCGGGTGATGAGCGGCGACGTTCTCGTAATTACCGAGGTGCCATTTGCCCACCATGCCGGTGGCGTAGCCGCGTGGCTGCAACGCCTCGGCAATGGTCAGCTCCTCCGCAGGCAATCCGCCGGTGGAGCTGCGGCGTAAGACCCGAAACCTGTCGTGACACATTCCGCTCCGCAGCGGGTAACGTCCCGTCAACAGCGCCGCCCGGCTCGGCGTACAGACCTCGGCGGTTGAGTAGAAGTCGGTGAAACGCAGGCCCTCCGCCGCCATGCGGTCCAGGTGCGGCGTGCGGATGGATGGATGCCCATAACACCCGAGGTCACCGTACCCGAGGTCATCGGCAAGTATTAGTACGATGTTTGGTACACTACGTAAATCCGCGCAATTGCCTGTAATTGATGGTCCTATTGACAGTATAGCCGCGGCGGTGGTAAGAATTAGTGTAGTTATTCTATGTAGCAATTGACGGGGTGAATTGCTACTAGACTCGTACCCCACTGAAGATGCGTTAGAGATCATGGTGGTGCCTCGATACCGAAGGGATTGACGATCAATTCTCTGTCCACGCCCAGTTGCTTACGCCGACTGGACGGCGATTAAGCGGCTGGACGAGGAGCGGAAACAAAGTCGCCTCAGTATCCTGCGTCGCGAAGCCATCGTCAACGTTCCGAGGGCAATCAGGTCACTTCACAAGGGCTCGCACAGGCCATGGGCAGAAATCGAAAACAACGCCGACAGTCGCACGGTTCAGCCTGGCGCTGGGAACAGACCGATTGCTGGTATTACACCCTGCCGGGCACAAAGAAACGCATGGCCCTGTTTGACGAGGAAGGCCAACGGATACGCGGTCGGGAGAACCAGGAAGCCGCCGAACTGGCGCTGGCACGGGTCAAGGTGGACGACTCGTCGGAAGCGGCAGGTGGAGCACGCAGCCGAGAGCCGTGGGTGGTGGCCAGGGTCTGCTCGGAATACATCCAGTACTGTGAACGTGGCGTCGTCAACGGAACGGTCAGCAAAGGGCACCGCGACAACACAGTGAGCTTCCTGAACGACCTGTGCAAGCACTGCGGTGCCTTGCCCGTCGCGGAACTGAAAAAAGGGCACGTCAAGACGTGGATGGAAAGCCACGTCACGTGGCGGTCATCGGCGACCCATCGAAGCGTTGTCGCCATCGTCCTGGCGGCCTTCAACCAAACTGAGGAGATGCATGACGTCGTCAATCCGCTCAAGGGTCTGAAGAAACCTCCCTCCAAACCACGCCTCCACTCGTTCAGTCCCGAGGCGGAGACGGAACTGTACGCAGCCACGGAGCAGTGCTTCCGCGACTTCCTCTTCGCCGCGCTCCATACCGGCTTGCGTCCGTTCTGCGAGTTGGCGCGCATGACCGCCGATGACGTCGAGGAGAACCCACGGGGCATGATGTGGCGGGTGTACTCCACGAAAACCAAGAAGACGAGGAAGATCCCTGTTCGGGCCGAGGTGGCGGAGCTGACACGCAGGCTGATGAGGACAGCGCCGCGGGGAACGGGCATTCCGCTGTTCCGCAACACCAAGGGAAAGGTCTGGAAGAGGATGACTGGGGTGGTTCGGTTCCTGACCATCAAGAAGAAGCTGGGCTGGAACACGGACCCGGTCAAGTCGAAGTACTCCTGCTACACATGTCGGCACACTTTTGCCCATCGGATGCTGTCGGGCTATTGGACGGGCGGCGTCGGTTGCTCGATCGAGACTCTGGCGGAGTTGATTGGCGACACGCCGAAGGTGGCATTTGATCACTACGGTAAGGAATGGGGACAGCATTACCAAGATCCGCTCTGGGCCGCGATTGGTGCCGCGTCGCGCGACAACGGCGGATCGGCCGATTCCCAGCCCCCAACCACTGGCGAGAGTCAGGCCGACAGCAAGAAGGCACGAAGGAAGTCCGGCTCAACTCGGCCAGACGCCCGAAGGAAGGCGAAAAGCAACTCGAGTCGATAGGGCACCAGCGACCACCGGCTCGACTGTATGCGTGGCAAACCGGCGCCGTTGTCGCGTTGCAGTTGGGCCAACTGACGCACGATCACTTTTCGGTCGAGACTTCCCCTGCAGCACACACGAAGTCGAGGATTCGCGAGACATGGGACCAAACGGTAAACATCGCCGACAAGGCCGTGGTTCGGCTTGGTACTGGAAGCAGACCGACGGCTGGTACTACACCACGCCGGGGACAAAGACGCGAGTGCCTTTGGTGGACGAGGACGGCAAACGGGTCCGGGGCAAGGAGAACAGGAAGGCGGCCGAATTGGCCCTGGCGCGGGTGAAGCTGGCGGGCCAATGGCGCCCGACAGCTGCGCCGGCCAGCGGGGGCGAGTGGCTGGTCGCCAGAGTGTGCTCGGAATACCTCCAGTACTGCGAGCGTGGCGTGGCCACCGGCACGGTCAGTGACGGCCATCGTGAAGGAGTTGCTCGCTATCTGAACGAACTCTGCGAGTACTGCGGGGCCTTGCCCGTTTCGCAGGTCCGAAAGGGGCACATCAGAACGTGGATCGAAAGCCACCCGACATGGCGCTCGCCCGCGACGCGACGCAATGCGATCACCATTGTCCTGGCGGCGTTCAACCACGCTCGGGAGATGTACGACGTGCCCAACCTGCTCAAGGGGCTCAAGAAACCACCACCCCAGCCACGGCTGCACTCGCTGACCGCGGCGGACGAGAAGGCACTCTACGAAGCGGCAGACCAATGTTTCCGCGACTTCCTCTTGGCGGCATTCCATACGGGACTGCGTCCCTTCTGTGAGTTGGCGCGTCTGACCGCCGACGACGTGGAAGACACCGCCCGCGGCATGATGTGGCGGGTGTACTCGACGAAGACCAAGAAAACCAGGAAGATCCCGGTGCGGCCGGAGGTGGCGGAGCTGACCAAGCGATTGATGGAAACGGCGCCCCGAGGTTCAGGGAAGCCACTGTTTCGGAACACTCAAGGTAACCCCTGGAAGAAAGTGACTGGCGTGCATCGGTTTCTTTCGCTCAAGCGTAAGCTGGGCTGGGATAAGGACCCGGTGAGGATGAAGTACTCCAGCTACAGTTGTCGCCACACCTTCGCCCATCGAATGCTGTCCGGATTCTGGAATGGCGGTAAAGGCTGCTCGATCGAGACCCTGGCCGAGTTGATCGGCGATACTCCCAAGGTCGCATTCGATCACTACGGTCGAGAATGGGGGCAGCATTACCAGGACCCGCTGTGGGCTGCGATTGGTGCCGATCCCATGCCGGGCGGAGCATCGACCACCGAACAACCAAGTGGCGAGAACGAGGGCGGCAGGAACAGCACCGCCTCGACTCGCGGACGGGCGGCAAGGAAAAACACCGGCAAGTCTCCCCTGGGAAGGCCGAAAGCGGATAGCCGATAGGTCGCCCAAGCAGCAGCTACTTCAGAGTGGCCTCATGTGCGGCGACGCAGGGCAGTTCCTGACGCCTGAAGCAGTGTGTTCATGATGCCTCCCGTTTCGCTGTCGGCCGACAGCGTCTCGGCGGACGGCTGAAGTATGACTATTACAGAGTTGCTCCGCGATTTCGCTGCCGCTCCTTCCATCACGCCGTCAGTTCGGTCATGAAAGTGGCATTCCGCCGTGCGGCGTAGGCCCGACGCATCGCCATCATAGGGGGTAACTGGTACCTCGTGCTGCCTGCCGTTCGAGCGGTTCGTCGGCCCTCAAGAGTGATTCATGGTTCCGCAACGCCCGTTCGGCTAGTTGGCACCGGACGCTTTCGACGAATCGTTCTTCCAACCGTACTTCCGCGTGAATTCCTCCGGCTTCAGGGTTTCCTGGCCGGCGTCGGTTTGGACCACGTACACGAATTCCTTTTCCACGCCGGGCGAGCCGGCCAAGTGGCCCTCGGGGCTGATCAGCGCGTATTGATGGTCTCGCAGCTAGACGACCGTCCTTAACAACGCACCATCCGCAATCCGGTGCAGCCTCACCAGCGATGGTCCCGGAAAGGCGATTACGTCCTTGGCGACCGATACTGGCCATGGACTATTGCCCCTATGGGAGAGAATCGGTTGCAGCAGCCGTGCCTGTTTGTTGTCCCAGATAGCCGTGTAGTCCGTGTTCCCAAAGACAGTCGTCGTGTCGTTCACCCAAGCCAGGGTCGGCCAGTCCAGCCGACTAACGACAGGAAGTTCGGAGTCGCCCTGAGGCTGTTGCGATTTGGCATCCCAAAGATACAGTCGGTTGGTCCCTGCGACGGCTGCGATCGTGGCTCCCGATGGCGACCAAGCCGCACCACGGATTTTGCCCTGTACGGCGATATCAAGAGTGGCCCGCAATTCCCCAGTCCGCGCGTCGCAAAGCAGAATCGCTTGGTCAACGCCAATTACGACCGCCAAACCATCGGGGCTGAACGCCACACCGCCCAGCCCACCCGGCAGCGGACACCGCCGTTGCCTTGTGGACAGATCCCAGACTTGTCCGCTGGTCTGATGATTCACAACCACGAACTTGCCGTCGCCTGACCACGCCATTCCACCGAACGTGGATCTCGGAACGGTCCCGAGTTGGTCTCCGGTGCGTGTGTCCCACACAGATGCGAGACCATTTAGTTGGCCTGCAACAATGAATCTGCCATCAGGATCCAAACACAGTTGATCGACATAGTCCGGCACATCAAGCTCGCGCTGTATCTTGCCCGATGCACTATCCCATAACCGAACAACGCAGCGGTTCCGTTCGAAGTATCCGGTCGCTCCTTGTTTGCCATCCCACGAGAGGGCCGCAGGATTCACCGTCCAGCGTCCCTGTGCGCAGTGCGACGGCAGCGACATTTCGCAACGGCCCGAATCCACCTCAAGGAGATCAAGTGTGTCGTAGCCTGCCACAGCCAATCGTTTCCCTTCCCCTATAAACTTCAGCGACAGGGTGTTGGGCAACCTGCTTACGGCACACATAGGTTCGCGACTGGAGATCCGCCAGACGCTCGCACCTTGGCCGTAAATTGCGCCGCCTGCCACACTCTGCCCATCGGAAGACCAAGCCACGCAGGAGAAGCCACCCCGAGCCACAGTACGGATGATACGCCCGGTGTCGACATTCCAAATCGCGAGCGGGCCACCATCCTCGCACGCACAAAGCAGCATTCGACCATCAGGTGACCATGCCAAACTAGACGCATTGGCGGCCGGTTTTCCCGGACACGGCAAGGTCCGTTCGATTTCTAGATTGTCCGAACGCCAAAGTTTAATACTCTTATCGTCACCACAGGAAGCGAGGAATCTTCCGTCGGGTGACCAAGCCAAGGAAGTCACGTGGGCCGAATGTCCTCGCAGAAATCGTGGCGACTCATGCCACGGATCCAGGCTGCCATCCCAGACCTCGATCTCATTCTCCAATCCTGTCGCTAGTTGTCGACCGTTCGGGGACCAGGACACAGGGCGGCAAAACGATCCTTCAGTTGGGAAAGTCCGTAACAAAGCGCCTGTAGAAACGTCCCAAACGCAGACGCGATCTTGCCACTGGCCGCCCGATGCGAGGATCTTGCCGTCGGGTGACCACGAGAGGGATCTCACGGGCATCGCGTGACCAATGAGCGCGCGAAGCAACTTGCCCGTAGCGGCATCCCAAATGCGGAGGGTATCGTCGTGGCCGCCCGTGGCAAGCAGGCGTTCGTCGGGGCTCACCGCCACCGCTCCGATGCCGGCGCGGTGCCCGACCGTTTCAAGCGTCCAAGAATGAATTCCGGGAATCGGCGCGGGTTTGCTGACGAGCGCCTGCTGACTCAACGGCGCGCCGGGTTGCAGATCAACCGGCTGAGGCTTGAGATTGAGTGAAATCACCTTGGGAGGTGATATTCGGTCGCCTATGACCAA
>JAPLNJ010000827.1 GCA_026692885.1 Planctomycetota bacterium | reverse complement strand
GAGGGCTCAGACGTACAGAATTCAAAATTGGCGGTTTGGCGACTTTGCCAAGTCCGAGTGGTTTGTCCGCCAATTTTGAATTCTGTACGTCTGAGCCCTGCCTGGGGCCCGGCACTGCGGAACCGTAATATCTCATTCTTTACGCGCCAGGACCAAAAAACCGTCTGGTGCTAGCAGTGTCGTGATCGCCCCCGAGAAGCTCCCGACGTAAGTCGGTGGGAGTGTTCCTGCCCTGTGCCTAACCCGGAGCCCCCTATCCGACCAGCCCGACTCGTCGGCTGCCCGCCGCCACCGGCGGCAGGCAGCCGACGAGGCGGGAGAACTCGGTGAGGCGCCGCGGGGTTAGGAGTTGGCGGGACTGCTCTCACCGACTTACGTCGGAAGCTTCTCGGACGGGACCAGCTAGCGGTGACGGCATTTCGCAGTGTTACGATCACCACCGGCGCGCCGACGCTGATCGCGTTTGCCCGGCTGTGCAGCGACGCCCTAGCAGCAAACGGTATTTTGGGTATCGTCAAGAATGAGATTTAGCGGTTCGGCATGGGTGGCGTCGCGAGACGAGGGTCTGTCCTTCAAATTTCACTTCTTTCGGGGAGGAGACGTCTCGTCAGTATGGGGAGCATTGTCGCCGCGAAAAATGAAATTTGAACGACAGACCCCAGCCGCTGCCGCGACCCGGAAAACCATAAAGCCTCAAAGTGAACGTCAACCGGCTTCGCAACCGTTTTGTGCTGGCAGCGAACCGCAAGTGTCCCAAATCCGTTGGGTACGCGTCCTACGTCGGTTATCTTGAGATTCGTTTCGACGACAACGCAAAATGTGGTTTCCTCGTCCGCGAACGGTATAATCCTGCTTGGGCGTTATCGGCGTTCAGGTTGTTTAGGAGGAGTGTATGTTCGGCCGCCACTGGGTTGATCGTCGCGATTGTGATGGTGTCGCCCCGCGTCAAAAGCGAAAACCAGTTCGCCAACACCGTCGCCAGCCACGACACCGCCAGCTGCTTTTGGAACCTCTCGAAGCTCGGCAGTTGTTGGCGGCTGTCTTCGGCCCGCTGCTGATCCGCGACGCGGCCGAGGCGCCGCTGGGGGACGCCCTGCGGGTTCCGGAGGACGCTCGGGCCGCTCTGCTGGCGAGTCGGCCAACCGTCGGCAGCCCGTTATTCTCCGCCAGCCCGCCGGCCGGTCAAGCACCCTACGGCGCGGCTTGGAACGAGACCTCCGAGTATATGCTGGGCGACGTCTGGGTCAGCGTGGTGCTGCTGGAGTCGAACAACAGCATCGATCCCCAAACCGAAAACTGGACCGCGACCGAAATCAATAAGGTCAAGAGCGGGATTCAGGAGGGACTCACCTGGTGGCAAGACACCTTGGCTGCTCAGACGCCCAAGCCGTTGGCCGGCCTGAAGTTCCACCTGGATTTCACCTACGCCGACGCCCCGGTGGCCACGGGCTACGAACCGATCAATCGTCCCCACACGGACGAAGGACTCTGGATCGGCAGTTTCCTACAGCAGGTTGGTCACCCCACGGCCAACGGCATCTGGCAGGATATGACCCAGTGGGACCACGATCAACGTGTCGCACACAACGCGGACTGGGCCTACACGATTTTCGTCGTCAACTCGTTGGTCGATCCGGATGGCATGTTCACCGATAACTACTTTGCCTACGCCTATGTCGGCGGGCCGTTTGCCGTCCTGACCTACGACAATGGCGGCTGGGGGATCAGCCGCTTGGGCCAGGTGCTGGCGCATGAAACCGGTCACATCTTCTACGCGCTCGACGAATATTCCGGCGCGGGGAACTACACCGAACGATCGGGCTACTACAACACGCAGAACTTGAACGCCTCGGACGGAAACCCGAACCCGTCCAGTCGCGTGGCCAGCCTCATGGCCGAAGCCAACCTCCAGGACACGGCTTACTCGCACCACACCTCGTCGCCGACGTCGCTACAGATGCTGGGCTGGCAGGACACCGACACCGACGGCATCTTCGACGTCCTGGATGTCCCGCCGACGCTCACCGGCAGCGGCAGCTACCAAGCGTCCGCCGGGCGGTACGAATTCACGGGCATCAGCAGCGTGCAGACGCTGCCGAACCTTAATCCTCCGTCCGGCGGCAACGCGATCACGACGAACAAGGTCGATCGCCTTCAATATCGACTGGACGGCGGCAGTTGGACGAACGGTAACACGTACTCGGGTTACACAGTCAACGTGGCACAAAACGTGACTGCCGATTCCCGACTGCATACCATCGAATTCCGCACGGTCGTGGCCGAGACCGGCTTGACCTCCGCCGTCTGGACAGCCACGTTCGGTACCCCCGACACGACTCCACCGGGCGTGAGCGGCCTCGCTCCGGCGGATGACGCCACGCAAGTGGCGCGGGATACGAACCTGGTAATCACGTTCAACGAGGACATTCGGAAAGGGAGCGGCAACATCGTCATGAAGAGGACGAGCGACAACCTGACGGTCGAGACCATCGCGGTGACCAGCGGTGCGGTGACCGTCGCCGGCACGACGGCCACGATCGATCCGGCGCTGACGCTGGGGGAGAACACGGGGTACTACGTGCAAGTGTTGGCCGGGGCGTTCGCGGATCTGTCGGGCAACCCCTTCGCCGGCTTCACGGCCGCCACGACGTGGAACTTCACCAGCGCAGCCAACCTCGCGCCGGTGGTGGTCCAGCCGATCCATGACGTGAGCGTCGACGAGGATGCGGTCAGCACGGTGATCGACCTGGGGCCGGTGTTCAACGACCCTGACCTGCGTCTGGGCGACACGTTGACCTACACCACGACCGTCACCCTGCCGATCGACAGCCTAGTCAGTCAGGTGAGCCAAACGAGCTACGCGACGCTGCACCAGGACTTGCTGTACACGCACACCGGCAACAGCCGGTACTTGGGCGCACCCGAGCACGACTTAGCGCGGGACAATATCGCCGCCTACTTCGCGAGCCTCGGACTGCAGACGAGTTTAGAGCCTTTTGTATTCAACGGCCAGACGTACTACAACGTGGTCGCTGTCCAACCGGGCACGTCCCGACCGCAGGATGTCTACCTGGTCGGCGCCCACTACGATTCGGCCGCCGCGGGTGCCGGCGCGGACGACAATGCCAGCGGCACGGCAGCCGTCATGGAACTGGCACGGGTCCTCTCCCAGCACCAGTTTGACGCCACGTTCGTGTTCGCGGCCTTTGACCGGGAGGAGCAGGGGCTGTATGGGTCGCGTGCCTATGCAGCCAGCCACAGCAGCGATCATATCCTGGGCATGCTCAGCCTGGACATGGTCGCATACAACACCGCCGGTACGGGCCACGATACGGTCCGGCTCTACGATTGGAACGGCGCGGGGACCATCAAGTCGAATATTGCGGCTGCATTTGCCGCCTACAGCGGCGGCCTGCTGACGCTGGATTCGGGCGCCGAGTTTGGCAGCGACCACTACTGGTTCGAGCAAGGTGGCTTCGATGCGGCCTTGGTGAGCGAATACGCGATGCGAGACAATCCGTACTACCACCGGGCCGGCGACGTCGTCGAGAGTGCGAACTACCTGGACTACGCCTACGCAACCAAGGTCACCCGCGGCGTCTTAGGCTACTTGGCCACGGCGGCGGGAGTGCGCGACCCCTCCAATTTATTGACGGCCACACGGAACGGGCAGGATTTGGTCCTGAACTATGCCGCCAACGCCAACGGCCTGGTGGAGATCCGCGTGCTGGCGACGGATTCTCTGGGACTGACGGCGGCGGACACCTTCCGCGTCACGGTCAACGCCGTGAACGATGCCCCGGTGTTGGACAGCAGCGGTGAGCTGACCCTGCTGGCGATCAACGCGAACGCCACGGGCAACCCCGGCACGCTGGTGCGGGACATCCTGGTCAGCGCCGGCGGGGACCGGCTTACGGACGTGGATTGGGGCGCGTTGGAGGGCCTGGCTGTCACGGCGGCAGACACCACGCACGGGACGTGGCAATTCTCACTGAACGGCGGCGGCACCTGGACGGCGTTGGGCAGTCCGACGGAGACCGCCGCGCGGCTTCTGGGGTCGGACACCGGCACACGGATTCGGTTTGTGCCGAGCGTTAACTGGAGCGGCACGGTCAATCCGGGCCTCACCTTCCGGGCCTGGGATCACACCCAGGGATTCCAGGGCCAAGTTGCGGATGCCTCGATCGGTGGCGGCGTCATGGCTTTCAGCGCCTCCGTCGAGAACGCTGCGATCACGGTCAACCCGCCGCCCAGTGTCATTGGCCGGTACGTGTTTTACAACAACTCGGCCTGGGACGGGAAGAATCCTCTGGCCAATGCGGACGATGATCTGGCGATCGCGTTGCACCCGCCGATCACGGATGCCAGCGACGCCACGTTGCCAGGCAACCAGCCCAAGCAACTTGGCAAGCAGGCGTTGTTGCCCGGTCAGACGGCAACCTTTGCCAACTACACCAGCTACAGTCGCGGTTTGAACGGGATCATGATCGACGTGGCGCGTTTGGCCGGCGCAGTGACTACCGCGGACTTCGTGTTCAAGGTGGGCAACAGCAACGATCCCAGCACCTGGGCCGCCGCACCAGCGCCTCAATATCCCCCGGCCGTGCGCGCCGGGGCGGGGACTGCGGGCTCCGACCGGATCACGCTGATCTGGGCGGACGACGATCCGTATACCGCGCTGCGGGAACCCGGCTCGATCTCCCAGCAATGGCTGCAGGTCACCCTGCGGGCCACCGCCAATACGGGTTTGGCAGCTGACGATGTGTTCTACTTCGGCAATGCGATCGCCGAGTCCGGCAATTCCACCGTGGAAACAAACGTCGACACGAACGATGAAATCGGAGCGCGGAATCATCCGCATGCGGCCTCCACGCCGGCAGCGCGCGACGACGTCTACGACTACGACCGGGACCAGCAGGTGAACGCGAACGACGAACTCCTGGCACGCCACAATTCGACCTCGGCCTTCACTCGCCTGAAACTGATCACGGTGCCGTCGCTCCCCGCCGGGGCCCCGCCGCCCTCGGACGGCGGCCCGCTGCAGTCTGGGGCCCCGCTGGACGGCCAACCGCGATCTTCTACCCCGGACAGTTTGCCGCTGCAGATCGACATCGGCGAACACGTGCTGCTGCCAAACCTCGCCCAGCAGACCATCTCCGTCTCTACGACGAGCGACGTCGCCGTGCAGGGCGTGGTCCTGAACGTGCAAGTTGCCGACGGCTTCCCCGCCGCCGCTGACAGTACGGTCGACGGTCCGAAGATCACTGCGGTGGACATTGTCGGTGCCGGCACCGTATTCGGCAGTGTTCCTAACACGAGCCCCAACGTCATCGCGCAGACCCCGCAGGTCTGGGTGGTGGGCACAACGACGAGTTCGGGCACGGTGGAGCCA
>JAPLNJ010000826.1 GCA_026692885.1 Planctomycetota bacterium | reverse complement strand
CCTTGTCGATCTCCGGATTTGGGGGGGCAGTTCTTTGCACCCATACTCTGCCCGAAAACCCCAAGTCGCTGGAGACCAGTTTCTTACCCCAACCCCCCATCCATCCAACAAAGTGGGACAATCTGCGGAGGCGGCGGGCAGCCGACGAGTCGGGAGAACTCGGTGAGGCGCCGCGGTGTTAGGAGTTGGCGGGACTGCTCTCACCGACTTACGTCGGGAGCTTCTCGGACGGGACCAGCTAGCAGTGACGGCCTTTCGCAGTGTTACGATCAACGCCCGAATGGCAAGCAGGATGCGTACCCCACTTTTTTGAAGATGCATTCGTAGTCTGGTTGGAACCGCAAAAGGGTCTTGATCGGAACTTTGCCCAAAACACTAGCAGCGGATCATCGTAGACGCGAAGCGTCAGCGAGGAAACGCCGCTCTCCCTCGCTGACATTTAGGGTTACGATGCGCAACGTTCTGATTAAGGCTTTAACCGGCCGCTAAGCCGGTTTGTCATTTCCTGGTTCGGCCATATAGTGCCCTGGCATGTACAATGACCGCCCGGCAACCGGCACATAGGAGATTCCTTCATGAACACGACGCCGTATAGTTTCGACAAGATGTGGGACTTGATTGTCGCCAATCACAACAGCCCGGATTTCTCCACCGCCTTACTGATCGGCATCTTTTGGGAGGAAACGATGTTCTGCAATCGGGAACAGTTCAAGCCCGGCCCGGCCGTGGGTTTCGGGCAAGTGGAACGATCCACCCTCACGCTGATCAACAGCCTCTATCTACCCAAGGTCGCCCCCGGGATGCCGAAGCTGAATCCGACCGCGATCTTGGGCAACGATGACCTGTCGGTGAAGGCGACGGGCCTGTACCTGATTGGCTTGAAACGCTTTGGCAACAACGGCAATCCCAAGTCCAAACGGTCGGCTCTGGAAGGCTATGCCGGAGCCACAAACAAGAGCAAAGTCGACCAATGGCTCGCGTGCGAAAGTATTCTGACGGACGGTAAGGAAGCGGATACGGAGACACGTGTCAAGGCGTTGCGGGCAGCCAAGCCAAACAGCGCCGGGGTGGCCCAGACGGTGGCTGCCGCCGACAGCGACGGATCAGGCGGAGAGGGGACGGATTCTGGTAATTCGGAGGGCGAGTAGCAGGTTGACAGCTTGGGGATCATTCTGGCCATCGAGCTGGGAGGCTTCTTTCACGGAAACGCCCGCGGCGGCGGCCAGTGTGGGGAATAAGTCCTACGCGGCCAGCGGTCGCTGGGTAGCGGTGCCCGCGGGGATTTGGCCGGGCCAGCGTATCAAACACGAAGTGCTGGATGCTTGCGTGTGATGCCTGCGTCTGACCGCCAGGTGGCTCAACGCAGGCACCACGGCGCCAAGGGACGCACTACTCCGAAGCAGGGCGTTGAGGCCGGGTCGGCTTCTCGTCGCCCGAACCAGCACCATCAGAATCACCGCTCGGCTTCCTGCCTGGTTTGCCGCTGGGCTTGCCGCCCGGTCCGCCACCCGGTGCGCCACTTGGCTTGCGCTGGCCGCCACCGGGGCCGCCTGCTCCACCGGGGCCGCCTTGCGGAGGACGAGCCTCATCGAGGGTCTTCTGCTGTGCGGAGGTCAGGATCTTGTAGAGCTTGGCTTTGGTTTCCTTTTCGAGTTCGGCAATTTGCTCTTGTTGATCTGCCGTAAGGTTCAGCTGCTCGACGGCGAAACGTGGGATCAGGTGGAACCCGCTAACGGGACCGCCGGGACCACCTGGGCCGCCCGGCCCTTCTCGGCGCGACGCGCCACCGGGACCACCACCGCCAGGACCACCCGGGGGACCATCCTGCGCCGTCGCGAGCAGGGCCACCGAGGCCATCACAAGGATACCGAAAACCACCAGAAACACTGAACATCGTCGCACGGGGAAACTCCTTAACAAAACAATCTTGGGGCACGAAACGAACACTCCTTAGGACCTTCCGCTCAGCCCGCCGGGGTCATACCTGTCGGGCTGAAACCAGGCCGGATCATCTACGAGTCGGCCGACCACCCTGGGCAGGAGAGACGTCTTCTCCGAGGGGCGGCTTTCTATTGTCCGGCCCAACGCCAGGCGGACCTCCGCCGCCAGGGCCACCGCCTGGTCTGCCGGGAAGCGGCGGGCGGGCCTCGTCGAGAGTCTTCTGCTGCGCGGGGGTCAGGATCTTGTCGAGCTCGGCCTTCGCCTCGGCTGCGAGTTTGGCGAGTTGTTCTTGTTGATCGGGCGTCAAGTTCATCTGCTCGGCCGCGAAACGTGGAATGAGATGGAACCCGCCCTCGGGGCCGCGGGGACCTTCCGGGCCGCCGCCTGGCCCACGCGCCAGTCGCAAGACAGGCAGTGGGGTCAGAGCAGGCTTAACGAGCCGCGAGGAACTGGGATCCGTGCTGCGGACGGGACGGACGTAGTTGTCGATGCGGATCGCGTCGCCTTGCGGGCCGCGGCCCTGGGGGAAGTTGGCAGGGTCGCCAGTCTTGGGATCGCTGCGCTGGGCGCCTGCCCCGTGGACATCGTGCCAGGCCCCCATCATATATCCCATGGCCCGGCCAAAGGCGATGTAGACCGCCGCCCGTCCGCCCGCCGCGCCGTGGGTCGTACCCGACCAGTAGCAGGCGTAGTCGGTTTGCCGGGCTTCATTGGTGATCTGCGCGCAGACGAACAGTGGATCGATGGCGGCCGAACTGGTCGTGTCCGGGGAACGGGTGTAATCGACAAGGCTGTGCAATTCCTTCGCAGTCGGCAACCGCCAGTCGTTGTGGCCAAGATACTTCTCCCGATTCTTGGCCTGCACCCAAGCCAGCGACTCCTCCCAGCTCATCCCTTTCCCGCTATCTGCCTTAGACCACATCCGCCCCGTGGCGCGGTCCGTGATGGTGCCGTCGTTGTTATCGCGGAAGTCGTTCTGGCCGTAATTCGGGTTGCCCCGCACGCATTGCACCCAGAAGGCCAGCTCCCTGCCGCCCGGCATCGCCAAATCGTACCCTTTGATCCGGCCGTCGGCGAAGTTGACCCCGAAGAGTTTGTCAAACCCGCGCCAGGTCTTGTTGACGTAAAGGGTGCTGGATGCGTACTGGGAGTCGATGATGCGCTGGCCCAGGTTTACTTGCCCCCAGGTGAACTGGAAGTACTTCGCGTCCAGGAATGGCGTCAGGCCGGAGGTATCCTTGATGGTCTGCAGGCGCCAATCACTGTATCCGCCGTAGTTGGCGGCGTTGAGCGCGGCGGGGTGTTTCTGGGCCTGGGCCCAGGTCAGCTTGCCGCCGCGGGGCAACTCGCTGTCGGCACCCGGACTGCTCTGCCAGGTGAGGCCCGTGTTGTTGTCGTACACGGTCAGTCCGTCGCTACTCGGCGTGTAGCTGGGCGGTGCTCCTTGGTAGAAACCATCCTGGCCAAAGAACGGCTCGCTCGGCTTGGGGACTTTGAGCAATTGCCCTCGGTCGTCGAAAATATGTGTTTGCCCCGTATCGACAATGCAGTAGGGCCAGGCCAGGCGCTGTTCTTTGGACGGTTCCTGGGCTGGGCTGGGCATGAGCGCAGTCACCAGCCAGAGCGTCGGAAGAATTGCTGCGATTCTGTTTGCTTTCATTCGGCTGTTCCTGTTCCTGCTGCTTGTGCCGAGGCTGGCATTTCGCGTCGATTCTACCCGATGCGATCGTACTTTAGGCTGCGATACGACGTCCCTACGTATCAAACGCAAGGCTGGGGTGTCTTTCTACTTCGACTGTCTCACTTCCGCTCGAAAACTCGCAAAGCGATTCACTCTTCTCCTTACCCGTTTACCCGCCGGAGGAGCACCTGGATCGAGTCGCCGCGTGGCTAGACGCCCGCTACGGCTGGGAGGGGCGGGGCTACCGCCTGTTCCACCCCGTCAGCCTCCGCTCTCCGACGGCTACCGCCCAATGCCACTTACTGTGGGACCATTGGGGGCGTTTTCTGTTAGCGGAGCGGCGCAAGCCGCCCGGTTTTCCGACTGTAATACCGGACGGCTCGCGCCGTGCCGCTACAAAGTAAGTGGCCTTGGGCTACCGCCGAAAGAATTCATCGGGAAGGGGAGGAAACCGTCCTCGCGAGGCGGAAGCCCAGGTAATCGCGCCGGTCTTACGGGATGTACCACGCATCCTCTTTGGCTTCCACGGAGAGCTTGGCGATATCCTCCTCCGTCGAACCCATGTCGAACTCGCCCGGCGGGATCAACACGAACTTCCTCCCAATCGAATTCTCCAACTCGACCGGCACGCCCAGGTACTTGGCCCAAGCCTGCGGTACTCGCGGTCGCTACGGTCGCCGCCGCGACACCACGAAACCCGGCCTGACGGTCCGGCCAGCCGCAGGGGCGGCGCCGGACTGCGCGGCCCTGGCTTCGTCCCCGCTGTCCTCCGACAGCAGATCGCTGATCTTGGGCAAGAAGGAGGCCTCGATCGCGGTCTCGTCGGCACCCGCTTCCGGCTCGCTCTCCGATCCGCGGCGGCTGATCATTTCTCCGGCCATTCCCCCATTTCCCCTTGCAGGAACTTGAGTGCCTGTTTCCAACGGTCATGTACGGCGCGCGGCTCAACCCCCAGAATCCCGGCGATCTCCAGCGGGGTGCACTCCAGGAAGTGCCGCAGATGGAAGACCTCGGACGCCGCCGGCAACTTCTGCTCCAGACGCTGCAACGCCTCGTCCAGCTCCAGGAATCGCTCCGGCGTGGTCGTCCGGCGGGCGGCCAGTTCGGGCTGCGATTCCAGCCGCACGCAAGCCTTGGCCCGGCCGCGCTTTTGCGTGTGGCGCGAGCGAGCATAGTCGATCACCCAATGCCGCATCACCCGCGCGGCGGCATAGAAGAAATGCGCCCGATCCTTCCAGTCGAACTTACCGCCGCCGGTCAGCCGCATGAAAGCGTCATCCACCAGAATCGTCGGCTGCAGTTCCGCGTCCGGCCGTTCACGTTTCAGCAAGGCCACGGCGATGCTTCGCAACCGCTGCTCGACGGCACGAAACAAATCGTTCCGTTTGTCGGGATCCGTGGCGGCCTGCTGCAACAGCACCGTGATGTCGTGAATACTGCTTCCCATGGGTCCGTCCGTCGCGACGCCAAGTTCATGAGGGCGATGGCCGTGGGGGTCCCCCCGGCACCACCAGCGGCAAGGAGATATTCTCCCGTCCAAGGATGCCACGGACAAGCCCCCGGAATGCGCTCCGTGCCCCGGTCAGGGAACGTCGCCACAGCTGCCAAGACAGCCACCCTCGCACCTCGACCGCGTTCTTTTCAGCGGAAGTTATTTCGGCGCGCGTTGCTAGCTGGAACCCTTCCGGACGGTGCGTGGCGGGAACGTCGGTCGCCGGACAGCCACTTCCGGAGCTGCTTCGACGCGGCAAGTTGGTGGACGAGGATTCACTTCTATCCGTCGGTCTCCGATGGACCGGTGGTTGGTGTGGGTACATTACTTCTGTCCGCTTGGCTCGGCCACCGTAGCGGCCGGTGATTTGCCGCCTACGCGTCCTTTGACCAGCAGTGGCGGCCATGACCGTTCGATCCTTGTTCTCGCGTCCAGCCGCTGCCCCTGAGTCGAGCCGTGCGTGACGAATCGTATACGATCTTCAACTGAACAAGTGACACCTCATGCTGCGCGTCCGCTACGGGGACTCACGGCCGCGGCTCGGCCAGCGTCCGCCGCCGCTCCCATTCCGCCACCGATAGCCGCCGGACCGAGTGCGTGGCCTCATCCCAATCGCAGCCCGTCTGCACCTCGACCCGCAGCCGGACCTGCTCCGGATCGTCGGGCCAGGGGCGAGGCAGCGGCCAGCGGTGGACCACGCCGAAACCGGTGACCGCATGCTCCCCGGCGGTCAGCAACACCACGCGCTCGTCGTGCGGCAGGCAGGCTCCCAACTGGTGGCTCCAGCCCGCCAGGAGCCGCAGCGCGGTTTGCCGCGCCGGCGAATCGGACTCCGCCGTACGGTAGGCCTGATGCAGGACCGTCAAGCCGGTGTCCGTTTCCGCCTTCTCACACAGTGCGCTGCCGAGCAACCGCTGGGCGTGAGCCAGATTCTCCTGGGACTGGCGATGGGCCCGCGTCACGGCCAGCATGCCGACGGCCGACGCCAGCGTGGCGAACGCGAGTGACAGAAACACGGCCGCGATCAACCCGGCGACGCGCGGATTCCGTCGCGCCCACCGAACGGCGCGCTCGGCCGAACCAGCCGGACGCGCCAGGATCGGTTCGCCGCGCCGCCAGCGGCCCAAGTCGTCCGCCAACGACTCCGCCGTCGCGTACCGTTGCGACGGCTCCTTGCGCAGACACTTCAGGCAGATCGTTTCCAGATTCCGGTCCAGGTCGGGATTGATGCTCCGCGGCCCGGCCGGTTCGTTGTGCACCGCTTGCTGCAATGTTCCCCAGACCGTGTCCGCCAGGAACGGCGGCCGCCCCGTCAGCAGTTCGTACAGCGTGGCCCCCAGCGAATACACGTCGCTGGCAGGACCGATGTCCGCAGTCCGGCCGGCGGCTTGTTCCGGCGGCATATAGCTCGGGGTTCCCAGCGTCACGCCCGTGGCCGTCAACCGCGGTTCCGCCACGCGGCGGGCCAACCCAAAATCGACGACGTGGGGTTGCCCGTCAGCGTCCAGCAGGATATTCGAGGGCTTCAAGTCGCGGTGCAGCACGCCGTGGCGGTGAGCGAACTGAATGGCCCGAGCGACCGTCGCCAGGCAGTCCGCCGCTTGCGCCGGTGGCAAGGGGCTGTGCCGCACTCTGTCCGCGAGGCTCCGGCCCGCGATGTAGTCCATCGAAAAGAACACCTGGCCCGCGAATTCTCCGACCTCCAGGACGCGGACGATGTGCGGATGCTGCAAGCCGGCGGCCGCTTGGGCCTCGCGCCGGAACCGTTCGATTTCCTCGGCCGACGCGTCGCGGCCGGAATGCAGGACCTTCACGGCCACGATCCGCTCGGGTTGTCGTTGGCGGGCCTTGTAGACCACGCCCACGGCGCCCCCGGCGATCCGCTCCAGCAGTTCATAGCCGCCGAAGGTTCGCGGCCAGCCGCCCGCGTCCGGCGCAGCCTCGGCGGTGACCGCCGCCACGGCCTCCGGCGAAGTGCCCACCGGAGATGCCGTGTCGTGCCCGGCGGGCGATTCCGGGGCGGCCCCGTCCACGCCGACTGGAAGCGGCGGCGCAGCGGACTCCTCCGCGGTGGCCTCCGCCAGCAGGTCCCGAATCTGGGGAAGAAAGGAGCTGTCGATCGAGTCGTACGGGGTCTCGTCCGAACCCGTTCCCGGCCCGGTCTCCGGTTCGCCGACGCGTTTCGTTCTCGTGTCCATTCCGCTCTCTCCTTCGGCAGGAAGTTCAGCGTCCGTTTCCAGGGAGCATGCCCAACTCGCGGATTCATCCCCCCGCCGTCGGTCCCTTGGCGGGGTTCTGTGGCCAGCTGCTGTTGCCGCACCGGGACGTCGTGAATCCCGCCCCGGCGGATCGGGAAGTCACGGCGGTAGCCACGCCGCGGGATACGGCGGTCTCGTCCCTGACGATCGTGTTCAGCGAGGCGGTCACCGGGTTGGACTTGGCAGATCTGTCGCTCACCCGCGACGGCGGCGGCAAGCTGTTGACCGCTGACCACCACCGACAATCTCACCTGGACGCTCGGCGGACTGTCGGCCCTGACCGGCGCGCCGCGCGACTATCAACTCACGCTGACCGGGCCGGGGTCCGGCATCCAGGACGCGGCCGGGAACCTGTTGGCCGCCGGCGCCACGCTCCGCTGGACCTACGATCACGCGCCGACGGATATCAGCCTGACGCTCGGCAGCGTGGCTGAGAACCAGCCGACGGGGACGGTGGTGGGCAGCCTGAGCGCCACCGATCCTGACCCGCCCGACGATGCTCACAGCTACTCGCTGGTCTCCGGCGAGGGCGACACGGACAACGGTTCCTTCACCATAGTAGGCAGCGAATTGCGGACGGCGGCCGTGTTCGACTACGAGGCTCAGGCCAGCTACTCGATCCGCGTCCGTACCACGGACCAGAGCGGGCTGTGGTGCGAGAAAGCTTTCGTCATCCCGGTTCTGCCGGAAACCTTGCTGGTCACGGGCATGACTCCTAACCCGAGCGGCTTTTCGGCGACGTTCAATCATCCCGTGAGCACGGCCGAGGTGAATCTGTACGACGATTCCGCGCAGGCGCTGGGGCCCCGGACGTGACCGTGACCGGCGCCGGCACGGGACCGGTCCGCGGGTCGGTAGTGTTCAGTGCCGACGGACAGCGGATGACGTTTGTCCGTACCGGCGGGACGCTCGCGCCGGATGTGTATGCGATCCGATTGCGGAGTGCCGCGACCGGCTTCACCGACACCGACGGGAGGCTGCTGGACGGTAACGGCGACTTCCTCCCGGGCGACGACTATGTGGGCCTGTTCACGGTCAGCGCACCGCCGGCAAATGAACTGGTGCTGAGCCTGCCCGACGTGACGCGCGGACCGGGGCAAGCGTTGGATGTCACGCCGCACGCGCAGCCCGGCCTGCCGATCCTGCTCAGCACCGGGCAGAACGTGTCGAGCGTGGATTTTGAGTTGGCTTACGATCCGGCCCTGTTGACGATCACGGGCTTCTCCACCGCCCTGGACGGAGCCGCCGCGGCGTACTCCGTCCCGCAGCTCGGCCGGGCGCGGTTCACGGTCAGCAGCCCGACGCAGTGCTGTCGGCGGGCCGATCGAGTTGGGGAGACTCTTGGCGATCATTTCGGCTACCGCGCCGTACGGCGCCCAGGAAGTGCTCGACTTGACGGTCCTGGAGGTTTACGACGGCAACGAGCGCATCCCGCAGCCACGGCCGGCGCGGGCCGACGATGCTCTGCACGTGGCCGCCTACTTCGGGGACGCCAACGGCGATCGCGCATACAGCGGGGCGGACGTGACGGTGACGCAACGGGTGGTCGTGGACAATGCCAGTGGTTTGATGGCGTACCCGACGGCCGATCCGGCCGCGATCGCCGACCTGGACCACACGGGCACGATCGCGGGCGCCGACGTCACACTGCTGCAGCGGACCATCGTCGGGATCGAGACGCCGGCCGTCGCGGATCTGCCCGCCGGGATTGTGCCAGCCCCCCCGGCCGGGCCAGCCTCGCGGGTGTACATTCCGCAGGACCTGGCCGGCGAGCAGAGCCAGGTGGTGACCGTGCCGGTGAACCTGGAAGTGACGGAGCCAGCGGGGCTCACGCTCAGCAGCGTCGACTTGGTGCTCGAATACGACGCCGACCGGTTCACGGTCGGCAACTTTCGGGCCGGGACGCTGCTGTCGGGTGCCGGCTTCAGTGCGCCGCTGGTGAATACGGGCACGCCAGGGATCGTGCGTTTGACGATGTCGGCGGCCGGCGGCACGGCGTTGCTGCCGCAGGGCACGACGGGCTCGCTGCTGCTGCTGGATTTCACCGTGCAGGACACGGCCGCGGCCGGCCTTTCGGGGATCAACTTGCGCGCGGAGTACAGCGACGGCTCGCGGACGACCACCACGAGCGTGGCCGACGGGCAGCTGCGGTCGCTGGCGCTGGCGCTGACGCCGGCACCGACCAACGCGGCGGCGGCGGCGGTGGACGGGCTCTTCACCATTCGTAAGCAACCGGTGGCGGTGACGCAGTCGGTGAGCACGCCGGAGGACACGCGCCAAGCCATCACGTTGACGGGCACGGACGGGGACGGCGACCCGCTGACCTTTGCCGTGCTCGCGGCCCCAACGCACGGGACCTTGAGCGGCACCGCGCCGAACCTGACCTACTTGCCGGATCCGAACTACAACGGTCCGGACAGTTTGACGTTCCAGGTAAACGACGGCATGGTGGACTCGAAGGTGGCCACGGTGACGATTGAGGTCACGCCCGTGAACGATCCGCCGACCGTACTGAACCCGCTGCCGGACCAGACCGTCCCCGAAGACAGCCTGTGGACGTACGTCGTCCCGGCGAACACCTTCTTCGACACGGATGCGGGCGATGCGCTCTCCTACGCCGCGACCCTGAACGGCGGCGGGCTGCCGAGTTGGCTCCACTTCGACGGGGCCACGCGGACCCTTAGCGGCACGCCGGACGATCCGGATATCGGCGTCTCCCAAATCTCGGTTATCGCCAAGGACACGGATGGGTTGTGGTGCCGGGAAGACTTCACGGTGGTGGTCATCGAAGTGAATCTGGCGCCGACGGACTTGGAGCTGAGCCTGTCGTCGCCTGCCTTGTACGCGGGGATGCCCCCGCAGACTGGCCGACCTGAACCTCACCGGCTCCGTGACGGGGGCCGATGCGGCGTTACTGCAGCGAACGGTCATCGGGATCGACGTGCCCACGGTGCCGAGTCTGCCCGTCGGGATCACGGCCGTGCCGGCGGCCGGGCCCGACCCGCGGGTGTACATTCCGCAGGATTTGGTCGGCGAGCGGGGCCAGACGGTGACGGTGCCGGTGAACCTGGAAGTGACCGAGGCGACAGGCATCACGCTCAGCAGCGTGGACTTGGTGGTGGAATACGACGCCGGCCGGTTCACGGTCGGCAACTTCCGTGCCGGAACGCTGCTGCAGGGGGCCGGCTTCAACTCGCCGCTGGTCAATACGAGTGTGCCGGGGATCATTCGCTTGACCATGTCTACTGCGAGCGGTACGACGCTGTTGCCACAGGGCACCACAGGCTCGCTACTGCTGATGGATTTCACCGTCCAGGACACAGCCACCGGGGCCACGGCGATCAACCTCCGCGCAGACTACGGCGACGGCGTGCGAACTACAGCCACGAATCTAACGGACGGGCAGGTCCAGCGATTGACGCTGGGGCCGGCACCCACAAACGCGGCGACGGATGCCGTCGACGGCAGGTTCACGATCCAGGAAAAACCGGCGGTGGTTTGGCACAATGCGGTCCGGCCTACGGACGTCAACGGGGACGGCCAAGTTACGCCTGTCGACGCACTCGCCCTGATCAATTATTTGAATGAACACGGCGCGCAGAACCCGCTGTCGGCGGCGGGCGAGAGCGTGGTGCCGTACTACGATGTCAACGGCGACGGCAACTGCACACCGCTGGATGTATTGCTGGTGATCGACGCTCTGAACCGGCTCGCGGCCGGAGCCGAAGGTGAGCTGGCGGCCAACGCGGAAGCAGCGGCCGCCGTGTGGCCAACCGCGGTCTCGCCGACTGCCGCGCCGGTCGCCGCGTCAGCGAATCCGACGCAGGCCGGCAAAACAGCAGCGGCCAGTCGGCTGACGAACGCCGACAACCGCCGCACCGCCGAGGTCATGTCGAGCACTGAATCCCTGCGTCTGCAAGTTGCCGAGAGCGAAGAAGCGCTCTCGCAAGCCGATTTGCTGTCGCCCGACGATTGGGACGGCCTGCTGGACGTGCTGGCACGCGGATACCCGCCAGAGCTGTGATATCGCTACGTACATAAAATGGACAAACTGATACGGCGGGACTTACACCCGCTAGACTGCGGCCCTGTCGGCCGCTGCCCGACCCCGGCCACCCGAAGACTATGCGTCGACAGAGGAGACGGAAACAGGGACGCAGCTAGTTCGTTGGACACCGGTCGCCTAACTAGTCGAATTAGCCGCCTCGCACGAAATGCGGCATGTCCGCGGGAAGTTCCAGGACGAGTTCGACGAAACCGGCGTACTGGCCAGCGGCAGACCACGGCGTCTGATAGACGAGCTTCCGCACGCCTTGCTTTTCGATCGTGTAGACATTCGGCTGGCGAGTTTCCAGCAGCTGCGCGACCTTGGTGCGTGACGGCTCCGGATGGCAGTCCAGCAGATTCGAGCCGATCAACGCAGCACCTCCCTGCTCCTGGAAGGACTGCACTGCCCGGTCGTTCATCTCCAGGATGACGCCGCGCGGATCGCACACGGTGATGGCACCGGGGAACTCGCGAACCCATGACTTCGGATCCGACATCTCTCCGCCTTTCCGTAATTCGACTTTCTGGGGAACTGGTACAGAAACCGCTGAACCACCGGGACAGGCAGGCTGTCGTGGAATCCATGAGCTGTGGCCGTAAGGCGAGCGGCAGGAGATAATTTACCCGCCGGTCGGCCTTCCCGGGCCAATCGGGACGGTCTTGGAAGACCATCCTACATTGAGTTGGGTAAGCTATTTCCTGCCGCTCGCCGTGAGCGTCTCATAGTCCCCGCCAGGCTTCCGGCCGCAGCCCGGAGCGACCCCGCGCCAACGCGGCGTCCAGGGTCGTCAATAAGTGCAATTTATCCTTCGGGAGAGTCCCGGCCAGCGGCACATAGTTCGAGGCATGGTTCGTTCGGAAAATGCAGCCGGAGAGTCCTTCCAGATGCACGATCACCTGGCGCAGCTCGATCAGCATGGCTGCCGGCTCCAGCAACTGAAACGTGCCGTCGCACCAGTCCTGGTGCAGCGGGGTGCCCGGAACCAGCATCAGCGTCAGCAGGGACAGGTAACGCGGGTCCATGGCGCTGACCACTCGGCCTGTCGCCTCCGCGTGTTCGCGCGACAATTCGGGACCTCCGAGGCCCAGCAGGGCGATCACCGAAACGCGTATCCCCGCCGCCTGCGCTCGGCGTACCGCTTCGATCATCTCCGCGGCGGTAGCGTTCTTGTGGACGCGGCGCAGGACCTCGTCGTGGCCGCTTTCCAAGCCGAGGTAAACAATCCGCAGGCCCCGGTTGCGGAGCGTGGTCAATTCCTCCGGACTCTTGTCTAGCAGATCACGGGCATTGGCGTAGGCTCCCACCCGCTGCAGGTCGGGGAAGGCGGCCGACAGCGACTCGAGAACCTGGACCAGCCGACGGGTGCTCAGCACCAGCGAGTTGCCGTCCGCGAGAAAAACGCGTCGTGTGTCCGGCATCTCCGCACGCGCCAATTCAATGTCGTCCCGCACCTCGTCGGCCGGCCGGACCTGAAAGGGCTTGTCCGGGTACGTCCCGCAAAAAGTGCACTGGTCGTGGGAGCAACCGTACGTGACCTGCAAGATATAGCTGTCCGCCTCGCTCGGAGGCCGAATCACCGTGCCGTAATATCGCATGCTGGCACGATACACCGGCCGAGACGTCTCGGCAACAGGATCAGGGATCTGAAACGCCGGCCCTATTGCTTCTCGCCGCGTGCTGCTCCACAATCCGTGGTTGCCTCGTCGCACTAGGGAATACGGCGGGGACGGCTTGCGAAGGCCCACGAAGATGTTAGGCTCCCTAGGCCCCCCTACATGTATTCCTGCCTAATTGAGTCTCCTGGAGACCGCACGATGAACCGTTCCTGGAAAACGATCTCGCTGATTATCAGCCTCTCGCTCTTCATCCTCGGCGGCGCGAGCCGCGCGGCTGACGACGCGGCCGAAAGAACCGCGGCGGCGATCCGCACCGCCCAGAACTGGAAGGATGGCGATCCGGCAGGTGATTTGAGTTACCTGGGCGACGTGGTCGTCGCCGCGGGTCAGGACGCCACGCAGAAGCAGACCCTGGAGCAGCTACTGCTCCAAGGCCTGGCGGGGGCCAAGACCCGGGCCGCCAAGGATTTCTTCTGTCGTCAGTTGGTAGTCGTCGGCACCGCGGCCGCCGTCCCTGAGCTGGCCAAACTGCTGCCCGATCCCGAATCGTCACATATCGCGCGTTACGCCTTGGCTCGTCTCCCTGGGCCGGCGGCCGATGCGGCTCTCTTGGAGGCCCTGGGCACCGTCGACGAAAAACTGAAGATCGGCATGGTCCAATCCCTGGGCACGCGCGGATGTCGCGAGGCTGTGAACAAGATCGCGACGCTCCTGGGTAGCAGCCACCAGGAGCTGGTCGTCGCGGCGCTGGTGGCGCTCGGCCGAATCGACTCGGATGCGGCGGTGGCCGCCGTGGCGAAGGCCAGGGGCAGTGTGCCGGCGAAGCTGCAGGCGGCCGCTACGGATGCCTACTTGGACTGCGCCGCTCGCCTGCTGAAACAGGGCCAAACGGCCGAGGCGCAGGCCATCTACCAGAAGCTCTTTGCGTTCCAAGAGCCGAGCCTGTCCCGCACGGCGGCACTGACCGGACTGGTCGCCGCCCAGAAAGAACAGGCGATGGCCACGGTCATCGCAGCCCTGGGCGACAAGGATGCCAAAGTCCGCAAAGTCGCGGCGGCGATGTTGCGGTACGTGCCGGGCGCCGAGGCGACCAAGGCCATTGTCGGAACGCTGACCGGACAGGCCGACGAAGTTCAAGTCATGCTGCTGGCGGTGCTGGCCGATCGTGGTGACGTCGTGGCGCTGCCGGCGGTGGTCAAGGCTGCCGACGCGGCGACTCCGACCGTGCGTCTGGCCGCGCTGGCCGCCTTGGCGGCTTTGGGCGACGTGTCCGTGGTGCCGATGCTCGTCAAACGCGCCGCCGAAGCTTCAGATTCCGCCGAGCCACAAACCGCCCGCAGCAGCCTGGCCAATCTCAAGGGCAACGCCGTGAATGCCGAGATCGCTCGGCAGCTCGGCTCCGAGTTGCAGACCGTCCGCATCGAGGCGGCGAAGTCGCTCGCTGTCCGCGGGGCGGCGGACCAAGTGGCAGCCCTGTTCCGGGCGGCGGAGGACCAGGACGCGGCGGTGGCGACCGAAGCCCTGAAAGCCCTGCGGATCCTGGCCACCGCGGACTACCTGCCGGCACTGGTAAATCTGTTGGTCGCGACGAAGGTCGCCTCGGTTCGCGGCGAGGCCGAAAACACGGTCGTCGCGGCGGCCGGGACCACGCCGGCGAATAAGAATCCGGCCGAGCCGGTCTTGGCGGCGCTGCCGGGAGCCACGGAAGCGGAAGCCTGCGCCTCGCTGATTCGCGTCTTGGGCCGAATCGGGCAGGCCTCCGCCTTGCCTGTCCTGAACGAGTCCCTCAAGGACAGCCGGGTCGAGGTGAAAGACGCCGCGGTCCGCGCGCTAGCCGATTGGCCCACGGGCGACCCCGCCAAGGTACTGTTGAGAATCGCCACCGAGGCCTCGGCGTCCAACGTCCACCGCGTCCTGGCACTCCGCGGGTTTGTGAACCAGATCGCCAAACAGGCGAATGCCTCGGACGAGCAGATTTTGGACGATTACGCCCACGCGATCCAGATCGCCAGCCGCCCTGAGGAAAAACAGCTGGTGCTCTCGAAGTTGGCGCTGGTGCGACACCGTCGTGCCCTGGAGTTGGTTCGCGGACTGCTCGGTGAACCAGCCTTGAAGCCGACCGCGGAAGCGGCCATCCAAAGCATCGACAAGCTGCTGGCGATGCCGGCCCGTGTCACCGCGTCGAAGAGTCCCGAAAAGGCCGGTAATGCGATCGACAAGGATCCCAACACCCGCTGGGACACCGGTGGGCCGCAGACCGGCGGCGAGTGGTTCCGGATCGAGTTGGACGAAGACCGGCTGATCACTGGGATCGTGCTCGATGCGCAGGGTTCGGGCGGCGACTACCCCCGCGGATACGAAGTGTATGTCTCGGCCAGCAGCCTCGGCGACGGGCAACGGGTCGCCCAGGGCAAAGGCACCGACGCGGTCACAAAGATCATGTTCGACAAGCCCGTCCGCGGTAAGGCCATCAAGATCGTCCAGACAGGCGAGGTGGCGGGACTGTTCTGGTCGATCCATGAGTTGACTATCGAGTCGCAGCCGGTGGATAAGAAATAATCACCGCGAAAGAAATAACTTTCGGGTTTTCAAAGTAGTCATCACGCTCCGCGTGATGACATGTCGTCACGGCGGAGCGTGACGACTACTATGTCTGCGATACTTGTTTCGTCGCCGGTCCTAATCACGTTCCTCCAGACATCGAAGGGAGCTGCACATGAGACAGAGTCAAGATTCAGCTGACACGGCGGCGCGAGTCGCGTCCGGCGAATCGCACGGGCACCGTTCGCGCCGGGAGTTCTTGGCCGCGGGCATCACCGGTTTGGGCGCGGCGCTGCTGGCCACCGGCCCCGTCGGAAACGTCGCACCTGCCGGGGAGACCACGCCGGCTGGCCCCGACCTGCCGCGAGTGGATCTGCATGTGCATTTGGACAACAGTACGATCGACAAGGTGTTGGAACTTAGCCAACAATGCGGCGTCAAGTTCGGCATCGTTGAGCATGCGGGCACGAAAGAGAACAAGTATCCGGTCGTGCTGAGCAACGACCAGGAGCTCCGGCGGCAACTGGCGCTGCTGGAAGGCAAGCCGGTGTATCGCGGCGTGCAGACGGAATGGCATGACTGGCGAAGTTGTTTCTCGCTGGAAGTACTCGCCCGGCTCGACTACATCCTGACCGACGCCATGACCTTTCCTGGTAAGGATGGCCAACCCGTCAAACTGTGGGAACCCGACGTCGAGTCGCGGGTGGAGATGGCCGACAAGCAGGCTTTCATGGATCGCTACGTCGCGTGGTATGTCGCGATTATGGAAAAGCAGCCGATCGACATTCTGGCCAATGTGTCCTGGCTGCCGGCGCCGCTGGCCGCGGACTACGACACGTACTGGACTCCGCAACGGGTCCGCCAGGTGGCCGAGACGGCCGTGAAGTACCGCGTCGCCTTGGAGATCAGTTCCGGGTATCAATTGCCAAAGCGGCCTTTCCTTGAGATCGCTAAGGCGGCGGGCGTGAAGTTCACGTTCGGCTCGAACGGTCGCTATCCGAAGATGGGCCAGCTCGACTACTCGCTGCAGATGGCGCGCGAACTGCAACTGACGAAGGCCGATCTGTTCAGCCCGGCAGCGGATGGCCAAAAGGCGGTCCAGCGGCGAAGCTAGTTTTCCGCCGCTGACTTCCACTGGCGGTAGCCAGCCGCTAAAACAGAAGGGACCAAGAGACTCACCAGCCCAGGAGATTACCATGAGCCAGATCAATCGCCGTCGTTTCTTGCAGACTTCACTGGCCACCGTGGCCACCGTTTCCGCCGCGCCGTATATTGCCCGAGCCAAAGACCCGAACGGCAAACTGGGCGTGGCTTGCGTCGGGGTCGGTGGGCGTGGGTCGGAACACCTGAGCGCCTTCGCCGGAGATTCCCGCACGATCGTCTTGTATGTCGTCGACCCGGATGAGAAGATCGGGCAGAACCGCTGCGAGAAAATCGCCGCCAAACAGAAATTCAAGCCGAAGCATGTGCGCGACATGCGGGACGCCTTTGCCGACCCGGCGGTCGATCTGGTCAGCACCGCCACGCCGAATCACTGGCACGCCCTGGTCGGCGTCTGGGCTATGCAGGCCGGTAAAGATGTCTATATCGAAAAACCGGTGTGCCACGACATCTGGGAAGGCTCGGCCCTGATCGCTGCTTCGCGCAAGTACCAGCGGATCTGCCAGGTCGGGACGCAATGCCGCTCGCACCGGGCCATTCGCGAAGCGATGAAGTTCCTGCATGACGGGTGCATCGGCGAAGTCAAACTGGCCCGTGCTCTGTGCTACAAACGCCGGGCCTCGATTGGACCCCAAGGCGATTACCCAGTTCCAGCCGAAGTCGACTTCGGTCTCTGGTCTGGTCCGGCCCCGTTCACGACGCCGAAGGTCACGCGCCCCAAGTTCCACTACGACTGGCACTGGCAGCGACTGTACGGCAACGGCGACTCGGGCAACCAGGGTCCGCACCAGACCGACATCGCCCGCTGGGGACTGGGCATGGACACACATCCGTTGAGCGTGATTTCCTACGGCGGGCGGCTCGGCTATCAGGCCGAACGCAAAGACGACAGCTACGCCGACGCGGGCGATACGGCCAACACCGAAGTATCGATTTTCGATTACGGTGACAAGTGCCTGGTCTTCGAGACCCGCGGCCTCTCGGTCGAGAACAGCGCCGACGAGGAACTCAATAAGCTGTTTGGCAGCAAGAGCGGCGGCAAGGTCGGCGTCGTCTTTTACGGGAGCGGCGGCTATCTGGTTCAAAAAACGTACAACCAGTGCACTGCCTTCGACAAAGACTTCAAGGTCATCAAAGAATTCTCCGGTGGCGGTGATCACTACGGCAACTTCATCGAAGTGTCGCTCAGCCGTAAGCGGGAAGACCAAAACGCCGACGTGCGCGAAGGCCACCTCTCGGCCGCCCTCAGCCATCTGGGCAACATCTCGTACTACCTGGGCCAGAAGAACAAGGTGTCGGTCGAGGAGGCCCAGAAGGTTCTGGCCGGCGTCAAGAGTCGGGACGACAACGCCGCGACCTTGCAGCGTACCGTGCAGCATCTGGTCGACAACGGCGTGGATTTGGCCAAGTACCCGATCTCGCTGGGACCGCACCTCAAGTTCGACCCCGAAAAAGAAGTCTTCCCCGCTGCTCCGGAAGCCACGGCGATGGTCACTCGCGAGTACCGTGAAGGCTTTGTGTGCCCGACGGCTGACAAGGTCTGAATGCCAAGAATAACCTCGTAAACCTCTTGCAAAAAGGCGACGCGTATGAGCAACGACCAACTCGCCATCCACGGCGGAACCCCGGCGGTTCGTGATTCGCTCCCCCACTGGCCCGCGTTCGATGAACCGGCCATCCGCGGAGTTGAAGCAGTCCTGCGCTCCGGCAAGGTGAATTACTGGACCGGACGCAAAGGCATGGAGTTCGAAAAGCGGTTCGCCCAGTGGCAGGGCAGCCGATTCGCCATCAGCACGACCAACGGCACGGCAGCCCTGCACGTCGGACTCACCGCGTTGGGAGTCGGGCCCGGCGATGAAGTGATCGTGCCCAGTTACACGTTCATCGCCAGCAGTTTTTCGATCGTGCAGGCAGGCGCAATTCCGCGTTTCGCCGACGTCAACCTGGACGATCATTGCTTGAGCGTCGAGTCGGCCGAGCGGCTGGTCAACGAGCGTACGAAGGCCATCATGCCGGTGCACCTGTACGGCAACGTTTGCGACATGGACCAAATCCACGCCTTTGCCCAACGCCACAAGCTGTTTGTGATCGAAGATAACGCCGAAGCCTTTGGCGGTTCGTACCGAGGACAGAAAACCGGTACGCTCGGCGACATGTCGGCCTGCAGCTTCTGCCAGAACAAAACGTTCACGACGGGCGGCGAGGGCGGCATGGTGACAACCGACGACGAAGAACTGGCGTGGCTGGCCCGCAGCTTCCGCGATCACGGCTACGATGTCAAAGACCGGTTGAACCTGTTGGAGTTGGAGCAGAAACTCTCCTACATCCACAACATGGTCGGCTGGAATTACCGGATGACGGAGATGCAGTCGGCGATCGGCCTGGCCGAACTGGATCGCATGGACGACTGGAATATGCCGCGCCGCCGCCGCAACGCGAAGATCATCATGGATCCGTTGCGGGACTTGCCGCAAATCAAGTTCCTGCCCGTCGACACGCCCGAGCGGCAGAATGGCTTCTATGTCATGGCGTTCTCGCTGGACATCGAGAACATGAACTGCGACGTCGGCCAGTTCGTCGCCGCCACGGGTGCCGAGGGGGCACCGTGCTGGCGCGTCTTCTGGCCGCAGTGCCACACCGAACGGGCCTTCCGTGACCAGAACGCCTTCGGACGATCGGGGTTCCCCTTCACATCGCACGAATATACGAATCCCGCCAGTGCCGACTACAGTCACGTCGAGGTTCCCAACGCGATTTGGCACCAAAGCCACACGTTCACCTGCTTTGCGTTTCCGACCTACGAGCCACACCATTGCGAACAGATCGCGGACGCCGTAGTCAAGGTGATCAAAGCCTACGCCAAGTGACACCTGTAACAGGAGATCACCAGCGTGTCCAGGAAAATCAAATGGGGCGTGCTCGGATCGGGGGGCATCGCCCGTCGGCGGACCATTCCCGAGGGGCTCGCTCCAGCGACCAATGCTGAGTTGGTCGCTGTGTATGACGTCCAGACCAGCAGCAACGCCGAAGTCGCCCGCGAGTTCCAAGCCCGGGCGGTTGGCAGCGTGTCCGAACTGCTGGCCAGCGACCTGGACGCGGTCTACATCGCGTCGCCGCCCGCGGTGCATTGCGAGCAGGCGCTCGCCTGTGCCCAGGCCGGCAAACACGTGCTGTGCGAAAAACCGCTGGGCATGACCGTGGCTGAGGCTGAGCGGATGATCGCCGGTTGCCGGAGTGCCAACGTCCGGCTGGGCACGGCGTTCATGATGCGGTTCCACGCTCAGCATCAAGCCGCACTGCGGCTGGTGCGCGAAGGACGGCTGGGCCAGCCCGTTTTGGCCCGCGCTCAACTTTCCTGTTGGTATCCGCCCATCGCGGGCGCTTGGCGGCAAGATCCCGCCACGGGCGGCGGCGGTTCGCTGATCGACATGGGCGGGCACTGCATCGACCTGTTGGAAATGTTTTTCGGCAGACTGACCGCGGTGAGTTGTTGCGTCAAGCGTTTGGTGCATTCCTATGCGTCGGAGGACTCGGCGGTCGCCACGCTACAGTTCGACAGCGGCGCGATCGGCGTGGTGGACACCTTCTTCTGCATCCCGGACCTGAGCAGCCAGAACCGCTTGGAGTTGTACGGATCCCAGGGCAGCATCTTGGCCCGCGGCACGATCGGCCAGGGCGACCGTGGCGACATGACGGCTGTTCTACAAGCGGCTGACGGCTACGACGCCCAACAGACGCGGGCGGCCGGTGAGGGCCTGGTGATCAATCCCGAGCCGGTGAACATGTACCGCGCGGAAATCGAGGAGTTCAGTCAAGCCATCCTCGATGGCCGTGAACCCGCCCACGATGCCCAGCTGGGTCTGCAAAGTCAGCGCGTGTTGACCGCCTGCTACGAGTCGGCCCAAACCGGCCGCCTGGTCACGCTGTAATTTGGAGTGCGGTGGACCCAGAGGGTATCCTGTCACCGCTTTTCGAGACGCGGCTAGTGCCGTTTCAGTTCTGTTCTCAGGGGTAGGATGGACTTCCAAGTCCGTCCAAGTACTGGTCGGACTTGGAAGTCCAACCTACAAATCGAATATGGAAACGGCACCAGGGGCGAGTAACCGCAACAATCGCCAGAGACCCCGCCGCGATTTCTGCCTGCCGAAGCCCGATCGAAGTTAGACGCAGGGCCGAAACAACTCCTGCCGCCGGTCGGCGAAAGGTCACACGCTGTCGTTTCACTTTATTAGCACGGATGGCAAGGCCGGGGCACGGATAGGGAAGACGGGCGGCAATCGAAAGACATCCTCTCAAGGAGGCGGGCGATGGAGTCGTGCACAGAAGAAGTCCCTCTGTTTCGTTTACGGGTTGTCATCCGAGCCCCGGCCTTGCCATCCGTGCTATCCTGGGACGCTGGGTCGAAACAACACTTCGGCTTTTCCCTCACCTTGGTCTACCCCGTACGGTGAAGGGCACTGGCGGGAATTATTTGGATTGTGTGCCTTAAGCGAGCGGACAGGAAGGTGTTTCCCAGCCGGACATTTTCCTATCCCGCATCTTCCTGTCCAATGAGTCATTTCAGGGGATACACCGCCATGTCCAACGAACACCCTTCGCCACGCGATTCTCAAGCCGGCGATCTCCCGATGGCCCCTGACGTGGTCGAGCAATTCCTCAGCCAGCCGGATGCGAGCGTGCTGGAAGATCTGCGCACGGTGCCGGGAGATTTCCTGGTCCTGGGCGCCGGCGGCAAAATGGGGCTGCATCT
>JAPLNJ010000825.1 GCA_026692885.1 Planctomycetota bacterium | reverse complement strand
CCAGCTTGCGGTAGAAAGTGGTCTCGCAAGCTGGAAGCTTACGCCACTTCAGCGCGACTTCGGTGGCGAGCGCAGTTGCTGCTTTTCGGCGTCGCTGACCTGGTCCCAGGTGCGGACATCGCAGGGGCCGCCGAATTCGTTCCACAGGCGTGACTGCCGCTTCAGCCATTCGGCTTGGGTGAGGCGTCTGATCGTTCCTGAGTCCTCGTCGAATTCGGAACCCGTGCGAACCTCCACCGACAAACGCAGTCGCTCCGGCTCGTTCGCCGCCGGTGGCTCGGGATTGTGAGCGGCAAGGCGCTAGCCGCCGGTGGCTCGAAACCGGCGGCTAGCGCCTTGCCGCTCACTCAGTGCGACCCTAATTCTTAGCCGTGACGCGGCACTAGGGTTCGCTGCGCCTTCCGCTCCGGCATGACGGGGCGGGGCTGCCGCCTTTTCCGCCCCGTCAGCCTCCGCTCCAGGCTCCGCTACCGCGGGATCGGGCGCGCTCTACCGAGCGGCTTCGGGCAAGAAAACTGACCTCGCGAGGCGGAAGCCCAGGGAGTCGAACCGGCCCGACGGCTCGTACCAGTTGCGGTGGGCCGACCGGCAGTACACGGCGTCGTCCCAACAACCGCCGCCCCAGTGCACCCGGATCGCGTCCTCGGCCGCCCCCGGGGGATCGTTGGCTGGCGAGTTGGCGTAGTAGTCGTCGGCGTGCCAATCCTGGCACCACTCCCCCACGTTGCCGTGCATGTCAAACAGCCCCCAGCCGTTGGGCAGCTTCTCGCCCCCGGGCCAGGTTCGCTGTGTCGAGTTGCCGCCAGAGTAGCCGTATTCAGACAGTAGTCGCTCCTCGTCACCAAACGCGAATTGCAATCGGCTGACAGCCCGGCAGGCGTATTCCCACTGGGCTTCGCTGGGCAAGCGATATCCGCTGGCATCGGCGACCAACTCGCATTTCCACACCGTGTCAACTTTACTCAAGCGGTAACACGGGGTCCGGCCCTCGCAGTGGCTCGCCCAGTTGCAGAACGCGACCGCCTGAATCCAACTGACACGTTGCACTGGGCAGTCTTTCTCTGGACTGACGCTTCTGTCTTCCCCGTCCCAACTCTTTGCGATCTCCTTCTCCACATCGTTAGCCTTGGCCGCGAAATCCTTGAATTGCTCGACCGTCACTTGGCGATCACACAGGTAGAAATCCTGTGTCAGTGTGACCTTGTGGGATGGCTTCTCGCCGGCACGCGCCTGGCTGCTGTTGTCTCCCATCGTGAACGTGCCGTGGGGGATGCGGATCATCGTCATGCCCAGACTGTTGACGAGCCAGCCGCGGTCGTCGTCGGGGCGCATCTTGGAACGAGGTATCGGTGGAATCGCTTGTTTCCAACGCTTGAGGGCGAAATAGGCCGCACTGTGCGTCCCGCCGTCGAGCGCCCCGGTGTACAGCTCGACCAACGTGGTGCCCAGGGCGGCCTGCCCGTCGGCAGGGATCTTATCCCAGGCAATCAAACCCAGCGCGGCGCACAGGCCGGAGCGGAAGTCGGCGGCTTCAGGATCGAACTTGGACGCTTCCAGAGCCCGAACTGCCTCCAGCAGGTCGAAGTGGAAACGCTTATAGTCGTGAATGAACTTCGTCCGTCCGGACGGGTCTTCCGCCAAGGCAAGCACGGGCTTCGCCGTGGTCAGGCTCTCGCCGAATCCGGCGAGGGCTAGAGCGGCGTTGGCCCGTTGGACGTGAGGCCGTTCCGGGTCAGCCGCGATTTCGCGCAGCCGAGGCTCGGCGCCCACTCGATAGGGTTCTACTTTCTCGACCAGTGTCGGCAATTGGTCGTCGGGGGCCGCCACCACGGCCTCCACGAGGACCGCGGTCTGCGATGCGAAGCTGTTCTGTACTTGCTTCCATTGCCAGCCGGCAATGACGAAGCTGATGATGGCCACCGCGGCGACGGCGAAAGCAATGCGGGCCAACGTCCGCTGCCGCCGGGCACTCCTCCGTTCGCGTTCGCGTTCGTCCTCCTGCACATGCGTACTGGCTTCCAGGAACTCGCATTCGAATTGGTTCAACTCCTGCGGGTGCTTATCCGCCCAGTCTTTGGCCACGGCCAGCCGAGTGTCCTGGTACAGCAAGCCCACATCGCGTTGGCTGGTATCCGTCTGACTGGCGACCCATTCTGTGGCCGCTTCGGTCAGTCGGCGGTGCGTCCGCAGGCCGGCGCGGTCGGCGTCGATCCAATCGCGCAGTCGCTGCCAACGGCGGATCAAGGTCTCGTGGGCGACTTCCACCACCGCATCGGCGGCGGCGGTTGAGCCGCTGGTCGTGAGCAGCCGTTCGTCGGCCAGGCTCTTCACGATGTCGGCCATGCCGGAGGCGTCGGACTGAGAACCGGTCAACTCGTGCCAGGGAACGCGGCGTTTGGTGTCCTCGGCCCCCTCGCCCGGTTCCGTCAGCCGCAGGAAGAGCTGGCGGCAGGCTTCCTGTTGCGGCGGCGTGAAAGTCTTGAAGACTTCTTCCGCCCGCTTCTCGATGATCCCTTCCAGTTGCCCGATGGCGCGATAATCGGCGGTCGTGATGCGGCGGCCGGTGCGCGTGGTCCACATCCGCAGTAAGCCGTACTGTAGTAACGGCAACGCGCCGGGCTGACGCTGCACTTCCTCCACCAGCAGTTCCACCAGGCCCGGCTCGAATTCGCAGCCGGCCATCTGCGCGGGGCGCTCGATCGCCTCCCGGAGTTCGTCGGTCGTCAGCGGACCGACCAGAAACTGGTGCTCGGAAATCGTCGCGGAGAGTTCGGAATAGGAGGCACACTTGCCATAGAAATCAGCCCGCATCGTCAGCAGGATGATCGTCTGCCCCTGCGTCACGCGCGCCGCGTACAGGAGATTGCCGATGAACGCCTGACGCTCGGCGTCGTCGCGGCAGACCGTGAACAGTTCCTCGAACTGGTCCACCAGCACCACCAGCCGCCGCGCGGGCTGAGCGTCACCCAGCGACGCTCGCGCGGTTTGGTGCAACGTGTTGTGCCTGGCTCGCAGGGCGTCCTTCAACTGCTCAAGCAAGTTGGCCGCCAGGCCCTGCCCGAGGTTGATACCTTCGGTCTTGGCCAAGGCGTCGGCCAGACTTTCCAACGGACCGGGACCGGGACGGCAGATCGTCGTCAGCCAGTCGGCGCTGCCTTCGATTCCGCCGTTCTGCAACGCGGCCAGCAGCCCCGCTCGCGCCAGCGACGACTTGCCGCTCCCCGAGGCGCCGATGATGGCCAGGAAGCGCGTTGGTCCTTGCGCCGACAACGTGCCGCGCAGGGCACTCAGCAACCAGTCGGTGACGGCGGCGCGGCCGAAGAACAATGGCGCGTGCGCCACGTCGAAGAATTCCAACCCGCGATACGGGCAGTCCGTAATGCTCACCGATTGATCCGGCCCCGGTGGCAGGCCGCGGATGGCGCGTTCCAGGATGCGAAAGGCGGTCTCGTCGTCCAGCGAGCGGCGAAACTCGACCCAGGTCGTGGCGGTCAGGAAATCGGGCAACTGCGAGCGGTCGCCGCGCACGGCGCCCGGCAGCAGGACGGGGATCACGCGAAAGCGTTCCTCCTTCTGCCGCGAGGTCACGCGCCGATTGATCGCGGCACGCATTTCTTCGTGCTGCCAGGCCCCGAAGCCGCTCGGCCCGACGAAGACGGCGCACGTGGCGGAGTCGCGCAAGGCTTCTTCGAGTGCCGGCTGCCAAGCATCGCCGGGGACGAGATTCCACTTGTCGAGCCACGGCTCCAATCCCGCGGCCTTCAGTCGCGTCGCCAATTCCTCAACGGCCGGCTTGTCGGCGCTGTTGTGTGACAGGAAGACGTCAAACGCGAGACCCGTGGTTGTGCTCATGGGCATCAGTGTACTCGACGCGCCAACACCACGGCAAACGGCGTTGTAGCCGCGTGCTTCGCTGCCTGCGTGGAAGCTCTCCACATGACGAGAAGCCCCCGGCGTCAGCCGGGAGAGACTCCCGCCCTTTACCTAGCCACGGCGGCCCCCCCCATCAAATCATCGAGAAGCCCCCGGCGTCAGCCGGCGGGAGCCTCCCGCCCCTGACCTAGCCACGGCCGCCCGCCCCACCAACTCATCGAGAAGCCCCCGGCGTCAGCCGGTGGGAGCGTTCCCGCCCCTGCACCTACCGCCGCCTCGCTGTTAGGTCGAGGGCGGGAAGCCCCGGCCAACTGACGTTGGCGGCTTCTGATGCCGCTGTCAGTGCCGCTGCTAGGTCGAGGGCGGGAAGCTCCGGCCAACTGACGTTGGCGGCTTCGGGGGGGCCACGTTGGCGGATCAGTTCGCTCGTCATGATTCGTATGGACGGGGATTCTTCACGAGCAGAAGAGAGTAAGATAGGCTCACGTTCTGAGGGCTGACGGCCCGTCGGGCCTGACGGTGAACTGGCACAGGCAAGGTTGCGGTAGCAGGAGAAACACGAATATGATCCGGAACCATCCCATCCTGACGGCGGGCCTGCTGGCGGTCCTCGCGTCCACGGTCCCCGCGGTGGCGCAGCAGGGCAAGCCTAAGTTCTGCTCCGCGCCTCAGGCCGACTTGAGCAAGCCGATTATCTGGGGGGCTCAGTACAAGGTGTCCGACGAGTTGGGCTTGGCGTTCGGCGGCTGCGAGCAGGCCGCTGACGACGGCGCCGCTCACACCCGGGTCCTCAGGGCGGGGACGTGGGTGGACATACGCGACGAACTGCACAAAGCCAACGCGATGCAGGTGCTGCACGACCCGCTGCGGTCCGTCTGCGAGCAGGTCAAAGATGCCACCGCCGCCGCTCGATCCATCTACTTCGGCGGCGCCGCTCCAGATGATCAGCGCAAGGCAGTAGCCGCCGATGTGGCCCCCGCGCTGGAAGAGGCGGCCCGGGGTGTCGCCCACGCGACGGCGGCGCTCGAGGCCAAGCAGGTTCCCGGCCGCGCGCCGCTGGATGCTGCCGAACAGGCAGGCCGCCAGCAGGCTCTTGCCCGCTTGGTAGTGGCCGACAAGGCACTGACGAACGCGACGGCGGCCCTCAGTTCGGCCGTCTCTCCTGACGCCTTCAAGCTCCTCTGGAACGCGCAGGTGGCCCTGGAGCAGGCGGCCGAGTCGCTGGACGCCGAGCCCGCGCCGCGGGCGCTCTCGCCGCTCGCCTATGACGCCAAGACGAAACGGTTCGTCCTCTTCGGCGGCGACCATCTGGACTACGTGACGAACGACACCTGGGTCTTTGACCCGGCCAAGCAACGCTGGGAACAGCGGCATCCCCAAACCGCTCCGCCGCCGCGGGCCAACCACACCTTGACGGCCACCGGCGACGGCACAGTGAGACTCTCCGGCGGTTTCACCCACAACAACACCGACATCTGGTACATGGGGCCGCTCTACCAACTCCGCGACGACGGCGATTGGGTCTACGACGTCGCCGCCAACACCTGGACCAGCCTCGCCGGCCAAGAGGGCGTCGCCGCCGACCAGCGGGAGTACCGCACCATGAGCTGCTTTCTGCCGCAGGGCTTCATCGAGGCCGGCGGCCGGCCCGACGCGGCCGCCAACGAGGCGAAACTGAAAGCCCTGCCGACCAATACGTGGGTCGTCGTGAACCCGCCGCTGAGGCCGCGGGTCAACCGCGACTGGGGCTCGGCCTGCATCGCCCCCGACCGCGACGTGCTGCTCCGCTGGTCCGGCGGCCACTGCGCCCACGGCGGCAGCGACGTGCCCATGTACCACTTCGCCACCAACCGCTGGGAACTGTCGTTCCCCGTCGAGTTCTGCCTCGGTCAATGTTATAGCAACACCAGTTACCCGACCGGCCTCAACTTCAACCGCCGGCCCTGGGTCAGCGGGCACACCTACAAGTCTTTCGAGTACGACCCCGTGGCCAAGCGGATGGTCTTCGTCGGGCATAACCCCTGGAGCTACCTCTTCGACCCAGGCGTGGCCGACTGGAGCGGACGGACCGGCAAGCCGCGCGGCATGAGCTACGACAGCAGCTTCTACACGCTGACCTGCTCCCAGACCCCGGCGGGAATCTACTGCTGGACCGCCGGCGGAGACATCTTCGTCTTCAACGCCAAGACCCGCGCGTGGCAGCCGGTTAAGCTGACTGGCGAACGCCTGCCCGGGTCAGCGGTCGACCACTGCGGCCTGGGTTACGACTCCCAACGCGACCGGCTGATCTGCTTCCCGACGGCGTACGGTCGGCCGTTCACCGGCCAAGCCTACGCGATCGACCGCCGGAGCGGGGCGGTCCAGCGGCTGGCCCCGTCCGGCATTGCCGGGGCCAAGGCCATTCCCTCGTTCCTGCGGGAGTTGGCCTATCTGCCCGGCGCCGGCCTGCTGGTGGACGTCGGCTCGACGCTGCCGGCGGACTCGGGCGGCGTCCGCCCGATGCCAGCCTACGACTGCGCCGCCAACAAGTGGGTCGCGTTGACCATCGCCGGGCCGGCACCGGCCGGCAAGGACGGGCGGAACGTCAGCGCCGGGGCGGCCTACGACGCCAAACGCGGCTTGATCTGGGCGACCGACACGGACGGGCAGATTTACGTCCTGAGGCTGGACGCATCCAGCGTGGTCAGGAAAGACCTCTAAGGATCGGCGAATCAATAACTGTCACGATTTCAAGGTAGCCATCGCGCTCCGCGTGATGATCGTCGGCAAGAATTGGACAGTTATTGATTCGCCGATCCTAACGACGCTCGCGCTGGGAGGTGCCACGTGTTGGGGCGGGCGCGCAGGGCGGCAGGGCCGCAACCAAAGCAGTGCTGCCGCACCGGGCAAGAATCAGCGCGAGAGAGGGTCGGGGTGAGGGGCAACGCCGTTAAGGATTCTTTTTCGGTAAATTGGGCTTTTCAGGATAGCTGGAAAATGAAATAGGCCAGACTCCCCCATACATCTGACACGCGTCAGAAAGGAGTCTGGCCATGAGTGCGAGCAAGGATA
>JAPLNJ010000824.1 GCA_026692885.1 Planctomycetota bacterium | reverse complement strand
ACTATGGATACCTCGTCAGTTATCGGCAATCGGACTCCGCCAGAAATCAGGCGGCGTTCTTTGGCGACCTGGACTTTGATCGTGAGGTTGCCAACTGCGAGCTGAGGTGGCTAGGGCGTCTTCAAGGCTAAAAAGTGGGGTAAGCATCCTGCTTGCCTTTCGATTCATCGCGGCAAACGCAAGCTGGAAGCTTACGCCACCGCATCGGTCACCCTAAGATTAAGCCTTGACGACGCACTAGGGTCCCGTCAAGACTTAATCTTGGGGTGGCCGGGGTCGAACGCAGCGAGCCCCCGGAAAGGACAGACTGTGGGCTCGCTCCGCTCGACCACAGCCACCCAACCCCAATTCTTAGTCTTGACAAGGCACTAGCTGCTGGTGAAGACATGCCTCGCTTTCCAGGCCAAAGACCCGCGGCTAGCGCCTTGCGGCTCACTATGTCCGGGTGCAAAGCAAGTGGCATTGGGCTAGCGCCGTTCCGCTCACCCATCGCGACCCCAACTCTTAGGCGCAGCCACCAGCCGACCTGCCCCTGGCCCGCTGAGAACCGCACCCGGCGATCAAGGCCGCCTGCCAATCCTCTTCAACAGCCGCACAAGACGCGGAAGGCGAAATCTTTCGGAACCGGCCATCTGTTATGTACGGAGACACCGGCGATTGTCATAATGACACCGTGGCCGCCGACCGGCCACGCGGATGCGTACCGCCGCGGCCGGCGCTAAAGTTTGCGGTAAGTACCCCGTCATAAGTTTCCATGTAGGACGGTTTGCCAAACCGTCCTGGACGGAATGGCATTCCGTCCTACAAGGACTTGGAAACTTATGCATCGGTACTTAACGTGAGACGCGCACGGTGCGAGCATGTTGTAGGTCAGGGTGTCCAGGCTGACGCTTGGTTCGCGTCAGGCTGGAAAGCCTGACCTACTTGGGTGTGGCCGCAGATCGCGTTAGGTGCAAGATGGTCGTGTTTTCCATTGTCGAATTCCCCCCCTATCGATGTTGCTCCGCAAGGGGCAGCAGATGTAAGGAGATCGTGATGAAGCTCAGACGGGTGCCCCTTGGGCTGCTGACCGTGATTTGTACGCTCGTGGCCGTGCCGAATTTCGCCGCGGATAAGGCAGATAAGATCGTGACCGTGCAGGTCCGCGTCGACAGCGAAGCGTCTGGCTACGAGGGATTCCGGGCCATGGACGGCAACCCTGAGACCATGTGGCATACCGATTTTCAGTTCCAGGAAACTCGACATCCCCATGAGCTCGTCGTCGATCTCGGCGCCTCGTACCAGCTGGACGGATTGGCCTATCTGCCACGGTCCGGCGGGAGCAATGGGACCATCGGTCAGTACGAGTGCTACGTCAGCGATAACGACAAGGATTTTGGCAAGCCGCTGCTGACAGGGACGTTCGCGCAACGCAACGCGGAAAATGTGCTCCCGTTCCCGACCAAGCCCAAAGGTCGCTACCTGCGGCTGCGGGCCTTGTCGGAAGTGTCGGGCCAGCCGTGGACGTCGATCGCCGAATTGCGGCCGTTGGTTGAAGGCGTGCAGTTCCGCGCCGGGACCTCGGTGGTGGACCGGCCGCGCGGTTCAGAAGCCGCGCCGTGGGACGAATTAGAGATCCAGTTCGGCGTCCTGAAGCAGCACGTGCGCAACATCGCGCAGTTCCAGCGAGTGGCGGCGGAGACCCACCGGCCGGAGGCGCTCATCCAGCCGTCCGACCGCGACCCCGTGGACGTGGTGCTGCGCCGGACAACGGCCCTGCTGGCCGATCTGCAGCGGATGCAGGGAACGCGGGACTTGAGTGCGCACGACAAACAGTTGGCCGAATTGCGGATCAAGAGCGAGCAGACTGAGGTCAAAGACCTGCCGGCGCGGCTGACCCTGTTTAAGGAGATCTGTCAGGTGCGCCGGCAGATTGCCTTTGCCAACCCGCTGCTGGATTTCGACAAGATTCTGTTCATCAAGCGGCACCGGGCGATCTACAACCACATGTGCGATCAGTACTACGGCATGGCCGCCCGGCCGGGCGGCGGGCTGTACGTACTCTCCGATCCGTTTGGACCCCAGCCGCAGATTCGCGACGTGCTGGCCGAGTCGGCGGTTCAGCAGGGGCGACTCAAGGGGCGGCGGCTCACCGGCGGCTCCGGGCCGCCACCCGCCCTCGCGTTTGACGGCATGGGGAATGTCGCCGGCCCGGAAACGGATGGCGGCTCGTTTCTCGCGCCCGATCTGTCGTACGACGGGAAGCAGATCCTGTTCGCGTTCGTCGAGTGCCAGGGCGACCCGAAGCACCGGCACCACACGGATCCGAGCCTGGGCCACTGGGCGGAAAGCCGGTGCTATCACGTTTTCAAGGTCAATGTCGACGGTTCCGGGCTGGAGCAGTTGACCGACGGCACGTGGAACGACTTTGATCCGTGCTGGTTGCCCAACGGACGGATCGCCTTCATCACCGAACGTCGCGGCGGATACCTGCGCTGCGGCCGGGTCTGTCCAACCTATACGCTCTACGAGATGGCGGCTAACGGCAGCGACATCACGGGTCTGAGCCCGCACGAGACTAACGAGTGGCATCCCAGTGTGACGAATGACGGCCGGATTATCTACACCCGCTGGGACTACGTTGATCGCTTCGGCTGCACGGCTCATCATCCGTGGATTACGACGTTGGACGGTCGTGACTCGCGGGCTGTGCACGGCAACTTCGCGCCGCGGAACGCGCGGCCGGACATGGAACTGGACTGCCGCGCGATTCCCGACTCGCAGAAGTTCGTGTCGACGGCGGCCCCGCACCATGGCCAGGCGTACGGCTCGTTGGTGTTGGTGGATCCGCGTGTCGAGGACGACGACGCCATGGCGCCGCTGAAGCGGATTACGCCCGACGTGGGTTTCCCGGAGAGCCAAGGCGGCCGAGAGGCGTACGGGACGGCGTGGCCGTTGAGCGAAGACTACTACTTGTGCATCTACGATGCGGCCATCGCCGCCGGCGCGCCCGGCGTACCGGGCACCTACGGTATCTACTTGCTGGACGCTTTCGGCAATCAGGAACTGCTCTACCGCGATCCGACGATTGCCTGCCAAAGTCCGCTGCCGTTGCGAGCGCGGCCGAGGCCGTCCACGACGCCCGTGCTGGCTAAGCCGGCACGCCACGCCCCGGGAACCGGGCTGCTCGCGCCGGAGGGGGCCAAGCCGCAAGCCACGCTGACCGTGGTGAACACCTACGACAGCCTGATGCCGTGGCCGGCAGGGACGAAGATCAAGGCCCTGCGCGTGCTGCAGGTGTTGCCGATGTCCGTTCCGTCCGGAGGCCCGCCGCACGAGACCGGGGCCCGGGTGGCCCTGGCGGGCGACTCGGTGGTGCCGGTGCGTCACGTGCTAGGGACGGTGCCCGTGGAAGCTGACGGCAGCGCCCACTTCACCGTGCCCGCCAACAAAGAACTGTTCTTTCAGGCGTTGGATGAACGCGGCCTGGCAGTCCAGTCGATGCGTTCGGCGACGTACCTGCAGGAAGGCGAGCACCTGGTGTGCCACGGCTGTCACGACAAGAAACACCGCGTGCCGCAGCCGCTGACCGGTCGGCCGCTGGCCCTGCAACGCACCCCCTCGGCGATCCAGCCGGACGTGGATGGTTCGCAACCCTTCAGCTATCCGCGACTGGTGCAGCCGGTGTTGGATCGTCAGTGCGTGAAGTGTCACGCCGAGAAAGCCGACAAGGCGCCGAACCTGGCGCGCGAGCCGCTGCAACGCAAGTGGTATGCGTCCTACAACAGCCTGCTGCCCTTCGGCTTCACCGACTACGGCTCGAACCTGCGGACGACGCCCGGCAAGTTTGGCGCCCGGGCTTCGAAACTGCTGGCGATCCTGGACAAGGGCCACTACGACGTGAAGCTTACCGACGAGGAGTTCCACCGGATTGCCTTGTGGCTGGATTGCAGCTCGATGTTCTACGGTGTGTACGAAAAAGCTGGCGGCGAGGCGCAGTTGCTCGGCCAGCTCGCCCAACCAACGCTGGAGTAGGGCTGGGCTCGTCCGTCCTGTCCAAAATCTGGTTCCCACGCTCTGCGTGGGAACCCGAGTTTTCGACGCTCTGCGTCGCGCGATCCCCGTTGGAGGCCACTGAAATAGTAGCGGAAAGCAACGTGGGGTAAGCTTCCAGCTTGCCAGTCTTCCGGATTCTCCGTTTCCTCGTCTTCCTCGGCTACGCCTTTGGCAAGCTGGAAGCTTACCCCACGACTAATTCAGCAGGCTCCGTTGGGTCGCGGTTAAACGATAACAACCCACCACCCTGACCGCGCCAGGCCGCTACTTCCCTGTCGCCCCGAGTTCCCGCACAAGTTGTTTCAGGTACGCCACGCTTTGGACCACCAATTGGTCCTCGTCCTGGTTGTCTTTGTGGTGGTCGGATTCGACGGCCAACATCGCATCGTAGCCACTCTCTTGCAACGCTTGGACGACACCCGGAATGTCGATCAGACCGGTCCCGACGGGCACGGAGGAGAAGAAGTACCACTCCTCGGGCCGGATGTGGCGGCAAGCGTCAACGTCCTTGGTATGTGTCGCCACGGTGTACTTTCCCAGTCGCCGGGCCGCGGCCACGGGATCCTCCATCATCCGCAACGTGTTGCCGGTATCGAAATTCACTTTCAAATGGTCCGACCCGACCCGCTCTAGAATCTGATAGATTTCCGCCGACGTGTAGTCGATGTGATTCTCCAACGCCAGCACCACGCCGTGGTCCTCGGCAATCTTGACGCTCTCCTGGAGCATCTTGACGATGGCCTCGATTTGCGGCGGGTGCGGTTCGTGACGAAACATCAGGGAGGACGCCACGATTCGCATCAGGTCCGCGCCCATGAACTGAGCCTTCGGGATCAGGGAGTTCATCTCCCGCCAAGCGGCCTGATTCCGTCCGGCCTCCAGACCGTCGGGGTGCCCCCAGGCCAATACCCGCTCCAGGCCGTGCGAGTCCAAGGCGTCCTTGATTTCGCGGAGGTATCCCGGCTCCAGACTCTCGAAGAAACACGACTCCAGCGAGACGCCGTCGACCGCCAGTTCGACAGCCCGCTTCACGAAATCGTGGAACGTCCAACGCACGCCCGGATCCTGTTGATCCGGGTAGATCTCGCCGAAATAGCGGTGGTAGCAATAGCTGTCAATGCCGACTTGTCGAGTTGGCATAATTTGGTCTCGTTCGGTAGGTCTGGTTTGTTTTCCTTGTTGCTCTTCTCTTTCGATCTGAAGAGTGTCACAATATTCAACCGTTGAAGGCGACTTCAACGCCCCTCACAGAACCGGACTTGTGAATTTCCCACATCCGGCTCTTCAGGTAAGCTCACCGCACGGGCGACAGCGTGT
>JAPLNJ010000823.1 GCA_026692885.1 Planctomycetota bacterium | reverse complement strand
TCCGATGCGGCCAAGGCATGTTTCGCCCCTTCAGGGCTAGTGTTCTCCATCCTCTCATAACCCAGGGCGGCGCTACGCGGCTACGCCGCTCCGCTCTGCCCTGGGCTGATTTGTGGCTGCCCCTTTGGGGCGAAAACCTGTTGATTACGATCAGGGGTACCCCAGGGGCCACTCGGTCCTCCTGGATTTCGTAATCACTCCGCGAAGCAAACCAGAATGGGACAGAATCAGACATTCGGGAAAACACCAATTCTAGGCAAAATCAGACAAACTGAACACGCCAGGTCAGGAGCATATACTCGGTATTTTAGGGTGACTGGGCCATCGGATGTGAGAGAGTCGTTTTCGCCAGGATCACTCGCCGATCAGCACGCGAACCGGGTCTCACATCGCTGAACCAACGGATGAAGGCCGAGCGGGTGACTTGGTCCGGGATTGTGGCCGCGTCGCTCGCACCCGCCGCCTTATCCGTGTCGTTCGCCGTGTCAGACGCCAGCTGGGCGTGGCAACGCTTCCCCGGATTGTCGGGTCAATGGCACGGGTGTCGTTCGGGACGCATCGCGATTGGCTGCAACGCGTGCCGCGTATATAATGCCGCGATGGAGATCCACGAGTTCGTCTGGCCGCAGGACAGAATCGACCACATTGACCGCCACGGCGTTGCGCCGGAGGAGGTCGAAGAGGCGTGCTTCGGGGACGCTTTGGTGCTACGTGCAAAATCGGAGGGCGAGAACCCGGTGTACTACGTGCTAGGGCAAACCGACGCCGGCCGGTATCTGTTCTGCGTGGTCATTCGGTTTCCGGACGGCAAGGGATATCCGATCACGGCTCGGTCGATGACCGATCAGGAAAAACGGCGATACCGCCAATGGAAGAACCGATGAACACTCCACGACTCCCGCGAACTGATTCGATCCAAGAACTGGCAAGTTTCTGGGACCAGCATGACGTCACCCAATTTGAAGACCAACTTGAGGAGGTGGGGGAACGCGTCTTTGAACGAGATCGTGACATTACGATCCATCTGGAGACGGATGCCGCTGACGCGGTACGCGCGATGGCGAAATCTCGCGGTGTTGTCGACTCGGAACTGATCCGCGAATGGGTCCTCGAGAAACTCCAAACGTCGTAAACCGTCAGCCGGCACTGCGGCGGAATCGGCGAACCAGGCCGTGAACCGGAGCGGCCGAAAACGCGTTTCTTGAAATCAATGTCTGTCGCGGCCGCCCGGTTACGGCTGTCGTTGAACCAGGGATTAGATTGTGGCTGGCTTTCTCATCGGTCAACGCTCACCGTGTCAACCGGTCTCTCACTGCGCCCTGCCGCTAGCTTCGGTCACCGCACAATCTAATCCTTCATAAGTTCGGCCAGCAACCATTAACCAAAACAGACGTCGTATGCCCCATCCACGAGTACCTGACTGGATCCGTGAATTCGTCCCGCCGTCCGGGTGGACCAACGTCTTTGCCCTCGTTCCCACAAACGAACACTTGTACGCCACGGAGACGCTCTTCGGCGATTGGAATGGGCAAACCTTGCTCCTCGCGAAAGACGCAGCTCCAACGGGGGTAATCCGTGCACTCCGGGACAAAGGTGACCCGCGACCTTGGCGACACGCCCAACGTGAACTCGGAGACCCAGCTGGCTGGAGGACGAACGAGACCTTGGCGGCCCTGGCGTCCGCGCTTCCGTGCAGAAAGCTTTACGGGTCCGCGACCGCGAATCTGCTCTTTGACGACCCGCGCTGGAGCCGCAGCCTTCCGGGGTTCGGCTCTGGCCCGTTGCACGCCTACCTCCAACGCGTGCTTGCATGGGTGGTCGGATCGATGCCCAATCTTGACACGATTGCCTGTCTCGGAGAGGATGCGTGGTTCTTGACAAACACGACACTTGGAAAGTTCGATGTTGCATCGCAGTTTGCGCGGCATCGCGACGAGTGTATCGCTTCGATTGGTGACTACGCGGGCAAGAAAATAGTCGCCTTTGCTCTTTACCATCCGGCGGCGCGCGTATCGAATAGCGCGAAGGAACGCGGATGGTCCGCGTTGATCGAATCCGTTAGCTGGCGTTGACTGCGGTGTGCCACGAAGTAGCAGCTCTTCGGCGGCAGTGGAGCTGTGGTCCCCAATCGGGCTGTCGCGTGGTGCGGGTCGTGGTATACTGACGGCTGTCTCATGCCGTCTGCGAGGGAATCCCCATGACTACCGTTGAATCGATTACTGCCGCCATCGCCGAACTGCCTCCCGAACAGGTGACGCAAGTCCGTGAGTGGCTAAACGAGCGGGTGGAAGCCGAATGGGACGCCCAAATTGAACAGGACGAACGCGCGGGCCGCTTGGACGCTTTGGCCGACCGTGCCCTGGCTGAATACCGGGCTGGGCGTACACGGCCGCTATGAACCATCACACCACTGCCGACTTCTGGGACTGCTACGGGCGGCTGCCGGAGGCCGTGCAACGGCTGGCGGATGCCAAATACGACTTGCTCCGCGCCGATCCTTGGCACCCATCGCTGCACTTCAAACGCGTGGGCCGGCTTTGGTCGGTGCGTGTAGGAATCGGCTACCGCGCGGTGGCGGTGGCCAGCGACGATGGGCCGGTGTGGTTCTGGATCGGATCGCACGCTGAGTATGACCGTATCATCCAAAGTGCGTAGGGGCACCGCCGAGGGATGCACCGGAGCCGCCGATCAGGGCGCATCGAAGATTGAAGGTGAGTTGGCGGCGGCCCGGTGATCGCCGTCGTTCGCCCCGATAGGGGCAGCCACATGATAGCCCAGGGCAGAGCGTGGCGGCGTCAGCCGCGTAGCGCCGCCCTGGGTTAGGAGAGTATCAGGAACGCCAGCCCTGAAGGGGCGAAACAAGCCAGCGTAGCACAACCGCGCCACAATCCTTTGTCAAGAACTACGTCCATCTTGTTTGAAGGCGAACGATACGTGTGGGATGAACGGATTTGTGTCGCCCTTACAGGGCTACCGTGTTGAATCGATCCTGGTTTGTTAATGCCCCTTTGGGACGGAAGAATTGTGTAGAAGGACGAGGGCTTGCCCGGGGGATACTTCCGTTTCTTGCTACCCACACGCGGATCCCACTCCCGCCTCGCCCGCGGCGGCTTCGCCGCCGCGGGCGAGGCGGGGGCGCGTTGGGCCGCCTGGTGTAGTGAGAAACGTGAGCCTCCACGGGGCGAGCCCGTGGCATCCAACTCGCAGAACCGGAACCTTCGGCCAACGATCAATGGCTGACTTGTTGGAATGAGGAAGTTATTTCGTGAGCGTTGCTACGTTCAGGAGGTCGCTCCGCGACTAATTCTCCATCGCTTCTCGCTCACGATGATCCGCTGCTAGCGTTTTGCGTAACGTTCCGATCACCGGCAGCTAGCGTCTTGCCGCTCACAACCGAACGCCACCGGCGAGGCGAAACGCCAAGGGACGGCAAACCTGATGATGCTTCCGGCCGCCGCGAGGTATCCGTCCTGATGACGCTGTGCGATCAAAAACGCGTACCGGTCAGCGCAGCTCCGCCGTGCGCAGCAATTCGTCCGTCCAGGCGGCATCGGGCGGAGACAACGGCGGTTCCGGCTCCGCGCGGTAGTCCAGGCGTGCGTGGTAGCGGCCGCGCGCGTAGCACAGTTCGATCAGCTCCTGCAGATCGATCACTGCGTCGGCATCCTGCCCGCGCAGCGGCACGGGAATGCGCGGCAGCGGCTGGCGCAGGGGACAGGGGTAGGCGAACTTCACAGCGGGCTGCGACACACGCCAGACGCTCACCACATAGGGCGTACGTCGCGACATTGGGATCAGAGCCTCAGGGGCCAGTACCAAGTAATCGCCGTCGCGGATCAAGTCGATCTCGACCACATTGACCCCCCCGTCGCGATAGACTGCCCGCTTCTGACGGTAGGCTTGACGTCGATCCCGCGCGACCTTGTTGGTCGGGCTGAGCACTTCAATGGCCGTGACCACGCGACCGCTGGCCTCCACGATCTGTACGTGCCGCTCGGTGTGCGATTCGGGATCCAGTAGCACCAGCGGTTCGGCCACGGCCAGGCCGGAGGCAGCCGTAGCCAGCCCACCCGGTGCGTCCCAGGACTCGGCGACGTCCACCTCGGGACGAAACCGCCGCGCCGGCGCCGATTCGTCATCGTCGATGGTGACTTCCTCCTCGACACTGGCCCACAGACCTTCGGGAAGTTGGGCCTGCAACTGGTCGCGCAGGTAGACCATCAGCGTCGTGTGGACGTCCCGCCAATGCTGCTCCAGATAGGGATTCATCCCCGGAAACGGATTCTTCTGGTTCGCCATTGTCGCCATGTCCTCAGTCTACCGGCCTAGCTGCGCTGCCACAAGACGAACGACGGGAGGCAAGATTACCATTGCAGAGCGGGGCAAGGGGAACCTAGAATCCTACCAGCCCGTTAAGGACCGGCGAATCAATAAGTGTCGCAAGAACAGTAGTCGTCATGCTCCGCCGTGACGACATGTCATCACGGCGGAGCGTGATGACTACTTTGAAAATCCGACAGTTTTTGATGCGCCGGCCCTAAGCCGCCCACTTGCCTGCGATGCTGCTCACAAGGAGATCGTGATGCCTGATGTCCGGACACCATCCTTGCTCGGTGCGCATGAAAGACCGGAGAGCGGGGACTGGGAGGACGACGCTAGGGCGAGGCAAAGTTCGGGTTGACATCGGAAATTAGCACGCTGGCAAGGGCGAGAGTCTGTTTCCCCTTTTGCCCCGTACGGGCGCATACGACAGCGCGGGACAACTCCCTGATCGTGATCCCAGGTTTTCGCCCCGAGTTGGGGGCGCGACGAGTGAGCGGCAAGGCGCTAGCCGCCGGTTCCGAACGCCACCGGCGGCTAGTGCCTTGCCGCTCACGGCCCAATCCATTGGCAGGTTGACATCCCTTACCGCACGATCTCGAAGAAGATCAATTCCGAGGCTTCCTCGCCGGCGAGCTTCACCGCAAGTCCCTGCTCCAGCAGTTCCGCGGCCGACTTGACGGACGACGGATGAGTGCCGTCCTGGAAGCTCACACGGTACATCCGCTGGGCATTCAGCCCCTTGAACCGGATCGGCTCCGTGGTGGCCGGAGTGGCGGTAGACTACGGTGAGCACTGGTCTTCGGCAAGAGTATGACAGCGCCGGTCACAGCAGATGTCTGGCCTTGATCTCCAAGTAGCGGTTCACCAACGGCGCGGTCATATCCTCGGGGAACACGTCCAGCGACAGGACGCCTTTGTGCTCCAGGTCCATGAGCACTTGATGACGCCAGGTGAGAATCTCGGCGGCGGCGGCGGCCCGATATAAGTCCAGGCCCACAGGCTGCGGTTGATCGGCGGCGTCGAACAACTGATGATCCCGCAACAACAGGCCCAGGGGCAGGTGTTTGCCAACCAGCGTGCTCAAGTACCGCTCGACCTGATGGGCATTGACCTCGTCGATCAGATTGGTCATCAACACGACCAACGACCGTTTCTTGCAGTGCGACGAGAGGTGCAGAAACGCCTGATCGTAGCGTGACTCGACCAATTGCGGGAAGCGATTGAACGAGGCGTGCAACAGACGGTTCATCTGACTCATTCCGCCCCGCGGTGGGACGTAGGTGTGGATCTGGTCCGAGAAGCAGATTAGGCCCACGGAGTCACCCTGTTTGAGGGCCACGAAACTGAGCATTAGCAGCGCGTTCAACGAGTGATCCAACAGGCTCAGACCGGCCGCTTCATTGGTCATCATGCGGCCGCAGTCCAGCAGGAAGATGATGCGTTGACTCTGGCTGGTCTGAAAATCCTTGACCGTCAATTTGTGCCGCCGGGCGGTCGTGCGCCAGTCGATATGCTTGTAGTTGTCGTCGCGAGTGTAGTCCCGGAGTCGCTCAAAGTCGTTGTCCTGGCCGATTTTGCGAACACGACGGACACCCATCAGGCTGAGCCGATTGGTGCGGGCCAGAATCGCATACTCGCTTAACTGCTGCATATCGGGATAGACGTGCAGCGTCGATTCCACCGGATAGTTCAAGTAACGCTTCCACAAGCCGAAGCGGCTGCGGGCCTCGAGATAGACCCTGCTCAGTGTGAACGAACCTCGCCGCGTAGCCCGGATTTCATAGTGCAGCGTTGTCCGACTGCGACCGGGCAAGTGCCTCGCGAAATCGTCCGGCGCGGCCTCCAAATGCTCTGTCAAGTCGTCGCGGATCCGTACGTGGAGTGCCCGTCGGGCATGGTTGCTGACGGTCAGGGTCACGGGGTGGCGTTTCTGAAGTGAGGCGATCCGCAAGGTCGTCCGCTCGGCCGAAAACGCGCGCGGCCCCGGCACGGAAAGCAGATCGGTGATGGCCACCAGTAAGATCGCTACGTCCGCCGTGGCGACCAGCAAGAAAATATCCGGACGGACCGCCAAGCCCAGGGACAGCAGGCACGGTGCCAGCATCACGATGGCCAGCGGCGTGTGCGGAAAGATCCGCCGCCCGTAAGCCAGCGCGGCCAGGGGTGCCAGGAACAGCAACAGCAGTAGCCAGGGCAGCGAACGCAGCAGCGCGGCACTCTCCTGGATCCAAATCAACCACTGGCCCATGGCAAGTCCTGTCACATTCGCGGGACTTCGACCGAACGCACCAACTCCGTCAACAACTCGTTCACGCTACGGCCTTCGACCTCTGCTTCGGCTGTCAGAATGACGCGATGGCGCAAGGCCGGCAGTGCGATCTGCACCACGTCGTCCGGCACGGCATAGTCGCGCCCGGCGAAGGCCGCCAAGGTCCGCGCCCCCTGCATCAGCGCGATCCCGGCCCGTGGCGACGCACCCATGTGGAACTGCGGCCATTTGCGAGTCAAACGGACCAGGCTGTTGATGTAGTCGATCAGCCGGCTGTCCACGCGAATGCTGCCGTTTTCCCGCGTGATCCGCATGATTTCTTCCGGTGTGGTGACCGGCTGCACCTCGTTCTGCAAACGTTCGTTGATGTCGATCTGCCGACTGTGGAGGTCCAGGATCTTCGCCTCTTCCGCGGCCGGTGGGTAGTCGGCGACCAACTTGAACATGAACCGATCGAGTTGCGCCTCCGGCAGGTTATAGGTCCCCTCCGACTCGATCGGATTCTGGGTCGCCAGCACCAAGAACGGCCGTTGCAACTCATGACTCTTGCCGTCGATCGTGACGCGGAACTCTTGCATGATCTCCAGCAAGGCCGCGTGCGTCTTGGCTGGCGAGCGGTTGATTTCATCCGCCAGCAGCAGTTGCGTGAACACCGGGCCTGGGCGAAACCGGAACTCCTGCAGCTTCATGTCAAAGATCGGTGCGCCGGTGATATCCGAGGGCATCAGATCCGCCGTGAATTGGATGCGGCCGAACTGACAGCCCAGGGCGCGGCCCAGCGCGCGGACGAACAGTGTCTTGCCCAAGCCCGGCACGCTTTCGATCAGCACGTGACCGCTGGAAAAGAGGGCCACCAACGAGCCCAGGACCAGTTCCTCCTGGCCCACAAAGATCTTGCCGATCTCGCTCGTGATGTGTTCGAACAGCCGCTTGGTCTCAGTCTCCTGCCCTGAGAACGCCAGGGAGCTCACGCCCAGCCGCGCCGAAGGCGTCGCCGTGGCAGGTCGCGTGGCAGCGAACGGCGAGGCGAGTGGGGAGCTTGACATCGACGGGGGAGTGGCCTGAGGCGTTAGCGGGCGGACGGCTTCCGGGATGCTTGCGAGGGCGTCCAAGGGCGTCAGGCCGGAGGTGGATTCCGGCGACGGCAGACTGTCCAGCGGCCAGGTATTGGGGGGCGAGAGAGGAGACGGGATATCCTGGATCGTACCGCACTGTGGACACTTCGCCCGGCGTCCCGCCAGATCGGCACGGACTCGCAATTGTCTGCCGCAACTGCGGCAAGGAAAGTCGAGCTGGCCAGCGGTGGGAGTTGGTTGCCCGGTTCCACCGCCCAAGAGTGATTCGCTCATAACACGTCTCTCGTCGCCGCCTTGTCAGCGGCCACACTCCAAGATCTAACCCCTAGTGAGGAAACGCCGCTCTTCTTCGCCGACGCTTCGCGATTCCGATGTGCAACGTTCCGATCAAAGCCGTCCGCTTGCCTTAGTCCCTGGCGGTAACGGCCCATTCTAGCATCCGGGGTACAGTCAATGCGAGGCGGCTGGGCCGGGGATCACAGCCCATCTGAGAAAGGCCGCACAGCGGGAGAAATTTCCGGTTCTAGCCGGTGACTTCCGCCTGAAATCGAATCGAACCGACCCTATTCGCGCCGATCGGGGTTTAGGATTAGAATGGGCCCGCCAGACAGGCCACGGTCGACGGCCTGGTCTTCGGGCTGCCTCAACTTCATCTTTTCCTAAGGGGAGTATTCTATGTCGTGTTTTGCTCGCACTGTCGCGATTGGTTTGGTCTGTCTGATGGCTGCGGCCGTGTGCCGTTCAGCGAGTGCACAGCCGGGTGGCCGAGGGCCGGGCGGGGGCTTCGGTGCCATGGGCGAGTTGTTTAAGTCCACGGATTTCTTCTGGGCGCGGCTGCTACGTTCCGAGAAAGTCCAAGCGGAGCTGAAGTTGACCGACGACCAGAAAGCCAAACTCAAGGAACTCGATGAGAAGACGCAAGCCCAGTTCCGCGAACTCATGCCCAGGGGGGAAGCCATGCAGGCTCTGCGGGATCTGAGCGAAGAGCAACAGAAGGCGAAGGTCGCCGAGGCGCGGAAGAAGATCGAAAAATTCGACAATGACCAACAAGATGCCATCGAGAAGATTCTCAAGACAGATCACCTCGATCGGCTGGAACAGATCGCACTCCAGGTGCGCGGTCTGCAAGCGTTCGAGGACAAAGAAGTCCAGGATGCGGTGGGGCTGAGCGCCGATCAGAAGGAGAAGCTTAAGACGCTGCGTGACGAGGCCACGAAGAAGCGGAGCGAGATTTTCGCATCGGGCGATTGGCAGGGCATGCGCGAGAAGATGACGACGCTCCAGAAAGACACCGACGCGAAGATCACCGCGGTGCTGACCGCGAAGCAGTTGGAAAAATTCGAGCAGTTGAAGGGACCCAAGATCGACGGCGATCCGTCCGAGTTGCTGGGCCGTGGCGGTTTTGGCGGCAGACGGGGTGGCCCTCCCCGCGAGTAGTCGCCTGATGGGCTCGACGAGCTGTTGATTGACTGCAGGGTGGGCTGTGCCCACCACATGCCCCTCGTTCCCAGGCTCCGCCTGGGAATGCACTGCCTTGCCGGCTCCGCCGGCCTGCTGGCGAGGCGGAGCCTCGCGTCCAGTGGGTTACGAGGCAGACCCTCGTAACCAGAGCGATCGGGCCAGCATGATGACTGATGAACGACCGGACCCTCTCCCGAGTAGCCATGCAGCGCCGACATCACCGAGCGGCTTGAAAAGCGGCAACCCGTCGCCGCACTCCGTAGCGAGTTGGACCTGCCCGACGCCGTTGGCTTATCACGACACGGTGCAGCTGGCGCACGGCGGCGGGGGACGGCTGATGCGGGCTTTGATCGAGCAGATGCTGCTGCCGCAGTTCGCAGCCAAACGCGGAACCGACGGGCCGCCGCCGCGTCCACCGCACGATAGCGCCGTGTTCGAACTCGGCGGAGCCAGACTGGCCTTTACGACCGACTCGTTCGTGGTCAGTCCTCTGTTCTTTCCAGGCGGCGACGTCGGCAAATTGGCGGTTTACGGCACGGTCAACGATTTGGCGATGGCCGGTGCGACGCCGCGATTTCTGAGCTGCGGTCTGATCCTGGAGGAAGGCCTACCGCTGGAGACGTTGCACCGCGTGATCGCGTCCATGCAGCAAGCGGCCGAGGAAGTCGGCGTGCAGATCGTCACCGGCGACACGAAAGTCGTCGACCGCGGCAAAGGCGACGGGGTCTTTATCAACACCTCCGGCGTGGGACTCGTCCCGCCCGGCATCGACATCTCGCCGGCACGGGTCGCCGCCGGGGATCGGATCTTGGTCAGCGGCGACATTGGGCGGCATGGCATCGCCATCATGTCTGTGCGCGAAGGCCTGCAGTTCGAAGGTGCGCTCCAGAGCGATTGCGCGTCGCTGGCGGGGTTGGTCTCCGAGTTGACCGCACTCGGAGCGGACCTGCACTGCCTGCGGGATCTGACCCGCGGAGGTCTGGCCGCGGCCCTGATCGAAATCGCTGAGGACGCGCACGTGGGTCTTCAACTGGACGAAACGACCATCCCGGTGTCGCCGCAAGTGGCCGGCGCTTGCGAGTTATTGGGATTGGACCCGCTGTACGTAGCCAATGAAGGACGGCTGATCGCCATCGTGGCCGAGCGGTCTGCCGAACGGGCCTTGGCCATCATGCGGAGACACGCGGCCGCGCCGCAGCCAGTCCTGATCGGTGTTGCCGGCAGCCAGTATCCCGGCGCCGTCGAACTCCGCAACGCCTTTGGCAGCGGCCGCCTGCTAGATCTCCTGTCCGGTGAGCAGATGCCGCGCATCTGTTGAGGGCAGTTGGTTGCGGAGCCGCCAGCCGCTCATCATCTATGGAGTCCTGCGCAGTTAATGGAACGTCAAGCTGGGAGGGCGAGGCTCCTGCCGAGCCGGCCTTGATCCGAACGTTACGAAATACTAGCACCAAACGGTTTTTTGCGATGGGAGTGGCAAGAATAAGGTTTAACGTTGTCGCCTGGACGGGGCTTGCCGCGAGGGCTCAGACGTACAGAATTCAAAATTGGCGGTTTGGTGACTTTGCCAAGTCAGAGTGGTCTGTCCGCCAATTTTGAATTCTGTACGTCTGAGCCCTGCCTGGGGTCCGGCACTGCGGAACCGTAAAATCTCATTCTCTACGCGCCAGGACCAAGAAACCGTTTGGTGCTAGCCGTGTCGTGATCGCCCGCGAGAAGCTCCCGACGTAAGTC
>JAPLNJ010000822.1 GCA_026692885.1 Planctomycetota bacterium | reverse complement strand
CACTGGGGCTACAACAAGGCCGACCAGAACTGGAAGTCGACGCAAATGTTAATCCGCAACCTGATCGACTGCGCCAGCAAGGGGGGTAACTATCTGTTGAACGTCGGCCCGACGAGCGAAGGGCTGATCCCCGGCCCCAGCGTCGAGAGGATGGCTGAGATCGGCCAGTGGGTGAAGGTCAACGGCGAGTCAATCTATGGCACTACCGCCAGCCCGTTCAAGAAGTTGGCGTTCGGCAAGTGTACGCAGAAACCGGGCAAGCTCTACCTGCACGTCTTCCAATGGCCCCAGGACGGCAAGCTCCTGGTGCCGGTCGCCAACCAAGTGAAAAAGGCGTACCTCCTGGCCCAACCGACAATCGAGCTGAAGTCGGAGAAATCGGACGGCGGTCAGACGCTGACCATGCCCGTCGCCGCGCCGGACGCCAATGCCAGTGTGGTCGTCGTGGAGATTGAGGGAGCTGCGGACGTGCTTGCCAGTGCGCCGGCACTACGCCAGGCGGCCGACGGTTCGATGACGTTGCCCGCCGAAGAGGCGATCACGCACGGCGGGCAGATCAAGTTCGAGGGCGGATCGAACCGCGATTGTATCGGTTTCTGGCTCAACCCGAGCGACTGGGTCGAGTGGCAATTCGAAGTCACCAAGCCCGGCAAGTTCCAGGCCACGGCGGAAATCGCCACCCAGGGCACCGGCTCGTTCACGGTCGCGGTCGGCGACCAGAAGCTCAACGCGAAGGCTCCCAATACGGGCGACTACGGGAAGTTCCAGAGCGTGGCGATCGGGGTGATCGACTTGGCCAAGCCCGGCAAGATAACCCTCAGCGTCAAGGCCGTCGCCGACGGCTGGCAACCACTGAACCTGCGGTCGATCAAGCTGGCGCCGGCCAAGTAAGGGCCGGCGCATCAATAAGTGTCGGGTTTTCAAAGTAGTCATAACGCTCCGCGTGATGACATGTCGTCACGGCGGAGCGTGACGACTACTATACTTGCGACAGTTATTGATGCGCCGCTCCTAAGGGCCACGCTGGTCCAACCCCCGGCTGGCTGGCAAGGAGAACCAACTATGATTCCTAGGTCTTGCCGCGTTCGGCGCAGATCCGTGGCAGGCAGACGGCAATCACACACGGCGGCATTCGTGCTGCTCGGCGCGTGCCTGGCGTTGGGGGACGGGACAGTGGTTGACGCGGCGGCACCGACGGAACTGCCGACCGTCCGGCTGGGCCCCAAACCGGTTGACAACGTGGTGGAGCGGCGCCCACGCCCGCAGCCGACGGTGCCGGACGGCGCGAAAGCGATTCCCTTCGACGAGACCGCCTGCGAGCCGGTTCTCACCGGGCCGGAACAGGAGCGGGGGTATCTGCTGTTCCAGCGTCCGCTGACCGAGTGTGTGTTCGCCAACACGCGGCCCCTGCCCCACGAGAGGCTCGAGACCTTGGTCGCCTTCGCGACGCCCGGCGAGTTCGAGCCCCTCACGTTCGCCCTCTATCCCGTGCGTCCCCTCCAGAATCTGAAGGTCAGGGTTTCGTCGCTCACGTCCGCCACAGGCCAGCTCCCTGCCAGCCGCATCGACGTCCGCCTGGCCACCTACTGGAATGTTGGCTACCCGGCGTACACCACGCTCAGCACGTATCGCCGCGTGCCGGAACTCCTCGAGCGCGTCACCGTGCACACCTCGCCTGCGGGCGAGTGCCAGTGGTACTGGTTGACGGTCCACGTCCCGAATGACGCCCAAGCCGGCCTGTACCGGGGGACCGTCACCGTCTGGGACGACGGCTTCGCCCAGGCCGTCGAAATTCCGCTGGCGCTCCGCATTCTCGGCTTTCGCCTGCAACAGGACCCGCACCAGCATTTCTCGGCCTACTTCTACCCGCGGAACAAGGTCCTGTATCAGGGCCGCGACGAGGCGTTCATCCGCCAGGCCGCGGACAAGGACTACCAGGCCATGGTCGACCACGGCCTGGACATGCTGCCGACACTCACCCTGAACTGCGAGGACGGCCACCGGATCGTCCTGGCCCAGGCGGGGGAACTCGAACGGATGCTGGCGGCCGGCCTGAAGGGCCCCGCGCCGGTCACGGCGGACGGCGTCATCGCGCGGCTCTACCGCGACACCACGCCCGGCGGAAAACATGGCGACCACTGGCGGGTCGACCCGTTGCCCCCGCCGGCGTTCTACGAGCGGCTCACGGCCCTCTTCCGGGCGTTTGAGGTGGAGCGTCAGGCCAAGGGCTGGCCGGAATTCATCTGCTGTCCGATCGACGAGGTCGACGCTTCGTGCCAGAAGTTCGGTGTCCAGGTCTACGCTGCGGTGAAGGCTGCGGGCTTGCGGACCTACGCGACCAAGGACCCGATCGGAGCCGATGCGGCTGGCTATGCGCCCCACCTCGATATCTGGTGCTCCCAGCCGTATTCGGTGCCCTACGACCGCATCGTCGCCCAGGACCGGTACGAGTACTGGTGTTACCCGAACCATAACGCCGGCGAGATCAAGGACCGCCGCACCATGTGCAAGGGCGGGCGGATGACCTATGGGTTCGGGCTCTGGCGGAGCGGGTACACCACGTTGATCCCGTGGCACTGGTGCTGGACGGCGGGCCCGGACCCGTTCGACTACCTCCGCGGCCGGCACTCCGGGTGCGGGCAGCGGGTGGACGATCAGGGCGAAGTCATCCCGGCGATCTACTGGGAATGCTTTCGCGAAGGGTCTGACGACGCGCGCTACGTCTACACGCTGCAACAGGCGATCGTCCAGCGCGAGGGATCGCCGAACCCGGCCTGTCTGGCGGCGGTCGGCGAAGGGCGGCGACTGCTGCAGGAGACCTGGGACGCGATCCGCGTACAGCCGAAGTATCTGGCCGACGGCATGTGGCCGTCGGAGGAGTTCAACGCCATCCGCTGGCGTCTGGCGTCCCAGACGGCGCGGCTGCTCGAATTCCCGGCCACGGCCACGGCGTCGGCTCCGTCGGTCCTGGTCGCCGCAGCTACCGGAACGAAATCTTCCCCAGCGAGTGTCTCGCCTTACGAGGCTGCGGCGCGCGCAGGGACGCTGGAGACGCTCGACCTCGGCGGCGGTTTCGCCGGCTGGAAAAACGGGACCGCGGAGGGGAAGACGGAAGTTACCGAGGCCGCGCGGCACGCCGGCCAGAACGGGCTGCGCTGGACGGTCCAGATCGATCATGAACACGATGGCGGCGAGGGCGGCAAGTATCCGGTCGGCTGGCCTAGGCTGGGGCGAGACTTCAAGCCAGGCGAACTCGATATGAGCCGGTACGACACCCTCGAACTCTGGTTCCGGATCGACTCCGATCGCGATGAGGTGACGGACGACCACACGCCAATCGGGTTGGTCCTCTCGGCGCACGGCGGGAAGAAGTCGCTGGTTTCGACCCGGGTGGATCTGGGCGGCCAGCAGCGGGTGTGGTTCCTGGTGCGTTTCCCGGTCAAGCCGATGATGACGGCGGCGGATGCGGGGGCCGAGCCGTGGAAGTCGATCAGCCGCGTGCAACTCTTCATCTCCGAGCATGACTACGCACACGGGACGCGACTGGTCTTCGACGTGGGGGACGTGTCGCTTCAGCGGCTCACGGCGCCCGTGATCGCCGGACTGGACGCACCTCGCCACCTACTGCTGCCCCGGCGGACGTTGGCCTGCGCCTTCGACATGATCGGGATCGGGGCCGTCACGAAAGGGAGCCACACCGTCGTCGCCACCTTGGAAGGAGCGGGAGACGCGGTGCGGGCCGAGGCTCGGCAGGACCTGTCGGACCCGCCCACGATCGCCGTGCCCCTGCTGAAAACCGAGCCCGGGACCTTTCGGCTGCGACTAGCGATCCGGGATGCCACGGGCAAGGCGTGTTCGGAGTCGTCGCAGCCCGTGACGCTGCACGCCGGCCCGTTGGCCCCGTGAAGCACCGCAGCGATGGGCAACGGAGCAGGTGAAACGCCATGAGGTTGGCCACTCCAGTAGATCCGCGTACAGAGGGTCATGCTGGGCGAACTAGATTTGCTGGCAGTTCTCGTATCCTTTGTCCGCATGGCAGGTTGACGAATTTGGCGAGACCGAGGTCAGAGTGGCAAAGAAATGCCCCAAACGCGGTCAGGCAGCGAGTAGCATGGCAGCCCAGCGGTGTCGTTTCTGCTACACCGACCTTGTCGACGGCGACGAAGACACATGAGCAGCGGATCGAGTGTGTTCACCATCAACTGCCGCATCCGCCGCCGAGGGATCCGTGTTTCTGGGTTGCACGTCAGGATCAACTGATTGAGCCTTCGCCACGCCTCGGGTTCAGCCACCAGACTCGATCCTGACAAACACCGTTCGACGGGCCGCGGGACACGGTGCCGACCAGATACCGCCTCGGGAGTGGCGCAAGGGCCGGCGGGAGTGATCGCTGAACCGGCGACCGATGGTTGTATTGCGTTGGTGTCATGGCGAGAATGGGGCAGGACACGAGGAGAACAGGATCATGACCGAGGCGACACTGCCCACCCCTGACGAACTGAAGACGCTCCCGCTGCGTGCGATGGTCGTGTATGCAGTAAGGTGTGCAAGACGGGTGCAACCGCTGTTTGGGCTGGCGAGGGAAATCCCCCACCACGAGAAACACCTGGCGGCAATTGAGATTGCCTTGACACTTAGCGAGCAGTACTGTCGAGGCGAGCTGATTGCTACTGCCTACGCTGTCAGAGCCGCCTACGCCGTCGCCGATGCCGCCGCGTACGCCGCGAGAGCCGCCCACACCGTTGTCGCAGCCGCCAAAGCTGCCTACGCTGCCGACGACGCCGCCAGAACCGTCTACGCCGCAGCTTACTTCTCCGGCCATGCGAGATCCGGCGCCTACGCCGCCAGACTTGCCGCCGCCTACGCTGCCGCCACGGGTGCTGCCGGCAGAGCCGCCTGCGCTGCCGCCCATTTCGCCGACGACGCCAAATGCGCCGCCAGATCAGACTACGACTGCCTGCGTGCCTTGAATCCCGGAGAGACGCCAAGTTTGGGATCGCCACTCGACCCAAGCGAGAGTGGCCCACTTGGTCCGTTGTGGCCGGACGGACCACCCGCCTGGTTCACGCAACGGAGCGACGGGCCGGTTGGAGCAGGGCAACAGCCTGAACGCCCAACCGTCACTTCCCCTTGATCACCATGCCGACGCCGGATGCCGTCGATGCCTGTTCTCGACGGTCACCACAGGTGGCTTTGACGTTCTGATACATCTGCTCCAGTTCCCGTTTGAGCGTATCCACGTCAGCTTTTAGCGTCGGTAAGCAATTATCCTGTGGCCGTTCCATGCGTTGTCTCCTTGGTGCAGTTCTCAGTGATGGGGAAGTAAATCGGCAGGCTAACCACCGGACTTTCCCAGCCGAAAATCGGGGGATCATGGTTCGCGGAATCGTCCCAGATTCGCTGACCGGACTTGGCAAGATTTTCAAAGGATGCCGATCGAAGGGAATCCAGCCGCCTACACCGTATCCCATTGGTGGCGAACAGATTAGCGGCCCGCCATGATGTCGACGGCCAGCGTGGAACGCCGTTTGCGTTAGCGTGGAACGCCGTTTGCAGTAGCGTGGGTCGTTGTAGTTTCTTGCGGTTCCGACGTGAATTCCCGCTGCACCTTGATCGAACGTCAAGCGGGGAAAATCATGTCGCCGGTTTGGCAACCCAGGGATTTGTTACACGTCGTCAGGAGGACGAACATGCTTGCAGTTCAGAAAGCCCCAGCAAAATCATCGTTCCATGCCGTTGCAGGTGCATCTCGCGGCGGACAACTGCTATCGGAGACAGCAACCCGAACGGTGAAGGTCAACGACGAACGAGGTCTTCATTTTCGACCCTGCTCGGCTATCGTGGACACGGTCGGCAAACACCAAGCCAGAGTGATTGTCCAGAAGGGGAGCCAATCGGCGAGTGCTGCTAGCATCCTGGGACTGATATCACTGGAAGCCATTCCGGGCACCGAACTGGTGCTGTCTGCAACCGGGGCTGAGGCGCAGCAAGCCTTGGACGCTGTGGCTGATTCTTGGAGAAGCCGCCCATGTCGCCCAGGCAGTCAGCCCGCCAACCAGCACCGTGGTCACAAGCATATTTCAGACAGTCACCCCCACCGATCAGCATCACCAGCGGCGTCTTCTTGAACGCGGCGAGGTAGGCATCCACCACCTTCATGCGGTTCTCAAGCGTCGGTACTTTGTGCTTCGACCCGCTCAGGTGCCATTCGCCCCACCAGCCGATGGAGCCGAGGTCAAGGTGGTCGATGTCGGCGTGGCCGTCATACCGCTCACCCAGCCGCTTGATTAAGTCGAGATGGCGCTGGAGAACGACAGGATCATCCATGTCGGGGATCGGGAACGGGCCGTGGCCGTCGTAGTCCGCAAGCAATTCCTTGCCACCGACTTCGGTGATCCATTTTGGCTGGTAAGGGTTGTTGATGCTGGTCGAGCAGGTCATAACCCGAAACGCCAACTTCTGACCCGCGTCGTGCGTTTCCTGCAACACCTTGTCGAGGAACTCGGTGTTGAGTTTGCTTGGCTGCGGCTCAAGTTCGCCCCAACCCCAACGAGCGTAATGCACCGTCGACGGTATCCACGAAGGCAGACTCTTGTCCTGCTGGCTGGTGCGGTGGAACGTTTCCCAGCCCATGCCGGGGTTCGCCAGAATCTCGTCGGTTGCTTCGGGCGTGACGATGATCTGTTCGACGGATTGCTGGTCCCCAGCGAAAACAGCCCCGCTGCACAGCAGGCTCAAGATCGTCAACAACGGCACAATTCTCTGACTCATTGGACTAATCCTTCGGTGTAGGTTTCACGAGCCCCATGCACGCAAATGCTCCGATGACCAGGTTGTAGGCCATCTCTCCCCAAGGCTTCCGGTAGTCTTACTCGACACTTCCATTTGGATTCCGCTCGAACACGCTCCGAGCTACAACGTCCCCGCATGTTAGCCAAGGTCCGCGTGGGATTCCAGTTGGCCTGCGAGTTCTCCCCCCGACGATCTGGTGTCACGGCCTGAGCGTCGGGACATACCATGGATAGCGGGAGATCGCAAAACAGGATAGGCTGACCACGTTTCGAGCACCGTTGGAGAAGCGTGCGACCGCGATTTACCCGTAACACGAAGAATCCTCGTATGGTTGAGGCAGCCTTGTTGGTAAATCAGTTCCTAATGGCAGCGTCCGTCCTCTTGGCCGATGCCGGTCCGCCGGCCCAGGGCTTGGTCGCCGAATACCGTTTCGAGAAACTCGATGGCCAGACCGTCCCGGAACAGCAGCGTCGTTGGCCGGGACAGATCGTAGGTGAACTTCGGTTGGCCGAGGGTCGGCACGGGCAATCGCTGGCCCTGGATGGCAAAGGCTATGTCAAGATTCCCGGATCGGACAAGCCTGTGTTTGAACGCGGGCTGAGCATCGAGGCCTGGATCTGTCCCGACAAGCTGATCGCCGGCCGCATCGTCGATCGGTCCACGCCGGCCACGTCGGACAGCTTCTGTCTGGACACACATCCGGGCGACGCCATCCGCTTGATCACGCCGACGGGGATGCTCCACGTCCAGAAGGTGCTCGAAGTCGGCCGCTGGATCCACGTGCTGGCGGTGTACGACGCCGAAGGCGGCGAACTGGCACTGTATCTCGACGGCAAACTCGCCGGCACCCAGCCCGCCGGTTCGATGGTCAAGCTGGGCGGCCCCAACGCGGTTCACATTGGAGCCGACACGGCGGGCGGCAACCGGTTCGTGGGGCGGATCGACGAGGTCCGACTCTATGACTTGGCCCTGCTCGACGAGGCCGCCGCCGCACGCTTCGCCGGACAAGAACCGCAGAACCCGGCTGTCGAGCAAGTGCATCCATCGCAGTGCTATCGCGACGGCTTGCAGGTTGACGAGTCGCGGCTATTGGCCCGCAACGATGTCGTCTACCTCAGCCCGGCGCTCCACGAGCACGAGGCAATGCCCGTCGGCAACGGGCGGCTGTGCGGCATGGTGTGGAACGCCGACGGTCTGAACGTGCAGCTGAACCACGCCAACAATGTCTGGCACCAAAACGCTTCCGGTCGTGTCCGACTTCGGGCACAACCGGCGTTGGTCGCTGCGGCGGCGGGATTCGAACAGCGGCTGTGTCTTTACGAGGGCGAGGTGCGGACCACGTGTCGCGCCCCGGCTGGCGACTGGACCGCCAGCACGCGCGTCGCGGCCGACCGCGACGTGCTCGCGATCCACCTGGAGGGGCGACTGCCCGCCGAGTTGTTCGTGGATCTGGAGCAATGGCGTCCGTCGGCCCAGCCCGTGAGCGCCGGGCAGGTGGCCGGCTTTGTGGAAGACCTGCCAGCGCAGCCCGCTCCGCGATTTGCCCGGCGGATGGCACTCCTAGCTCAAGCCGATTGTCCCGCGGCCTTACAGCCGGTGTCAGCCGACGGCCAATTAGGGCAGTTACGGCTGGGAGTGGTCGCCGGTCTGCGCCGCCCGACTGGGGTTGGGCGAGGAAGCGGCCCGACTACAGGCCGAGCACTGCCGCAACACGCAGCACTGGCCGCAGGGCTTCTGGGACAGCCCGTCCAGTCCCTACTGGGCCGGCGGCTTGGTTGCTTGCCGGCCTTGATCGTAAGGTTGCGCACTGCTGTCCGTGCTGGCAACGGTCCGAGTGGCTGGCGGCTGAGCCTAAGCGAAGCCCCAGTACCCGGTTTCTGGGGCATCGCTGCACTCTGCCCCAGCCACCCTGACCCCCTGCTGCTAGCGTTTTGCGCAACCTCATGATCAAGGCCGTGGGCGAACGGGAGTGTAGTTGTCCATCCCGCGAGAATTCTCTAGATTTCGCGGCTGTCACCTTTTCTTCCGGATCCTCAAACCAAACCGTCGACGAGCCATGTGCGGTCGATTGTGCTTGTTGAAGAACTGCGCCGTCTGGCGGAACGCGTCCCCGAACATCCCTTGGTGGCCGTGTTCCAGCCCTTGCTGGCGGAACGCGAACACGACTTGGAACACACCGCCGGGGGATTCTACCGGGCGATCAAAAACAGTAAACTGAAAAGGGGCGTCAGGGAGGCGTTGGAAGATGTCTTCGTGAGCTGGCTGCTCCAACGTCTGCCGAACCGGTCGAAGCAGGAGATCGAGAAAATGTTAATCGGGGAATTGCCGGAACTCGTAGACACGAGAGCGGGACAGGACATCCTCAAGATCGGCGAAGAACGGGGGCTCAAGATCGGACTTGTCGAGGCTGCGGTCGTCGTGTTCGAGGCCAAGCGGGGACGGCTGACGAAGTCCCTGCGGCAGAGGCTCCAGACGTTGGGTGCCAAACAACTGCGTCAACTGCTGGCGGATGCCATCCCGTGGGAGTCCCTCGACCTGTTGGGGGCTTGGCTGGCGGCGCACGGCAAGTGAACAGGACGGCGTC
>JAPLNJ010000821.1 GCA_026692885.1 Planctomycetota bacterium | reverse complement strand
CGTGGGTGCACCGTTTTCGAAGTCGATTCGCAGGGGTCTTGTCTGGTCATTGCAGCACATCCGCCGATCCCAAAACGAGGGCCTTGTTTTGCAAAACGTCACGATCAAGGCCCCCAACGAGCCGCTCCGAACTGCCGAATTCCCGCCTTACTGCGGTGTCTCGTTCGGCCAGGTCGACCGGAGTTCCCAGATAGTGAGCAACTTGACCTTCGCTGTGCCGCCCTTGGCGTACAGGCCCAAGGAACGGTTCAGCGGGTCGGGCACGAAGCAGGAGCACATCGCGATGCGACCGTCGTTGGCAAAGATTTCGATTGACGTGCGGTCCACCAGGATGTGCAGCTTGATTTGACCGTCGATCGGCTCCAGCGGCGCCGACGGACCGAGGCAACTGAGTTTCTTCGCTTTCACATCATAGCGCAGTGATTCGCCGCGGATGGTGAACCCCACTTCGGCGGCGTCGCCCGGTTCGATGGTCGCCTCGATCTCCCACAGGTCGCCTTCCAGGGCTGCCAACGGGTTGTCCTCCGGCTTGACTGCCACGTCCGACCGGGCCTGCTTCTGGCCGCGGATCTGCTCGATCTCGCGGACCGGATTCATGCACAGGCGGACGCCTTCCGGTGTGGTCCGCAGGCTGAACTCGCGCGGGAAACTCATCTGCTGGTTAAACGGCATGCTCGGGTATTTGCCGCCAGACATCCAAGCGATCTGAATGCGGCGACCATCGGTCGTGGGGATATCGCTGTAGGTTTGCGCCGCATAGTCGTTGGCGCCCCAGCACGACTTCAGCGACTCCGTCTCCGGCTTGAACGTCGTGCCGTCAAATGTGCCGAGGCGATAGCTGCCATTGCCGCCCCAGAACAGCCATTTCGACTTCGTCGCGTCGCCGTCCACCGGTAACTCGAAAAAGTCCGGGCACTCGCCGCAACCAGGCAACGGCGTGTCGGACAGCTTGGTCCAAGCCTTCAAGTTCTGCGAACCAAACAGCGCGTAATCGCTCCCGTCCAGGTACAGCGCCATGACCCATTGTTTCGACGGCTCGTGCCAGATCACCTTCGGATCCCGATTGCTGCCGGCGACGTGCTTGAGCACCGGATTATGTTCGTACTTGGTCCAGGTCCGGCCGCGATCGTTCGAGTAGGCAATGCTCTGCGTAAAGGGTTGCCCCTGGGACTCCGGGCTCGTGCCGCCCGCCGAGGTATAGATGCAGACCAGGACCTGCTCCACACCCGTCTTGAAACCGGCCGTATTGTTCGTATCAACGACCGCCGAGCCGGAGAAGATCGTCCCCAACTTGTCCGGATAGATCGCGTGATCCAGTTGCTGCCAATGGACCAAATCCTTGCTGACCGCGTGGCCCCAGGTCATATTGCCCCAGTCGATGCCCGACGGATTGTGCTGGAAGAACAGGTGATATTCGCCTTGGTAGAACACCAGCCCGTTGGGATCGTTGGTCCAGTTCTTCATCGGTGTGAAATGAAACTGGGGCCGGTACGTCTCGTGGTACAGTCGGTCGACAACCAGCAGGGCGCCACGGACCTGATCGCCTTGGACCACGCTCTCGGCCAACGTGCAGCCGCCGTCGGGGGCCGGCAATTCGGCAACCAGCAGCTGACCGCGTTGGCCTTTCAGCCGCGAGACGTCCCACGTGGTCCAGTACGGTTTGTCGCGGCCCTGGCCCACCGACTGACGCACGATTTTGTCGGCGATGCGCAGGCTCACTTGGGAGCGTCCGCCCTGGCCGGCCGCAAACTGAAAGCTGAGGTACTCGTGTTCGATCACGATGTCTTTGACCATTTCGACCACACCGCTGCGCCGATCCGACTGCACGATGTGATCGATGTTGATATGGCCCCAGCCGCCGGTTTCCTGATCCACGATCTGGATCACGGCCTGCTTGCCAGCCAACGCACTGACCTCCCACGAGTGCCAATCCAGACGCTCGGTGCCGCCGGGCTTGTCGTTGGGCCCGGTGGCCGTGTAGACCACTTGGCCGTCCACCAGCAGATTGATGCAGGTGCGGCCGGGATGCGTCCCGCCGCCGATCAGGAAGTTCAGGTACTTACGTTCGATCTTCAGCGGTGGCGAGGTGAGTGTGCCGGTGGTGCCGTCGCCCTTGAAGAAGCTGTTCACAAGTCCCTTGCCTTCGAAGCCGCTGACCGGCATCTGGGCCGGCAGCGTTCCGCGTGCCGGTCCCGGCCCAAACGCCTCGCCAGTGGTCTTCCAGTCCCCGTAGGTTTCGCCTTCGAAGTCGGCGACAAGAATATCGTCCGCCGCCAGCGTCCAACTCGCAGTCCACGCCAACACCGTCCACGCCCCAAGTTGCCAAAGCGTCCTTCTCATCGTTGTTTCCTTATCGCTGAAAGAACTGACCGGAATGATTCACGTAGGGTGGGCCAAGCGAACGCATCCTCTCGGTGGGCCTTCGCAAGCCGTACTCGCCGTGATTCCCTGCGCGACGACAGAACCACGTTTAGGACCGGCGAATCAATAACTGTCGGAAGTATTGTAGTCGTCACGCTCCGCCGTGACGACAATGTCATCACGCGGAGCGTGATGACTACTTTGAAAACCCGACAGTTATTGATGCGCCGGTCCTTAGCACAGCGACCGCGGCCCACCAGAAACACGGCTTGCGCGACCCACCCTACCAAGTTCCGATTCGGGATGCCACTGCCCACGATCCAATTCGCGCGGACCTGAATTCGTGCGAACGTTTCTTTTGCCACAACTTGGCAACACGCCTAGAATGGCCTGGGCAAAGAACCACGGGGCCGCCAGACGGGAAGGGGTACGTTCATGACACGCGTTTCGCAGATCGGCGGGGTGATCCACACGTACCAGAAGTACGATCCCCAGCACTTCCCCAGCCCAACTCAGCCGCCGCCGGATTTGGTCTCGCCCGCCTTCGAGCACATGCTGATGTTCGGCGGTATGCGGGAGTTGAGCGAAGAGGAGTTGGCGCGCGCCGTCCACCTGGACCCCAGCCAGATCGCGGGCCTCGGTCCCAGTCTGGACACGCTGCTCGCGATGCTGCTGGAACGTAAGCGGAAGATTCTGGCGAAGTACGAGACCGACACCGTCCGACGAGCCGCTCACCGCGCCTTTCACCATCCGGCCAGCAAGGCGACACCGCCGCCCCAACTCCGGCCGCGATTCGAGCGGGCCGTGGCCGCGGAACAATTGGTCGATCTCGAACGCCTGTGGTACGCAACCCAGGACGAACGGTCGCTGTTCGCCCGGAACCTAGTGCAGCTGATGGAGCGTCTGGGCGACAAGTATCAGGTCGACGAATTGGCGGCCAAGTACGCCTTTACCGGACAGACGCCCCTGACCGTGCCGCACGCTTTGGAGATCAAGCAGGAGCTGGAGAAGATCGACGAACTGCTCAAACAACTCGAACAAGCACGCCAGACCGCTCAAGTCGCCCTGATCGACATGGACGCCCTGGCCGAGTTTGCGGAGCCGGGCGACATGGCCCGCTTGCGGGATCTGCAGCGGATGGTCGAGGACTATCTGCGCGAGCTGGCCGATCGGCAGGGACTGACCCGGGAGAACGGCGCGTTCCGACTCACGCCGCAAGCCTACAAGCTGTTTCAAGGCAAGTTGCTGGACCGTATCTTCAGTGAATTGCAGCCGTCGCGCACGGGCCGGCATCAACAATCCGTCGTCGGGGAAGGGGCGGTCGAACTGCAGCACACCAAGCCGTACGAGTTTGGCGATTCGATCACGCACATGGACATCCCTCAGACCTTGATCAATGCCATGCTGCGTGGCGGCACCGAACTGCCCCTGCGGCTGAAGACGGAAGACATCGTTGTCCATCGCACCCGCAATACGCCCAAATGTGCGTCGGTGGTGATCATGGACATGAGCGGCTCGATGCGCTACGACGGTCAGTACATCAACGTCAAACGCATGGGGTTGGCGCTGAACGGGCTGATCCGCCGCGAGTACCCCGGCGACTTCCTGCACTTCGTCGAGATGTACACCTTCGCCAAGCTGCGTCCGGGCGGCGAGATCGTGGAAATGCTGCCCAAGCCGGTCACGATCTTCGACCCGGTCGTGCGGTTTCGCGTGGACATGAGTCGTGACGACATCAGCGAGTATCAGGTGCCGGCGCACTTCACGAATATCCAGCACTCGCTGCAATTGGCCCGGCAGCTGTTGGCTGCGCAGGACACACCCAATCGCCAAGTCATGCTGATCACCGACGGGCTGCCGACCGCGCACTTCGACGGCCCATGGCTATACCTGCTCTATCCGCCGGACCCGCTGACGGAAGCCGCCACGATGCGGGAGGCGCTCCTCTGTCAGCGGGCCGGCATCACGATCAACATCTTTCTCGTGGACAGTTGGTCGCAGTCCGAGGAAGACGTCCGGTTTGCGCAGCGTCTGGCCGAATCCACCAAGGGCCGGGTCTTCTTCCCGCGGGGCCGCGACTTGGATCGCTACGTCGTCTGGGACTACGTCAAGCGACGCCGAGAGATCCTGGCTTAGTCGGGTGCTTGGTTGACCGCGACGCCCAAACACGAGTACACTGACAACGCGACGAGCAAAGGCAAGGGAGAACGCGACGATGGCCACGGTCCGGACCGAGACCCAGTATCTGGGACCCCACTCGAACGGGATCTTATTGAGTCCGTGGGAGTTCGATGCCGCCGAATTCGAGGTCGGCTGCCGCTACGAATTGGTCAACGGAGTCGTGATCGTGAACCCGCCACCATCCCTTGCAGAACGTGATCCCAACGAAGAATTAGGCCGCTGGCTGCGGAACTACCAAGACAGCGATGCCCAAGGCGGGTCGCTGGACTTCACGGTCGCGGAACAAACGGTCCACATCGGCGCCAACCGCCGCCGCGTGGATCGAGCGATCTGGGCGGGGCTGGGGCGGCTGCCGCACAAGACCGAGACCCCCACCATCGCCGTGGAATTCGTGTCCGCAGGCCGCCGCAGCCGCGAGCGGGATTACCAGCTCAAACGCGATGAGTACCGCTCGGCGGGCGTTTCCGAATACTGGGTGCTTGATCGTTTTGAGCGCAGCCTGACGGTCTACCGTTTCGGGCCCGGGCCGATGACTCGGAAAGTGCTTACCGAGCGGCAGACGTATACCACCGCGCTGTTGCCGGGCTTCAAGCTGCCGCTGGCCCGTCTCTTCCCATTGATGGATCGCTGGAGCGACCACGCCTAAGCCGCCTGAGAGATATCCTCGAAGTGCTCCCGGTGATCGCGACACCAGTAGCCAAGTGTGAAGATCGCACGCTGCCTCGCCGTCTGCGCCACGAACTCAAGGCCGCACACGAATCAGGCCGACTCGGACATGGGGCAGGGGAATGTAGGGCAAGGGAATGTTCCGTCATGGCCATTCCCCTGCCCATCATTCCCTTGCCCGCTGTCTCCTATCGATCCACAAAGTTGTCTGCCCAGATTGTACGCTTCCACGGGACGTGTGTCAGCAGCCAACCAGCGGCAGCAACCTCCCCGTGACCTCCAGGTACAGCGCGTCAGCGCAGAGATCAACCTCGTCGCTCCAGACAAGCTCGCCTCAGGTTCCGAGGGAAACCCGCCCAAACGCTTCTGGGTCGTTCCACAGCTGGAACACGCCCTTGCCGACCAGACGCGAGAGGTCGACGATGCCCGCGACGCCGTCGGCGTACCGGAGGCGCAGTCGGTAGCCGGGAAGCGGTTCTGCTTGGATCAGTTTGAACACCTTTTTTACTCCTCGGACCGCCGCCGCCAAAATCAAGGACCGAGAAGGTCAGCACGTAACGAATCTAATTCGCCCGCAGGCGACCCCGCGAATAACTTATTGCGACGGCGATTCCGGTGGGACAACTCGCATCACAGACAAGGCGGAACCTAGCAGCTAAGTCGTGGCTAGTCAAGCCTTTCCTGCCAATTTGCCACATGGTCTCGGGCGTGTTCTGCGGACCGCAGAACATGCCCAAGGCGACACTGCCGCGTGTTACGGCGTCGGTTTCGGCGGCAGATCACGCCTGGGGCGTCGGCTCCGGAAACGGCTACGAGTTGCCAGACCTTGGGCCTTGATCGGAACAGGTTGCTAAGGGACTGTGGGGGCGAGGCTCCTGCCGAGCCGGAGTGGGAGGGCGAGGCTCGGCCGCGCCAAAGTTGATCTTGCAGGGCAAACGTGATCGGTGAGGTATTGTTTACGCTGACTTAGTTGGACAGCGACACTTGGATGCTATGAATGGGGCGTAATCAATGGTGTTGGAACGAGTC
>JAPLNJ010000820.1 GCA_026692885.1 Planctomycetota bacterium | reverse complement strand
GATCGGGGAACTGGAAGCTCGATCCGCAGACACTCAAGCCGGTCGGGAAGGCACCACGCAGTAGCCGGCTTCCGAAGAGCTTCTCGCGGGTCGAGTCGACGTGGTCAGGCATGGAAGTGCGAACGGCCGCGGATCAGGGGCCAAATGATGCCCCGAAAGTCCGCTACGTGCTTCGTTGGGAAACACTCCCGTCGAATCGCGACCAACCGCGGCCCGAGCCCCTTTCGCCGCCGACGATGCTGCGGCTGTATGAGCTTCGAGAGCAATGAGCCGTGAGTTGACTGACACCTCAGCCCACGATCTCCATTACGGCTTCCGACGCAGACGTGTCATCGCCCCGAGCCTGAAAGCACACGCAGGCTGCCACGCCACCGGTTTCGCGGTAATTCACGTCCACGCAGGCGATCATGCCCTGATGGGCCATCAGTCGGGCGACGTCGTCAACGCCTGGAACCGCGCGGATACGTTGGCGGACGATGCGGTGCAGGTTCCTTGCCGGAATGATCGCCTTCGGTGCCCCGTCGCGACCTCAGGGATGTTGCCGTGCCCCGTCGTTGGCGGTTCTCCGACATGCATAATCTCGGCCATGTGTCTGCGAGGATACCCATCGGTCGATGTGACCGAAGCACGCGGCACCTTCTCCTTGGGGATAAGCGTCATACGCGACGACGCACGCCGCTGGAGCGTCGGCCCGGCAGACCTCCGCCGATCTGGCCGACACGATCTGAATAAATGGGCTGCCGTCGCCCCACCGATCGCCGGCCGGGGCCATCGTCAGCAACCGGCATCTCGAAATCACGATGCGTCTGGCCCGCACAATCGTGCCCGCTAACCTCCAGAAGCTCCTCCGAAGCAGACGGAGTATCAACGTGAATTGCCCATCACTTTGCTCGATCGTTGTGCTGTATCGCCCACTTGTCCTTCGCATCAAGCCGAACGCCTCCGGAACAGCCACGCGGCTAGGTTGCCGAGCTTCACGGATAACGTGTCGCCGTTTTCATTGCCACCAACGGGCGGTTTTCGATGTTGTCTGGCTTTGGGTGCTTCGACGACTCGGCCGCTACACGGCCGAAAATGCGAGCAAATAAGACGCTGAGGTCGTCGAAGAGCGAATAGGCGACTGGTGTGGCCAATAGGGTTAAGAGCAACGACAGTGATTGACCACCGATGATCACCCCGCTGATGGCCTTATTGACGGCGGAGCCTTCGGCGTTCGAGACGAACGTTGGAATCATGCCGGCCACGAAGGCGACGGTCGTCATCAAAATGGGACGCAATCGGTCGCGGTTGGCCTGGACGATCGCTTCGAATTTTGGCATTCCCTCGGCCCGAAGTTGATTCGTGTGGTCGATTTGCAGGATCGAGTTCTTCTTGACCACCGCGAAGAGCACGAGGATGCCCAACAGGGAGAAAATGTTCAACGATTGGTGGAAGATCAGCAGCGACACCAACGCGAAGGGCAAGGTCAAGGGCAGCGACAGCAGAATAGTAATCGGGTGGAGCCACGACTCGAACTGCGCGGCGATGCACAGGTAGACGAAGATGAACGCCAGGATGAAGGCGATGAAGAAGCCACGGAACGCTTTGGCCATTTCCTTCGACTTGCCCAACAGGCCCGTTCGATATTCCGGGCCCATCTTCAGGTTCTCGGTCGATTTGGCGACCTCGTCCAACACCATTTGTTGCGACGTGTCGGGTGCCATGTTGGCGGTGATCGTGACCTGCCGGGTGCGTGCGAGCCGATTGATTTGAGCCGGTCCCGTGCCTTTCTCGAAACGCACGACGTCGCCCAGCGGAACGGTGCCGAACTTGTTCGAAGGCACCGTGATCATCGTCAGTTCGTCGAGGTGGTTACGCACGTCGGCCACGGAGCGGACGTGGACCTCGTACTGTTCGCCCTTGTCGTTGTAGTCCGACACCTTATCGCCGGCCACGAGCAGTCGGAGCGTATTGGCAATATCGGCGACCGAGACGCCCAGTTGGGCCGCTTTGGCCCGATCGATTTCGACGCCAAACTGCGGCTTACCCAAGGAGAGCGATGAATCGATATCGACCGCGCCTGGCACCTTGCGCAGATCGGCCATGACGCTCTTGGCGTACTGTTCCAGTTTCTGGATATCGGGCCCGCCGATCATGTATTGGATGTCGCCGGCCGTCATGCCACCGCCCGAAAACGGCGAGACCGGACTGATACTGATGCGCAAATTGTCGCCCGTGAATTTCTGCAAGACGTTCTTGCGGACGAACTCCATGAGCTCCATCTGTCCGTACTCGCGGTCGGCGAGCTTGAACAGCTTGGTGTAGATCGTGCCTTGGTAGGGATTGCGCTGTTCCGTGTCGGCCACGCTGCTGATGGTGTATTCGACGCCGTTGAGTTGGCGGATGTCGCGGGCGATGCGCGCGATGAGCACCTGGGTAGCCTCGAGCGAGGTGCCCTCCGGCGCTTGGATGTTCACTTGGAATTCCGACGAGTCCTCGTCGGGGATGAAGTTCTTGTTGACCATTTTGAACAACATGGGCAACGTTCCCATGCAGCCTACGACGGCCAGCACGATGATCCAACGATGCCGGAGCGAAAACCTGAGGGCCACGAGGTAGGCCGACTCGAACATGTGATAGAAGATCTGATTTCTGGATTTCGAGTCGCCGGCAGGCGAATGGGCGGTGCCCTTGGGGCTTTCACCGGGCTTGTCGTCTTCCTCCTCGGGGCCCTTGAACCAACGGGCAGCCAGCATCGGCGTGAGGGTGAAGCTGACCAACATGCTGACCAGAATCGTACCCGACATCGTGATGCCGAACGACTTGAGGAACTTTCCGACGATGCCATCCATCATGGCGATGGGAAGGAACACGGCGACCAGCGAGACGGTGATCGCCATCACGGCCAGCCCGATCTCGGCGGTAGCGGCCGTGGCGGCCTGGAACGGCGTATACTTCTTTTCCTCGATGTAGCGAAAGATATTTTCCATGACGACGATCGCGTCGTCGATCACGATGCCCACCGAGAGGGTGAGCGCCAGCAGCGTGATGCTATTGAGCGTGAAGCCCATGTAACTGACGATGGCGAACGCGGAAATGATCGAGGTCGGAATCGCCAGGGCGGCGATGACCGTGGCTCGCGTGTTCGCCAGAAACAGAAAAACCACAACGGCCGCGAGAATGCTGCCAATAATCAAATGCTCTTTGACCGTGTCGATGGACGTCTCGATGAAGACGGATTGGTCGCGCACGACCTGCACGTGATACCCCTTTGGAGCAAGCTGGCTCAACCCGACGAGCCGCTCTTTCAAGGAGTTTGCCACGGCCACGGTATTCGTGCCCGACTGCTTGCGGATATTCATTAGCACGCAGGGCGTGTCGTTGTAGAGCGATGCACTCTTGACTTCCTCGGTGGAATCTTCGGCCGTGCCAAGATCGCCGATCGTGATTGTGCGGCCGTCGCGGTTGGCCACCGTAATGCGGTTCATTTCCTCCATGCTACCGACGCGTCCCATGGTGCGCAGCGTGTATTCGGTTGCGCCGACCTTCATCGAACCACTAGGCATTTGAAGGTTTTGGGCCGCCAACGCCTTTGCCACATCAGCCACCGTCAACTTATAGGCGCGGAGCTTCAACGGATCGAGCTGCACGTTGATTTGCCGGGCCTGGCCGCCGACGAGCATCACTTGGCCGACGCCGCCGAGCGATTCCAACTGACGTCGAAGGACTTTGTCGCAATACTCCGTGATGTCGCGCAGCGTAGTAGGAGGGGGCGCGGAAACGGCAATCGCCAAGACGGGTGCCGAATCGGGGTCCAGCTTTTCGACGGTCGGTTGGTCGATGTCCTTGGGCAACTCAGGGAGCACGCGGTTGATCTTGTCGCGTACGTCCTGCGCGGCCACATCGATATCCTTCTCCAGAAGGAACGTGACGAAGACCTGCGAGATGCCTTCGGATGAAATCGACCGCAACTCGTCGATGCCGTTGACCGTGTTGACGGCCTCTTCGATCTTGTCGGTGATTTCGGTTTCAATTTCCTCAGGCGCCGAACCCGGCTGACGCGTCGTTACCGTAACGATGGGAAAGTCGACTTTGGGAAAGCGATCGACGCCGAGCTTCATGTATCCGGCAATGCCGAATACGACGAGCACGAGGATGATCACAGTGGCGAAAACAGGGCGTTTGACGCAAATCGCAGCCAGTTGATTCATTTGCGGACCACGTCTCCGTCATGGACCTGGTCGGGATTGGCAACGAGGACGTCCGTGGCCGTCAGTCCCGATTTGACCTGTATTTTATCCTTCATCGTGTCGCCGAGCGCGACAACCTGCTCGCGAGCCATGCCATCGCGAACGACGAAGACGCGGGCGACCTCGCCGGTTCTCTGCACAGCGTTGAGGGGTACGAAGACCTCGGCCCCCTTTTTGGGAAGCTCCAATTCGGCGGTGGCAAACAGGCCGGGCCGCAACGCGCCGTTGGGGTTTGGCACGACGGCTTCGACAACCATCGACCGCGTGTCGTTGGTCACCACCGGCGCGATGAATTGCACGGTGCCGGTGAACAACTGGTCGGGAAAGCTGTCAACGTGGAATCGCACCGCCTGTCCGGCTTGAATGCAGCCGATGTCCTGCTGCGAAACGGTCAGCGCCAGCCGAAGCGGGGCGATTCGCACGAGTGTGACAACCTTTGTAGCCTGCATGCCCGACGATATCTGTTCGCCGACCGCCACGAGTTTTTCGGCTACCCAGCCGTCGAATGGGGCGCGAATGGTCGTGTCGGCCACGGCTTTCTCCAGAATCGCCAACTTCGTCGCGGCCGTCTTGCAAGTTTGATAAACCTGCTTGATCTGGAACAGCGACTGACGATAGCGCTGCAAAGCCAACTCACACTCGGTCCGCGACTGGTCGTAGGCCTCGGTCGAGATGACCTTTTTTGTGTACACGTCCTGGGCGCGTTTGAAATTCGACGTGGCCAGATCGGCCGAGGCCTTGGCGAGTCGGACTTCAGGCTGGTCCTCGGGATCGAACCCGTCAAAGCTGTCGCCGATTCCCAACCTCGCCTTGAGTTCATCGATGAGGGCCAAGCCTTCCGCCAATTTGTTCTTTGCGTCGGTCGGATCGATTTGAACCAACACGTCGCCCTTCTTCACAATGCTGCCACGATCAACAAACACTTCGGCAGCGATGCCGCTCGTGTTGCTGGCCACGGAGGACTGCTCGTCGGCGATGAGACTGCCGGTCAAGCGAAGCGTGTCGCTCCGCTGCAGAACTTTGACGGGCACGGTTTCGCAGCGTGGGGCCGCGGCGTCTCTTGCGGCTTTTGCAGCATTGCCGTTCGTGGCAAATCCGAGCGTGGCTTTGCCCACGCGCTGCTCTGTTTCGCCCGCCGACGATTCGGATGTCTTCTCACCCGTGCCGACCGCGGCATGCCGAGCGTAGCCATACCAAGCGCCGCCAACAACGATGCCGCTTGCCAGAATCAGCAGCCATCGGTGCGTGCCGGGCTTTGACGGCTTGGCAGCCTGCCCCTTCTCAATCGGCTTTTTCTCGCCCGGCTTTGTCTCGACCTGGCGTTCCAGACTCAATGGATTGACGCTGGCCGTGGGTTCTTCAGTTAATACGGTGCTCACTTTCTCAGTCTCCAACGGAGTTTGCATCAGAAGTCGTACCACAGTCCTATGCCGACCTTGTTCTCGTTGCGGCAGAAGAACTGATACTGATCACTCGGACCGGTGAAGTACTGCACACCGAGCCGGAACAGGTGACCAGTGAGCCCACGCCATTGCCATCCCACCTGGGCTACGAATGCGGCCTCATACTCGGTCTCTTCGCGAAGTTGGCAGTTCAACGCCAGAAACGGCGTCCCCCTCAAGCCTCCGGATGAGCAAACTGGACTGTAGTCCACGCCGAATTGAAACTCCCAGGGCCGGGTGCCGCCGGCGGTATCAAAGGCCCATTCCACCTCGGCGTACAGCCGCAGATCATCCGTCGGGTAGTAAGCGCCACCGAAAACAAACGCATTGCGGCTGTAATTGATCCGCGGCGTCTCCGGCAACCGCAACATCAATTCGTCGCCCAAATGAGAACTCAGGTGGTACGCTTCTAGCTTCGCTCGCCAAGAACCGTAACCGAACGTCAATGGGAGACCCACTCGGAAGTCCGTGGAAATCATGTCTTCGTTACGCTCGACATCCAGTCGGGGAAAGGCAGCCCCTTCCAGGTCCAGTTCCCAGCCGTCTGGACGCGGCACGCCTGCGGTCCCGTATCTCAGGAGGGCCACACGCCCTCCCGCTTCCAGGTCGAGCATCCACCCGAGCTTCTGGTCGTAGTTCCAGATACTCGCGAAGCGAGGCTCCTTCGGTCCAGCCAAGTAGGACGGATAGATGAGGCCATCGGGAAGGACTTGCCACACCCAGGGATCCGTCTGCACTGCATTGGGTCGCGGTGGGCTCCAGCGCTCGAGGCCGTCCGAGGCAGGCACTCCCTGAGGAGTCTCTGCGCTGAACGAGGGCCTTTGTTCGGGATCGTTCGTGAACATTGTGGGACGCGTCCAGGCGGCAGCGGCGGGACGCTCATTCCATGCCGCCACGGACTGGTTTCCGCTGCCTCGATCTTCCGCCAGTTCAGGATACCGCTGTGCGGACGGCAAAGGCACGGTCTCCCAAGCTCCGGCCAACACGGCGTTCAGCACCCCAAACAACATCGCCGCACAGACCGCCCGCAGCAGGATACCATGGACGACACGACTATTGTGGCCTGCGTGGCCTCGATCATTTCCGTGGTCGGACTCACGGTGTTTGTGTTGGTTGAGGTCCCGTACGAAAACCCGGCCGTCCCGGACATACACCACACAGTGATGACGACTGATCGCCTCGCTCTTCGGCTGCAAGTGGCAATCTTGGCTGCGGCCGACCAGGCACTCCGGGGTCGGAATCCCCAATTCCTTGCCCGCTCTCGCACCGTGCAAGACCTTGAGCTTGACGTTCATGACCGTACCTCACGTTCGCGACATCCCCGGGGTCGCCGGGCCTGCCCAGGGCTGTTCGCAACGTGGATGGAAAGACCATGACGAACCGCCTCGATCAATACCTCGACGTAATCGGTAACATCTTCGTTGGAGGCGTTACTCACCAGCAACTCGAACAACTCTGAAAAACAACCCGCGAACATGCGGCCCGTGTGCACGGGATTGTGCGGGTGAAACGTCCCTTCCTGGATGCCTTGCCCGAAGATGGCCGTAAAGGCTTCCAAGACGCGCGGACGACTGCTTCTCTTGACCTGCTGGTTGTGATCCGATTGCGCCAGCAGCCGGATGATGGGCTTGTGTTTGGTGGTGTCGTCCAAGGCGTAACGCAGGATGGTCTCGAGTTTCTGCGGCGCGGGCAGACTCGCCGCTACGACATCCTCGAGCATCTTCAAGAAAGGACCTGTAATTCGATCAGCAACGAACGTTAGTAGGTCATCCTTGCTCTGGAAGTAGTCATACAGATTGCTCTTGGACAGGGACGCGGCCTCCGCCACCCGATTCATGGTGGTTCCTTCAACGCCATGCTCACCCAACACCGACGCGGTGGCCTCGAAGATGGCCTCTTTCATCATCGTGTTCAGCAACTCTTTGCGGTTCTTGCTAAGTCTCGGCATGGCTCACGTCTCCTTAGACCCCCCTGACTTCTGCTGAAAATATAGCGACTATAGGTTCTCTAAACAATACCCATAGTTCATATTTTCGACCAACCGGTCTAAGTTTTTGATGCCAGACGGGAGACTTCTAGATGATTGTCGAGGATTGCGACTGCTCGGACGAGGCGGACAAGACGTCGCAGAATCTCGAATCGAGCCAAGTACAGTTGCTCAAGTCGTTCATTTCCCAGTGCAGGTCGCGGGACAGTCGGACGACTCGGCAACGTGGCTACGCTTCCCACAGGCGGTGGTGTAGCCCGCTCGACGTCGGACAGACCGTGCTCACGGAGAATTTCGTGCCATCCGGCACCGGGCCTCGCGGTGAAGTCGCTATGCGGGAGTGTCGGCGACAGGCTAGAATGGCGCCGAAGATACCCTTCGGAAAATGGAGGACAAACGATAATCTCGCGGATCGACGGCACGGTGGTCGATAGCGACCTTGAACTTCGATAACTTCGTTTGGCTGCTCCCAAAGACAGGAGGCCC
>JAPLNJ010000819.1 GCA_026692885.1 Planctomycetota bacterium | reverse complement strand
TACTTCGAGCGGCAATGAGACCTTCTGCAACCCGAATTCCGCTGCTGTCTGGGCGCCGTCGCGGCGCACGCCTTGCTCCGCACCACGCGCTCGGTCGGTCCACTGCGAGGACGGTTCCACGATTACCGCGGCGCCAAGGTGCTGGTGACCTATCATCCGTCCTATCTGCTGCGGGCGCCTGAGATGAAGAAGGAGACGTGGGAGGATATGAAACGGCTGATGCAGGAGATGGGAAGCGTGACAAGGTGACGCTCTACTGCTGTGAACATTTTCACGCATCTCTCGTTCCCACGCTCCGCGTCGTCTGCCCAAGGACGCAGAGCGTCCGTGGCTTGCGTTCCGACGCAGAGCATCGGAACGAGAAAAATTGAGGACTTGGACAACCGCAAGATATTCACAGCAGTGAGGTGACACCCCCTCACCTCACTTCTTCGCGGCGAGCAGTTCCAGCAGCTTGACACGCAGCTCCTTCAGACGCAGCGGCATGGACAGTAACACGCGGTGTCCGGCCGTCTGGGCGGATTGCACCACGCCCTTCAGACGCTGGTCGACCAGCAGGATCGCCGGGATCTCGGCTGTCGCTTCCAACGTGCCCAATCGGTTGAACGCCGCGAGGGCGTCGGCGCCCAATTCCTGAGTCGAGAAGATCGCACAGTGGGCGGCTTTCGGGTCGTCCTCAAGACGCTGGATGGCCCGCGCCGGGTCGCTGGTGATCAGCACCCGGTAGCCGCGTCGCTTGAGTTGGTCTCGCAACATATTTTGCATTTCGGTATGCGACTCGATCAGCAGGACCGTCCGACCGTTTCCCTCCTGTTCGAGTATCTCGGACTTCACGGGTTCCGCCTTGGGGGATTCGCTGTCGCGCTGCTCGCCCTGCTCCAAGACCAGCTTGGCCTTCTTGAGGTCGGCCAGCATTTCGGCGAATTCCTGGTAGCGGTTCATCGGCTGAAAGCACATGGCCCGAGTCACGACCCCCGCCAGCGATAGGGGCAGATCAGGCTCCCGTTCCAAGATCGGCTTGATCTGGTCGAACCTGGAGATATTCATCCGCAACATACGGTCGCGGGTTTCGTGCAGAGGCGGGATGCCCGTCAGCATGTTGTAGAGGATGCAGCCTGAGAAGTAGATGTCGCTGCGGTGGTCGTTCTTCTTCACGCCGGTCCCGCGTTCCAGCGCCACGTAGTCGATTGCGCGCGCATTGGGTTCCGCGGTCAGCAGCTTGTCGTCCGACTCGGCAATGGTAGCCAAACCGAAATCCACCAGCTTGGCGTGGCCCGTAGACGTCACCAGCACGTTCGACAGTTTCAAGTCACGGTGCGTGACGCCCATCTTGCGTGAATAATCCAAGCCGCTGACGATATCCGTGATCAGACTTAGCGACGTGGCCACGTCCAGTTTCTTGCGCATTTTCATGAATTCGCGCAAGGTAGGGCCCTCGACGAACTCCATAACCATGTACGGCGCCTGGATGTCGTTGCTGACGTCGTGCACGCGGACGATATTGAAGTGCCGCAGCCGTTCGCCCATACGCGCCTCGCGCAGGAACAGTTCAACCTGTTCCACCTCGCTGCGAAAACGTCGTCGCAGCACCTTGACGGCGACCACGCGTTCGGTTTGCACGTGCACGGCCCGATATACGCGGGCGAAGGTGCCGGCCCCCACCATGTAGAGCACGCGGTACTTGTCGTAGAAGTAGCCGTCACGATCGCCCTTGAGGATTTTGTCCAGTTGGAAATTCGTCAGGAGCTGTTTGCGCAGCAAGATGTTCTCGAAATCCTCGATCGACACCTCGCGAGTACGCATCTCGGCCCACACGCTTTCCAGTTTTCGAGCGTCGAGTAGCCGCAGATCAAGAATCCGTTGCGATAAGATTTCCGCCGTCCATTCCGGCATAGCGACAAGCACTCCTCTGATTTCCGTGTTTGAAGTGGTGGCTTCTTCGTAGGTTCTTCCATTTCCAGGCAGACGCGGCACGGCGTTGGCGCCGCGAACAGAGTCTTGATCGGAACGTCACCAATCGCACGTCGCATCGTATTCAACTTTGGCTCCTGAAGCAACTTCATCTGCGTCCCCACGGCCGATGCTAGCGGGCCAGGGTGGCGAAATGACGTTGCTCCCTCAGGGACGTTTGGGCTAGATTGCTGGCTGGAGCGGGGCTTTGATCGGAACGTTGCACATCGTAAGCGCGAAGCGTCAGCGAGGAAGAGCAGCGTTTTTTGTCGCTGACGCTTCGCGTGATGATGATCCGCCCTCGCCAGCGTTCTGCGTAAGGTTCCGATCAAGGCCTCGGAACGGACTTGCAGTTGACCCGAGACACCATCGCCTGCCTGCCGCAGGGAATTGGGGAGATGCGGCCCAGTGACAGCAATCCTCGGCATTTCCGCGTTCTATCACGACTCGGCAGTCGCGTTGGTGATCGACGGCGAGGTCGTGTCCGCCGCGCAGGAGGAACGCTTTACCCGCAGAAAACACGACCACGATTTTCCGCAGCGAGCGGTGGACTACTGTCTGGCGGAGGCGGGCCTGCAGGCCGAGGATCTGGACTACGTCGGCTTCTATGACAAACCGTTGACCAAGTTCGAGCGGTTGTTGGAGACCTACTTGGCCACCGCCCCGGCCGGCTATCGTTCGTTTCGGCAAGCCCTGCCGTTATGGTTGAAGCAGAAGCTGCACATCCCCCGGGTGCTGCGCGACGCGCTCCGCGGCCAGTACCGCGGTCGCTACGTGTTCACCGAGCACCACGAGTCCCATGCGGCCAGCGCCTTCTTTCCCTCGCCGTTTGACGCAGCGGCGATCGTGACGTTCGACGGCGTCGGCGAGTGGTCGACCACGTGCTACGGCGTCGGGCGCGGCCAGCGAATCGAATTGACGCACGAGATTCGGTTCCCGCACTCGCTGGGCCTGCTGTACGCGGCCTTCACGTATTATACGGGGTTTCGCGTCAACAGCGGCGAATACAAAGTCATGGGCTTAGCCCCCTATGGCGAACCTGTCTACCAGGATCTCATTCTCCAGCACTTGGTGGACCTCAAAGAAGACGGCTCCTATCGCATGGATCTGAGCTACTTCAACTACTGCCAGGGGCTGACGATGACCTCGCCCAAGTTCCATCGGCTGTTCGGTGGACCGCCCCGCCAGCCGGAGACACCGCTGACGCAACGCGAGATGGATCTGGCCGCTTCGATCCAGGCCGTGACGGAACAGGTCATGCTGCGGACCGTCCGGCACGTGCAGCGCCAGACCGGGATGAAGAACCTGGTAATGGCGGGTGGGGTGGCGCTGAACTGCGTGGGCAATGGGCGAATCCTGCGGGAAGGCCCCTTCGAGAATATCTGGATTCAACCGGCGGCTGGCGATGCGGGCGGAGCCCTGGGTGTGGCCCTGTTCATCTGGCATCAGTTGCTGGAAAAGCCGCGTACGCCGCAGGGCCGCGACAGCCAGCACGGTTCCTTCCTGGGGCCGGCCTTTACGGACGAGGAGATCCGGGTCCGCCTGGAACGTTGCGGAGCCGTCTTCGATACGGCGGCCAGCGAACAACACTTGGTGGCAGAGGTAGCCGCGCTACTGACGCAGGAGAAAGTCTTGGGCTGGTTCCAGGGCCGCCTGGAGTTTGGGCCCCGAGCCCTCGGCGCCCGCAGCATCCTCGGCGATGCCCGCAGCGCGCGGATGCAGTCGGTGATGAACCTGAAGATCAAGTTTCGTGAGTCTTTCCGGCCCTTCGCGCCGATCATCTTGCGTGAGCACGTGCACGAATACTTCGAGTTGCCGCCCAACGCAGACAGCCCCTACATGCTGCTGGTCGCGCAGGTCCGCGAGGAACTCCGTACGGACCCCGGGGCAGGACACGAGACGGCGTTTGGCATCGACAAGCTGCATCACTGCCGTTCCACGATTCCGGCGGTGACCCACGTCGACTACTCGGCGCGGGTACAGACGGTGGACCAGGAGCGGCATCCGCTGCTGCATCGGTTGCTGACCTGCTTCTACGAACAGACCGGCTGCCCGGTGCTGATCAACACCAGTTTCAACGTGCGCAGCGAGCCGATTGTCTGTACCCCAGAGGACGCGTATCGCTGCTTTATGGCGACAGACATGGATGTACTGGTTCTGGGCCGACATATTCTGCACAAGCACGAACAGACCAAGCCACTGGACGAACAGGCACGAGAACGGTACTTGGCACAGTTCCAACCGGATTAACTATGAAACTGGTCGAAATGAATTGGCATCCTACCGATCGGCAACTGCGACAGTTCGGCGTGATCGGCCTGTTCGCGCTGCCGTTGCTGGGCTGGCTCTGGTCCGGCGGAGTTCTCGGCATCGGGATCCTCGCGGCCGTCGGACTCGCGCTGGCGGCGGTGGGACTGACGTATCCCCAGACCCTGCGACCGATCTTCGTCGGCCTGAGTCTGGTCGGTCTGCCGATTGGCTGGGGCGTCAGTGAGTTGACGTTGCTGGTCCTGTTCTACGGACTCTTCCTGCCGATCGGTTTGCTCTTGCGTCTGCTGGGGCGAGATCCCCTTGACAGGAAATTCGATGCGCAGGCGAGTAGTTACTGGCAGCCCAAGAAACCACCAACCGACGTCGCCAGCTGCTTCCGGCGTTGGTAGATTCGAGGAGGGATGTGTGATGGCAGAGAAGTCCGATTTTGAAAAGGCCGCCGAAGGCCAATCCGTTTCCCTGGTCCGGGAATTCCTGCAGTTCCTGTTGGAAAACAAGAAGTGGTGGCTGCTGCCGATCGTGTTGGTGCTGCTCTTGTTCGGCCTGCTGGTCGTGTTTGCCACGACTGGGGCCGCACCTTTCATCTACACCCTGTTCTGAGCAGGGCCCGCCGGCATTAGCCCGGACCGTTCGCGGCGAATCCGCGAGTCGAGTGCATCGAGTGCGTCTTCCAGGCTAAGAGTTTGGGGGCGAAATGCGTGTGTGGCAAGGCGCTAGCCGCCGGTTTCGAACGCCACCGGCGGCTAGCGCCTTGCCGCTCACAACCCGCGTTAGGATGCCATGCCCACTGAATCACCCCGCCCGATCCGCCGTCCTCGTGCGTGGCGTACGGCCGTCTACCGGTTGCTCGCCTGTTGCCTCTCCGGCATGGTGGCCTGCACCGTCGGCGAGTTGGCCCTCCGCGTTGGCGGGTTTAGCCGTAGTTATGCGAATCCTTTCGCTTCGTTCCACGAGCGGGATCCGGTGCTCGGTTGGCGCGGGAAGCCGCATTTCAAGGCCCGCTTGACCCAGCGCGACTACGATGTCGTGGTGGCCCACGACGAGTATGGCTTTCGTTGCCGCGAGGAGCGGCCGGGGACGACCGCCACTCGCCCGGACGTGTTCGTGCTGGGCGACTCGTTTGTCTGGGGCTGGGGCGTTGGACAAGGCCAACTCTGCACCGACCGCCTGGAGTCGCTCTGGCCGGGGCATCGCGTTCAGAACCTGGGCCTGTGCGGTGCCGGTACCGTTCAGGAGTTCGCGATTTTCGAGACATACGTTCGGCCGAGGCTCCGTCCGGGAGATACCGTCGTCCTGGCATTTTACGGGAACGACTTCGGCGACAACCTTGGCCGCCGTTTGATGGACAGTTTGCATGCGACTGTCCAGGCAGGCGAAGTCCGCCTGGAACCGCCGAGTGGCAAGTTCTGCCCCAGCAAGATCAAGGACAAGCTCAAGGATGTGTCCTACCTGTTCAATCTGGTCACCTACTGCACCGATCGCTGCCAGCATCGCCTCGGGGACTGGAAGGACGCTTGGAGCCCGGCCTCCACGACCGCCGGGCGGAAGGCCCAACCGGGCGATACGGCGCCCTCCGCGGGGACGCTCGCGGATGACAGCCCTGAGGTCCGCGTCGTGAAGTTCTATCTTGCGGCGTTTCAGACAGCCTGCGCCGAGCATCGAGCGGCGTTGGTCGTGGCGTACATTCCCTTTCAAGTCGAATTGGGAGAAGCGGAACTCAACGCCGGCGCCCTGCCAGCGGATCCACCCGCGGCTGAACGGCACGCCTTCTTCCGCTGTGCCGACGCTCTGGGAATCGAAACCATCGATCTGCTGCCCCATTTCCTGCGGGCCAAAGCCGTCGGCGACTGCGTACGCATTACGTTCGCTCACGACCTGCATTGGAACGCCGCGGGCCACGCCCTGGCCGCGCAGGTGATCGCCGCGCACTTGACGGCCAAGTTTTGAGCTAGCAGAACGTTTGGCCGGGCAACTCCCTACCTGGGCCTTGATAGTAAGGTTCCGCACGGCTGTCAGTGCCAGCAGCAGCCCGGGTGGCTGGCGGCTGAGCCTAGGCGAAGCCCCAGCACCCGGTTTCTGGGGCATCGCTGCACTCTGCCCCAGCCACCCTGACATCCTTGATCGTAACACGGCGAAAGGCCTGGTCGACCCACCCTACCAAACCGATCAATCATCCGGGATAATGCCGGCATCCGGGATAATGCCGGATTCAATGCTAGCCATCCCCTTACTCTCAGCAGGTCTAACGCACCATGGACGAAAAACTTGTGCAGGTGGCCATCACCTTCGACGACGTACTTCTGCTACCACGCTACAGCGATGTCGTGCCCGCTCAGGTCGACATCAAAACGAAGCTCACCAAACGCATCGACCTGAACATCCCGTTGCTCAGTTCGCCCATGGATACCGTGACGGAAAGCGAACTCGCCATCGCGCTGGGCAAGGTGGGAGGGATCGGCATCATCCATAAGAACATGTCGATCGAAAACCAGACGAAAGAAGTCAACAAGGTGAAACGGAGCGCGAACGGGATCATTTTCGACCCGGTTACGCTCCGGCCGGACGTCCCGGTTGCCGAAGCGCAGCGGCTGATGGACGTACACAACGTGTCCGGTATTCCGATCACGCATCCGGACGGACGGCTGGTCGGCATCATTACCCGTCGCGACCTGCGGTTTTTGGAACGAGACGACGCCTCGATCGGCGAGGTCATGACCAAGGAAAACTTGGTGACAGCACGGGGGAATTTAACGCTTGAGCAAGCTGAGAAGATTTTAACGGCAAAAAAAGTGGAGAAACTGCTCCTGGTTGACGAAAATTATATCCTGATCGGTCTGATCACCATCAAAGACATCGACATGATGAATCGGTTCCCAGACGCCTGCAAAGATCTGCAGGGTCGACTCCGCGTGGGAGCCGCGATCGGTGTGTTTGATTACGACCGGGCGCAGAGCCTTATCGACAAAGATGTTGACGTGTTGGTCGTCGACAGCGCCCACGGCCATTCGGCTAATGTCATCGAGACGGTGAAAGAGATCAAGCGACGATGGGACATTGATGTCGTCGCGGGAAACGTGGCAACCCGGGAGGGCTGCAGAGATTTGATCGCGGCCGGTGCCGATGCAGTCAAGGTGGGAATCGGTCCCGGCTCGATTTGTACGACCCGCGTGGTCTCCGGCGTTGGCGTGCCGCAGATCACAGCAGTGTACGAAGTTGCCAAAGTAGCCAAAGATAGCGGAACCCCTGTCATCGCAGACGGTGGGATCCGCTACTCGGGCGACGTCACCAAGGCGATCGCCGCCGGTGCTCACTCAGTGATGATCGGCGGTTTGTTCGCGGGGTTGGCGGAAAGCCCAGGACGGACGATCCTGTACCAAGGCCGCACCTTCAAGGTGTACCGCGGGATGGGGTCGTTGGGTGCCATGGTCAAAGGTTCCAGCGAGCGCTATCGCCAGTCGGGCGAGGTGGGAACCGGAAAACTGGTACCCGAAGGGGTTGAAGGACGTGTGCCCTTCAAGGGTCCCCTCAGCGACTTTGTATATCAGCTTGTCGGCGGCTTGCGTGCTGGAATGGGTTATTGCGGCACGCGGACCATTGAGGAGTTGCGGACGGATACGCAATTCATTCAGGTCTCGTCGGCATCGGTCCGGGAGAGCCATCCTCATGACATTGTCATTACGCAGGAATCGCCCAACTACACGGTCGAGATTTCTTCGAGCGACAAGCCGAATTAATCCTTTTCGTGTCCCCCTGTCGCAGTTGTTCCCCGCCGCAGTTCGTTCCGTCTTGGCGGGGATAGCCATGTCCTTCAGTGTTTTCTCGGCGTCCGCGATTTGGGCGGCCGATGGCCCGTCGCCGGGGACCCTCCAGGTTTCCGATGATGCCCGCTCGATCGAGACCGCTGCCCAGCTGCCGGATCTGGTACCTGCCACGGGCCGGGAGCTGGTTACCACGCCAAGCACCTTGCAGTTCGTGAACTCGCCCGGAAATACGGCCGGATCGAGTGCCGCCTCGTCGGGCGCTGTCTTGCGTTGGCGTGGACGTAAACCGGCCCTGGAGACCGCCGCCGAAGCCAGCGCCCCGGCCAGCGCCTGGCAGGACCGCAACACCAAGACCCGCGGCGTCAGGATTGTCTCGCACGACGAACAGGGCGGCGATGCCTTCCGAGACCCGTTCGACGATCGCGTCGCCCAGGTATCAGGACCGAAATCGCCCTCTGCGAAAAAGAGCGAAACGACGAAGCCCGGCCAGCCGAAGCCGGAACCCCCTGATCTGCGAGCGCCGAAGTCTCAGTCTGCGGAGACGGAACCGCCGAGGATGGACTCCGCGTTTCCGGCGCTGCCCACCTTGGACAGCCAGGTGGTACCGAGCGAACCAGCAGCGCCCGCGTTCGATGCTCCGCGGCCCTCGACAGAACCTACCGAGCCTCGCTGGAAGACGCCGACAACGCCTGCGACACCGGACTTGACCCTGCCACCCGCTCAGCCGGCGGAGCCCTTGGCTCCAGAACAGACGCCGCGGGCGACCCCGGAGAAACCGGCGACTGACATGGATGCACCGCCGGCACCGCCGGAAGAGGAGAAAACGTCGGTGGCGCCGTCTAAGCCTGAGCTGAAAACGATGGAACCGGCTAGCCGAGACCGCAGGATACCGGACCCTTTGGCCGCGAGTCAGGACGCCGCGGACAAAGACAAGTGCGACCGCGTGTACAACTTCAGGAACTGCTGCCAGGAAGACAAGAATTGTAGCCACGCCCGCACTGCGGTCAAAAATGCTTCGATCAGGAAAATCTCGTTGGACATCACCGCCAGTATCCGGCCCGATGTGGAGACACCGGAGGCTCAACAGGAAGCATTGCAGGCTCAGTTGAAGCAGCTGCCCGCCCGGGTGTGGAAGAATCGTGACGGCGCGGTGGTAGCTGACGGACGGCTGACCGACATCCGCAATCGGCGGATTACGGTCACGCAACAGGACGGCCAGTTGGCGGTGGTGCCCTTAGGCCAATTGTGCGATGACGACATCTGCTTCCTCACCGCTTGGTGGGGCGTGCCGGCGGAATGCAGTCTGGGTGACGAGCAGTTCGCGGGCCGGTCGTGGGAACCGGTCACGATGAACTGGAAGGCCTCTGGCCTGTGCCACAAGCCGTTGTACTTCGAACAAGTGCAGCTGGAGCGCTACGGACACACCGTCGGCCCACTGCTGGAAGCACCCTTGGCGGGAGCGCACTTCTTCGCCAACATCGCCTTGCTGCCGTACAACATGGGCATTCATCCGCCGCAGGAGTGCCAGTATGCCTTGGGCTACTATCGGCCCGGCAACTGTGCCCCCTGGTTGCTGCCCCCCTTCCCGCTCAGCCTCCGCGGCGGTCTGGCAGAAGCTGGCGTCATCGTCGGCGGAGCCTTCCTCATACCGTAGTCGTCTTCAGCTCGGGAGCGATTGGAAGCCGCACGGCGGAGTGCCTCACAGCACTCCGCCGCTGCGTTTCTTGAGCACGCCATCACCGTCACCACACCCGGCAAGAAGTTGCAGAGCGAGCAGACAACTGGTACGGTGTCGAGAGTCACGCGGGTGCGAAGGCATCGTCGCAGCAGACGTGGGGTGTTCAGTTTGTGCAGGTCAAGACCAATTGTCGAGGTGATCCCGTTTCTACTCCGCGTTTGGGGCTGGGGAAGGCTTCCCGGCGGAGGCCGGCGTGATCCACGACTCTTCCGCCCCAAAGGGGCCAAAACAAATCAGCCCAGGGCAGAGCGTCGCGGCGACAGCCGCAGAGCGCCGCCCTGGGTACGGGTTAGATTCAGCACGGTAGCCCTGAAAGGGCGAAACAAATCGGTTCATCTCCGCACGCATCGTTCGTCCGATGCGGCCAAGGCTTGTTTCGCCCCTTCAGGGCAGGCGTTCTCAATCCTCTCATAACCCAGGGCGGCGCTACGCGGCTACGCCGCTCCGCTCTGCCCTGGGCTGATTTGTGGCTGCCCCTTTGGGGCGAAAACCTGTGGATCACGATCAGGGGTGCCCCAGGGGCCACTCGGTCATCC
>JAPLNJ010000818.1 GCA_026692885.1 Planctomycetota bacterium | reverse complement strand
AGGTGGTGCGGAATCCGCACGGAATGCCCTGAGGCCATCAGCACGGCCATCGTCTCGCCCAGCGCCCGGCCCACGCCCAACAACACCGCCGCCAAGAGTCCGTTCTTCGCCGCGGGGAACAAGACGCGGTACACCAGTTCCCACCGGCTGGCACCCAGCGCTATGGCCGCTTCCCGATAGGAATCTGGAACGGCCCGTAAGGCATCTTCGGAAACCGAGACAATCACAGGTACACTCATCAAGGCCAAAATAATGCCGCCGTTCAACAGATTGATGCCGACCGGCGCCCCGGTGGCCCAAATGATGATCGGGCCGAGCACCATATAGCCAATAAAGCCCCACACGACCGAGGGAATCGCGGCCAGGAGTTCGATCACGACTTTGAGTGTTTCGCGGACGCGCGGACCAGCGAACTCGGAGACGTACACGGCCGCGCCCAATCCCAGTGGTACGGCGATCACCATCGCTAGGGCCGTGACGGAGATGGTGCCGACCAACAGCGCGAGAATCCCGTAATGCGGTGCGATGTCGGAATCCGGCCGCCAATTGGTGCTGGTGAAGAACTCCACCAGATTCAGCTTCCCGGCCAGCAACGGCGCACCTTCGCGGAACACAAAAAAGAAGATGCCAAACACGAACAGGATCGCGCTCCAGCCGCAGAGTCGGATCAGCGACTCGATCAGCGGCTCGCATCGGTCCAGCGCGGCCCCCCACACGCGGCTGAAGGAGCGAATTTTCCGTTCGGCGGGGTGCACCATGGTGATCCTAAGTCGCTCGTATTTCTCGTTGTCGTTCCTACTGCCCTCGGTTGAGGATGGCCCATCCTCGTTTAACCCGGCGTCAACGGCGACGGCGCCCGGTGATACACGCCGTCGCCGTTGGCGCCGGGCTAACAAGCCAGCGCCGACCGCGAGCAATCTACTGTTTTTCCTCGGCGGGCTCCTCGCTCGTCTTCACCGTCTCGATCTCGCCGGTCGCCGCCGCATGCAACGGCACGTAGCCCAGATCGATCACGACTTTCTGCCCTGCCTCGGAACGGACCCAATCCAGGAACTCCTTCACCTCGCCCGCGGGTTCGCCGCGAGTGTACATGAACAACGGACGGGAGATCGGATAAGTCTTGTGCTGGACGGTATCGACACTCGGCTCCACGCCGGAGTCCCCTTGCTGTTGGGCGACCTTGAGCCATTTCACTTCCGCCGTGTGGTAGCCCATGCCACTGTAGCCAATCGCACACGGTGTACGGGAGATCATTGCCACCAAGTCCTTCGAACCGCTCAGCGCGACCGACTCCGCTTTATACTCCTGCCCCGTCAACACGGCTTCGCGGAAGTACTGATACGTCCCGGAGTTGTTTTGGCGACTGACGCGAGTGATCTCGTCACTGCCGCAGAGCTTGTTTGCGACGCCGAGTTGCGACCACTTGGTGATCTTTCCGTGCTCGCCATAAATCTCAGCGAGGTCGGCCATGGAAATGACTTCCAGGGGATTGTCTTTGTGGACGTAGACGGCCAGCGCGTCTTTGCCGACCTCAAACTCTTGCGGTTCCTGGCCCGCATTCTTGCTGACCGCTTCCTTTTCCGATTTCTTCATCTCGCGGCTGCTGTTAGCGATATCGGTCGTGCCTTTGATCAAGTTGGCGATGCCCACGCCCGATCCGCCGCCGGAGACCTGAACGCTCACATCGGGGTGTGATTTCTTGTACGCCTCGGCCCAAGCCTGAGCCAGGTTGACCATGGTATCCGAACCACCGATCCGCACCGTCTTCTTCCCGCCAGCCGCACGCTGGCCGCCGGGACCGCAGCCCATGGAACCCCAACACACGATTCCCAGTAAGCTGATGGCCGCACAAGTCTTCCTGCTGAGCATCTTCCGGCCCCCTGTTTTGGCGTAGGAGAAGGAATTGATTCCGCCGCGAGCTACCACTTCTTAACAAAATATCCACGAATGATTAAGTGGGCGTGGCCCATCGGGGGCCTGTGCGAGGATGTCAGAAGATTATCGCTTTTCCGATGCTAGTCGTTATTGACAAATGCTTTACGATTGGTGTATTAGGCGGTCGCGTGTTGGCCGACCCAGTTGGGACTCAGTTAGGATTTTGTTAAGACGCACCGTACAGTGGCCTAGGCAAGATCAGCCAGACGGATTTCCTGGCCCTCGCTCGGTTGGCAGAAGCCCCTGAACAGCGTTATCTTATGGGATCTTACTTCCGTGGAGATTGGTGGCTGGATGATGTATGGGATCTGACGTACCGACAACCGTAACCGCGTTTGCTGGACCGGCCAAACCGTCACCGAAGTTGGTGGCCGTGGTCGACATCGGTGCCACCTCGATCCGCATGGCCATTGCCGAGATCAGTGACGGGGGCCGGGTTCGAACCTTAGAAAAAGTGGTTCAGGCGGTGAGCCTCGGACGGGACACCTTCACCAAGGGCGTGATCGATCCGGCCACTACCGAGGAATGCGTGCGGGTCCTGAAGAGCTATCGGCAACTGCTTGACGAGTACGACATCCGGCAAGCGGAGCAGGTCCACGTCGTCGCGACCAGCGCTGTCCGCGAGGCGGTCAATCGGGCCTCGTTTCTGCAGCGGGTGTTTGTCGCGACCGGTTTCCACGTCGAGCCGTTCGACGAGGCGGCCGTCAATCGCGTCACGTATCTGGGCGTTCAGCCACTGCTGGAACGCGAACCGCTGCTGTCCAACTCCGATGCGATGATTGTCGAAGTGGGCGGCGGCAGCACCGAGGTACTCGTGGTGTACAGCGGCAACGTGGCCTTCGCCCAGACGTATCGGCTGGGTTCGCTCCGCATGCGGAAAACACTGGAAGCCTACCACGCGCCCTCGGCCAAAGAGCGGGACATCTGGGAAAGCCAGATCCAGCGGATCGTGGAGAGTCTTCGCGAACAAATGCCGGAGCCGGGCGTGTTGACCATGATCGCCTTGGGCGGCGACGTCCGGTACGCCGCCTCGGAGATCCTGCCGGGTTGGAACCAGGAATCGCTGGCGCTGTTGCCGATTGAGGATCTGCAGAAACTGACGGATGAACTGCTGGGCATGTCGGTGGATGAGTTGGTCCACCAGCGGCGTCTGGCGTACTCGGACGCCGAGACGGTGGGACCGGCGCTGTTGGCCTACCTGCAGCTGGCTAAAGCCTTGCAACTGGACAGCGTGCTTGTCTCCGGCATCAACCTGCGGGACGGCCTGATCAAGGCGATGGTCGTGCAGGAAGCGTGGACCGAGACGTTCACGAACCAGATTATTCGCTCGGCGGTCGATTTCGGCCGCCGGTTCGGGTTCAACGAATTGCACGGCCGGCACGTGGCCGAGTTGAGCAAGACGCTGTTTCGTGCGTTGCAGGCGGAGCACCAGTTGGACCCCCGCTATGGAGTGCTTTTGTACGTGTCGGCCTTGCTGCACGATATTGGCCACGCCGTCAGTGCCCGCAGCCATCACAAACACTCGCTGTACCTGATTACGCACGGCGAGTTGTTCGGCTTGAGTCGCGAAGACCTGTTGCTGGCGGCGCTGACCGCACGCTACCACCGCCGTTCGTCACCCAAGCCGCTGCACGAGGGTTACGCTGGCTTGGATTGGAAGAAACGCATCAGTGTGGCCAAGTTGGCGGCGCTGCTGCGGATCGCCGATGCCCTGGACCGCTCGAACGCACAACGGATCAAGGCGCTGCAATGCACTCGCGAGCGCGGTCGGCTCGTGATTTCCGTGTCCGGTGCCGATGACCTGTCGCTGGAGCAATTGGCCGTACGGCAGAAAGGCTCGTTATTCAAGGAGATCTTCGGCATGTCCGTGTTGCTGCGGAGCGCCGGGTAAGGATCGGCGCATCAATAAGTGTCGCAAACATAGTAGTCGTCACGCTCCGCCGTGACGACATGTCATCACGGCGGAGCGTGATGACTACTTTGAAAACCCGACAGTTGTTGATGCGCCGATGCTAAGCGGCCGAAAAACAACTCCCTCGCCCCGGTACTCCGGGGAGAGGTTTGGGGTGAGGGGGAAAGGGCAAATGCCGAAATTGTTTTGTCGGCCTCGCTCGGAATGTTGTGAAATGCTAGTGGCAGGGTGGCTGGTGGCTGAGCCTAAGCGAAGCCCCAGTCCACGGTTGCTGGGGCTTCGCTTAGGCTCAGCCACCAGCCACCCGCTAGATTGCCAGCACTCGCAACGTTCCGGATTTCGCAACGTTCCGGGCAAGACCTGTTTTGTCCCTTTAGAAACACTGATTGCAACGCACCATGACCCGTAAACTACCCAAGTTCATCAATCGCGAACTGAGCTGGCTGGAATTCAACCAGCGCGTGCTGGACGAAGCCACGGACGAAGCGAATCCGCTGCTGGAACGGCTCAAGTTCCTGGCCATCACCGGCTCGAACCTGGACGAGTTCTTCATGGTTCGTGTGGGTGGTCTCCAACGACTGCGGAAGCAGGGCAGCGTCAAATGCGATCCGGCCAAGCTGACGCCGCTGCAACAGTTGGAGGCGGTCAGCCAACGCACCCACCAAATGATGAGGGACCAATACGCCTGCTTCCTCGATCAACTCGAACCAGGTCTGGCCAAGTCGGGCCTCAAACGAATCACGCCATCCGGACTGACCGGGCGCCAGAAAAAAGTCATCCAACGAGTGTTCGAGGAGGAGATTTTCGCCGTCTACACGCCGATGGCCGTGCCCGCTCCGGAAGAGTTTCCGCTGGTCGGCGGCAGGACGCTGAACGTCTGCGTCGTCTTGGCGCCCGCAGCCGAGGGGGAGCCGCCAAGGTTTGCGTTGATTCCGTTCGGCCAGGCGCCGAACCGGTTCCTGACGTTGCCTTCCGACGGCGGGTACGAATACATCTTGCTGGAAGATGTCGTGCGGTTGTTCATCGACCGCTTCTTTGCGGGCGAGCGGGTGTTGGAAGTCGCGCCGTTCCGTCTGACTCGCAATGCGGACCTCAGTGTGCGCGAGGATATGGCGGCGGACCTGTTGGAGGAAATGGAGGAAGTGCTGGAAGCCCGCAAGGAGAGCGACTGCGTGCGGCTGGAAGTCTCGGACGAGGCTAGCCCGACGTTGCTGGACTTCCTGCGGCAGTCTCTGGGGGTGGATGACGGCTCGATCTACCGTGCCCGCGGACCCTTGGATCTGTCGGCCTGCATGCGGCTCACCGGACTGGCGGGGTTCGAAAAACTGAAATTTGCGAACTGGCCGCCCCGCCGTTCGCCGGATGTCGATCCGAAGTCGCCGATGTTCGAAGTCATGCGAGCGAAGGACGTCCTGCTGTGCCTGCCCTACGAGAGTTTCGAACCGGTGGTGCGGTTGATCGAAGAAGCCGCCGGAGACCCGGACGTACTGGCCGTGAAGATCATCCTGTACCGCACCAGCCGAAACAGTCCCATCGTGGCCGCCCTGCGGCGGGCCGCCGAACAAGGTAAACACGTCACGGCCATCGTGGAACTCAAGGCCCGCTTTGACGAGGCCCGCAACATCGAATGGGCCAACGTCCTGGAACAAGCGGGCGTCCAGGTGATCTACGGCGTCAAGAATCTAAAGACGCACGCCAAGGTCTGTATCATCATCCGCCGCGAACCGCACGGAATCCAGCGCTACGTCCATTTCAGCACGGGCAACTACAACGAAGTCACGGCTCGGCTGTACAGCGATTGCTGCTTTCTGACCTGCAACGAAGAGCTGGCCGCGGACGCCACCGCCTTCTTCAACGCCATCACGGGATACTCTCAGCCCCAGCAGTTCCGCAAGCTGGCTGCCGCCCCGATCAGTCTTCGCGATCGGCTGATCGAGTTGATCGAATCGGAAATCGACCGGAAGAAACAGGGCCAACACGCTCAGATCATGGCCCAGCTCAATTCGCTGAACGATACCGACATCATCGCGGCGCTGTACGAGGCTTCGCGGGCCGGGGTGACCGTGGAGTTGAACGTCCGAGGCATCTGCTGCTTGCGGCCCGGCGTGCCGGGCCTGAGTGAAAACGTCCGCGTGGTCAGCATCCTGGATCGTTATCTGGAACATAGCCGGATCATGTACTTCCACCATGGCGGCGACGAGTTGGTGTTCATCGCTAGCGCGGACTGGATGTCCCGCAACCTGGACCGGCGTGTGGAACTGTTGATTCCCATCGAAGATCCCGCCAGCCGCCGCCGGCTGATCGCCATCCTGCGATCCTATGGGAAGGACAACGTCAAAGGCCGTCTGCTGCGCCCGGATGGATCCTACGAACGGCTGCGTCCGGAGCCAGGTAGCCCACGGCATCGCCACCAGGAGCAACTCTATCAGTTGGCCGACAATGCCGAGAGGCAATTGGAACAATCCCAGCGGACGGTGTTCGAGCCCTACCGCGCGGCCGGAAATGGGGAGTGACGAGCATGGCCAAAGTGACCAAATGGATCGAAGCGTCGCCCGCGGAATATACCGCGGACGTGGCCGTACGCGGCTTGCGGTCGCGGTTCGCACCGCTGCAATATTACCTGGTGATGGCGGCCTGCAAGCCGGAGGAAGACGTCGAGTACGTCCACCAGTTGCGGACCTGGTCGCGGCGGGCGACCGCGGCGGCCTGCGTGTTCGAGGAATTTCTGCCACCGCGGCGAGCGCGCTGGCTGAACAAACAACTGCGCCGCATTCGCCGTGCCAGCAACGACGCCCGGGACGACGACGTCTTTGCGGCGCGGCTGACAGAAGATTCCGCCCATCCGGATGCGCTGCGTCTGCTGGCCAGGGTGCGAGCCCATCGGGCCTCCGCGCAGCCGCCGCTGGTGGACATCTACCGGCGTCTGTCCAACGACCGGCGGCTAGAAAAACGCCTAACCAAACTGCTGAAACGCGTCCGCTGGCGCGGGGCGGACAGCGAGCGCGGCACGCCTCAATTTGGGACCTGGGCAGTACAACGGCTGCGCGGCGTGGTCGACGAGTTCTTTGTCGCCAGTGCGGATCTGACCACGGCCGAGGCTCTGCACCAGTTTCGGATCTGGGTGAAGAGGCTGCGCTACACGATGGAACTGCTGGGCGGGGCCTTTCAGGACTTGCTGCAAGCCGAGGTCTATCCCCTGACGGTCAGCCTGCAAGAGAAGTTGGGCGAGTTGAACGACTTCACCACGGCCCAGCAGCGGCTCGAGAACTGGATCGAATTGTCGACCAGCGCCGAAGATGTGGCCTACCTGCAGACCCTGCTCGCCGACGCCCAAACTCGCTGGGAGCAATGCCGGGCCGCTTTCTCCGTGTGGTGGACCCCCGACCGCCAGCAACAACTGCGCGAGCGTTTCGACCGCCTCCTCGGTGACCGTCCCCCGCAGGCTTCGAGTGCGTAGCGAACTTTGGAGTGCGGCGACTTGTCGCCGCTTTCTTTCGCGGCCGTTTCGGCGTTTTCCTTGTCTCGGACAAACGTCTCGGACAAACGTCTCGGACAAACGGCAGTCTACGCGAATCAAACTTGTAGCCAGGCAGCAACTGCTAGTGCCGTATCCAGTTGGCAACTTCCGCGGGCATGCTTTTGGGAGTGCGACGCTCCCGCGGAGCTGGTCTTGATCATAAGGTGGCGTAAGACGCTAGCCCTAGCAGCCGTCCACACTAGCCCGACACGCAAACGAGGGTGGTTGAGGCCCACTCGACGTGAATGTCTGTGAATTGGCGTAGGTTTCGGCAAGAAACCACATCTCAGGCGAAACACCGAGGCGAAGTCTGGGGCACCCTCGCTGGCGCGTCGGGCAAGTGTGCGCCACGTTATGATCAAGGTCCTCGGCAGGAGCCTCGCCCTAGGGTGTGCAAAGTTGGGGTTGGCGGATGAAAGCAATCGGGCAGGTATTGTTTACGGAAGTTGGTCGGCAAAGACGGTGGATGTTCCTGGTTTTCTCGCCCCGTAGGGGCCAAAACAAATCAGCCCCGGGGCACAGCGTCGCGGCGACAGCCGCAGAGCGACGCCCTGGGTACGGTAGCGAAGCAACCTGGTAGCCCTGAAAGGGCGAAACAAGGCGGTCCCTCTCACGCGCATCGTTCGTCAGACGTGACCAAGGCTTGTTTCGCCCCTTCAGGGCTAGTGTTCTCAATCCTCGCATAACCCAGGGTGGCGCTACGCGGCGAACGCCGCTCCGCTCTGCCCTGGGCTGCTATGTGGCTGCCCCTTTGGGGCGAAAACCTGTGGATCACGATCAGGCCGTTGTCCCGAGCTGTCATGTGCGCCCCTGCGGGGCAAGCAGCGAAACAGGCTCTCGCCCTTGCCACCGTGCCAATTTCCCGTGTCAACCCCAACTTTGTGGCCGCGCAGAAATGACTTGAGCAATTGGCCGTGGGACGGATTGGCGATCCGGCCGGGAAATACCGGCCGGATCGCCAATCCGTCCTACAAGGGTTTGACCAACTTATTACTGCGCGGGCACTTT